>JADZAR010000052.1 GCA_020852475.1 Nitrosomonas sp.
GAAATTATCTCGGATGGCACAGAATGATTGATCGTCTCGGTCAGAATATTACGCCAACGCTTTGTTTCCTGGCATCTCTTGGAAAAATAAGACAGTTTCAACAACTAACTGTGACATAGCCTTTTTTTAACTCCTCAGAGCAAGCGGGTAGCTTTTTAATACTCTGCGAGGAGTTTTGCCGGATTTAAATAGTCGTAACGAGCATGTGAGAGAACGAATGCGGATTCTCTCAATTTTGAGGCGCATGCATAGCAAAACTGTGTAACGAAAAACTGAGGAAATATGCGCCGCCACCCCATTGGCGCAGTAGCGTAGTTTATGTCCGACAGATCCCTAAAATGCATTCAGCTTATAAATCGCCGCATACTTGGTCTTCAGATAATGAATGAAATGCTGAGGATTCAACGGTTCGCCGGTTACACGCACCACTAGTTCCTGCGGGGTATAAAGCTTTCCCTGGCGGTGAATGTTGTCGTTCAGCCAATCCTTGATCGGCGCAAAATACCCCGCCGCTATATTACTTTCGGTATCGGGCAATGCTTCCCGCAAGGCTTTATAAAACTGGCAGGCATACATTGCACCCAGGGTGTAAGAAGGAAAATAACCGAAAGCGCCGCTGCTCCAATGCGAATCCTGCAAAACGCCCAGAGTATCCGTGGGTGGAATGATACCCAGATACTGTTTCATTTTTGCATTCCAGACTTCGGGCAAATCATCAACAGACAAGTTATCTGCAAACAAATCCTGTTCAATTTCAAAACGCAGAATAATGTGCAGCGGATACGTCAGTTCATCAGCTTCCACACGAATAAAACCCGGCCTGCAAGCATTAATGGCCTGGTAGAAGTTATCAATGGTCGCTCCTTGCAGATTATCCGGAAAAGTTTTGCAAATGGTTTCAAAATAGTGTGCACAAAACCCTCTGCCGCGTGCAATCATGCGCTCCCAGAATAGCGACTGCGATTCGTGAATACCCATGGTCAATGACTCGGAAGCCGGCAGATCACACGCGTCCGGCATGCGCCCCTGCTCGTATAGCGCATGCCCCGTCTCATGAATTACCGCATATAACGATTCGATGAAATCGCTTTCATTGTAGCGTGTCGTGATCCGCACATCGGTAGGATGACTACCACCGCAAAACGGATGAACCGAAACATCCATACGACCTTTATCATACTGAAAGCCGATATCTTCACTGATTCTACGCGCCAGCGCCGCTTGCTGCTCCAGCGGAAAACGACCCTGCAAAATGGAAACATCCGGCTGATAGGTATGATGTTTCAGTTCATGGATAAACGGTATCAGTGTTTCCTTCAACTGATCAAAAACAACTGAAATTTCTGCTGCCGCTGTTCCATATTCAAACACTGCAATATTGGCATCATAGGCTGTTTTCTCCGGATATGCGCATGCCGCCCAAGCCCGTTTCAACTCAAGGAACTCTTTGATCACCGGCGCAAAATCGACAAACCGGTTTTCCCTGCGTGCCTGTACCCAAATGGCATGACCACGCGAACTTAATGCCGCAATGGCCTGAACCAGTTGTCCAGGTACTTTGGTCATTAAATCATATTCTCTGCGAGCCTCTTCGATGTTGCGCCATTCGAACGTGCTGAAACCATTACGCTGAGCACTCAATTCATCCAGATACTCGCCCAGTCTTCTGTCCGTCATGCGTTCATGAATCACTCCGGCAAGTGCTGAAATCTGATTGGCGCGGGCTTCCGAAGCCCCTATCGGCATGATTACCTCCTGATCCCACTGGATGATACTCATCACACCTTTCAACCGAGATATTTCTTCAAGTCTGTGAACCAGATTCTGATAATTTTTATTCATACTCAAATATCCATGAATTGTTTTTGCTTATGGTTACAATCTTGCCTGCAATCCGGGGATGCCGATGCGCTGGATGTACACGGCGTTGTTCGCTTCCTCATAAGCAAGCAACCGGCCTTCTTTCTCCCAAATACGAAAAGCAAGGGAGTAGGACAATACCCGTATCGGATAATCACGCGGCAACGTCTGCAAATAGGGTTGAATAGTCGTGAAATCGGTTGCGCCATACTGCTGCATGATAAAACGCAAGCCACCATTTGCGGGCCCGATGTTATAGGCCAGCAAGCCAAGAAACAAATCGTTTTTCATCTCCGCGAGATAATGCTTGAATGTTGCCGCGGCGACAAATGCGTTGTGATACGGATTATCTAATGAAATTTTTTCCGCACCCAGCCGCTGTCGCGCTTGATTTACCACAATATCCGGAACGCGGGTAATCTGAAACAATCCACGCCCTCCATCACTACTGGTCCGCGGTATAAAGGAGGATTCGGTTGCCGCGATGCCGTACAGCAAATGCGCATCAATATTAAATGCGCGCGCCGCACTCTCTATGGCTTGCCGATACTGCTGCGCACGATCAACCATGACTTGCAGCTGTGCGTTGTTTTGCCGGCGATAAGCAGCATAAACCTGATGCGCGATCGTCATGCGCCCGGCTTCTTCCTTGCCGCCAACCAGCGTACGAAAACTGCCATAAGCCAATGTAAATTGGTCATTAACAGCCAGCCATGTCAGCGTCAACGCCAACGAAATGGATAACAAAGGCGTCAAAAAACGAGAATGTGACTGCAAGTAATACCTGAGTTTCCACCAACCAACCAGAAAAACGGTTGAAATAAATATCAATATCAAAACAGTCACTGCAAATGGCAGCAAATGGTTCAAAAAACTGGTGCCGGAAAACCGGTTTGCGGAGTATCCCAGCAGTACCATAATCGCCAAAACAGCAATCACACCGAGGCAAAATAGTTCAATACACACCAGCATGAATTTTTGCTTATAACCGTATTGACTGTTGTGTGGATTTTTTTCGAATTTTCTTCTTGATCCGCGTTGAACAGACTGCACGCCTTCCGCCGGACGCGCTGCGGGTTTACGTTTGCGCCGGGGTTTGGGTTTGATGCCGACACTAGCGTCAATACCGGTGCTTTCGGAGTTTGTTGTTTTGATGATTTTATCCATGGATCACAAATTCGGTCACGGATTTCAGTTTCAGCGATACGTGGATTGCGGGAATTGGATTGTGCCTGAAGCAGGTCGAAGAAGCCAGCGATCCGTTCGATTTTTTACCCATAAAAGAGAGGATATAACATATCTATTTTAATGTTAAATTATCATAAATTATTAAACATATATTGTTGTTATAAAATGATTTTTTTATTAATTCTCCAGGAAAATATCATAAAAAAAACTAAAAAAACAATATCAGGTAGCGGAATAATCTGTTAACATCCGCGCTCAATTGATAATAATAACTATTCTTTCAAACATTCAGTCTGCCAGAAAAGATGTCAACAAAAACAAAGCTCTTCTTCATACTCTTGCTACCCGCACTGTTCAGTTCCGTCACCACAGCCTTCGCACAAGATCCGATGGTTTATTCACGCTGCGAACGCACTACCGCAACGTATCAACTGACAGGCAATGTAACCATCAACGGACAGTCACAGTCGATCACCCGCACCATGACCGGTCTGGATGTGTACGACGTGCTGCCCGATGTGACGAATTTTCTGACCGACTTCTCCGCGCCGTGCGATCTGGTTTATCGCGATGCCAATGGCGTTGAAACGGTTATTTTTAACTGTTCGTCAACCTCAACAGACCAGAACGCCTGTGCGGCGCTCGATTCGGCAGTGTCTTTCGATGGCAAGATAATCGCTTTTTCGGTCTTCCGCGGCAGCTTGGTCAACCATCAGGAATGGAATGTGGATTCCCGCGTGCTGCACCCTGATGCGGAACCCGCCAACCTGGGCAGCCAAACGCTGCCCAACAAGCGATTGCAAACAACAGGGGCGCATCTGCATTTCTACACGCTTGCAACCGGAAAAACGCTGGCCATTCCATTCACACCCGGGGTATACGATTCCGGTCCGGCGTTCATCAGCAACA
>JADZAR010000053.1 GCA_020852475.1 Nitrosomonas sp.
CTGCAAAGGCTGTTTAATCGGTTGGCAAATGATTTAGTGAATCCTTCCGGCATATGCTGCGTAATCAAAATTCCCGGACAATTGGCCGGTAATTGAATCAGAAACTCCTTGATTGCTTCAGTACCACCTGTCGAAGCACCAACGATAATTAGCTTTTCCGTTGATACAGCGGTTTTACTTGGAACCGCTGGCAATACAGCATCTGCGGACGCACTTTTTGATACCGCTTTTTCCGGACCGAGTCTTTTTACACGTGCGGAAAATGCTGTCCTTATTTTACCGGCGATTTCATCACCATAAGTTTTTAGTCCACTGGCAATATCGATTTTAGGTTTGGCTACAAAATCAACAGCACCAAGTTCAAGCGCACGGAAAGTAATATCGGACCCCTTTTCTGTCAAAGTTGACACCATGACTACGGGCATGGGCCGAAGGCGCATTAATCGCTCCAGAAAATCCAAACCGTCCATTTTGGGCATCTCAACATCCAACGTTAATACATCCGGATTCATCTCACGAATCATATCGCGCGCCACCAGAGGGTCCGATGCCGAACCAACTACCGTCATGTCACGCTGACTGTTAATAATTTCGGTAAGCAGCTTGCGGATGAGTGCTGAGTCATCTATAACCAGTACATTGATCTTCTTCATAATACGCTCGTAATCGATTATCAAATGTTATAAATCAGGAAAAAAGCTCCACCACGTTACTCTTGTTATTACTTGTGGATTTATTGAGCCTCCTGCTGTAATCCTTTTCACGCATTTTGATCGTCCCATTATGCTGATCTCTCAATTTCTTGACCAAAACCTTACTGGTTTTAGGAAAAAAATAAACTTTACGAGGATAGATATCAATCAAATCCTTTGCGATTATTGGAATACCCTCAGTGTTCAGAAATTGCAGCACAAATTCCGCATTACGCTGACCAACGTTAGCTTGCGTTAAACCGCTAATCACATTACCCCCGCCGAATACCTTTGCTTCCAGATTTGCTCGATGCGCCCCCATTTTCAGCAAATGATTGATTAGAATCTCCATCGCATACACACCGTATCGCGCAGACGGATTCATCGGCGAATTTGTGTCCGAACTGCCACTATCAGGCAACATAAAATGATTCATACCGCCAATCCCGTTCTTTCTGTCGCGAATACAGGCAGCAACACAGGAACCCAGCACTGTCACGAGCAGCATGTCTTCTTTTGTGACAAAATATTCGCCCGGCAAAAGCTTTACAGCTTGTATATTAAAATTATTATCAAAGTATAAATTTGTTGCGATATGTTCATTGACAAACTCAGTCATGCGTTTCCTCAGTTATTTTTTAGCAAGCTCGTACACTGTTTTTTCTCGTAACTTGAATAAATCAGCTGCATGCTGAAAGCTTTCGGAATGGCCTGCAAACAGCAGACCGTTTGGGGCAAGCAAAGGCACAAATTTTTGCAGAATTTTATATTGTGTTTGCTTATCGAAATAAATCATAACATTACGGCAGAATATCGCATCAAAAGGACCGCGAATAGGCCAATTAGTATCCAGCAAATTCAATTGCCGGAATGTAATCATGCTTCGTAATTCAGGACGCACCATCGCATGTCCCGCATGAATTCCCTTACCTCTCAGAAAAAACTTTCTCAACTTCTCTTTTGGCAGTTTCTCGAGTTTTTCAATTGGATAAATGCCCGCCTTCGCTTTGGCTAGAACGTTCGTATCCAGATCTGTCGCCAGAATATGTACCGGCGGGGTAAGTGTATTGAATACCTGTACCATCGACATCGCCATCGAATAGGGCTCTTCACCTGTTGATGACGCGCTGCACCAGAGGTGGATTTTGCCCGCATTTCTGCGTTTCTCCGCATGCTGCTCAAGAATGGGAAAATGATGATGCTCACGAAAAAAGGAAGTCAGATTAGTCGTCAGTGCGTTGGTAAACGCTTCCCACTCTGGGTTTTTAGGATTTTCCAGTGAATCCAGATAATCTTTGAATGAACCGAAACCATTCGCTCTTAAACGTTTGGCAAGACGACTGTATACCATGTTTTGTTTGCTAGGCGAAAGTGAAATACCGGCACGGTTATAGATCATTTTTTTGACTCGCTCAAAATCCTGGGCAGTGAACTTATATTCACGCTCAGCAGCTCCTAATCCACTGTCACCATCTATTATTTCATGCATAAACACCTGACCTGACCGAAAACAAAGTTACAAGAATAACTACACTTATCGGCATTAGCTGAAACGACTTTATGCAGCACGGGCTCCATGAAAAACGTGACCGCGCTTTTGCCCTGGAAACTTAGAATTACCTGTCATGGATTGAACAGATCAATAGAATGCGATGAGTTCCTGCCACTACAACGGCATCGTCATGCGTCGCGCCGGATCTGTACGAAAAAGCCGGCGCAGTCATACACGCCGAATGGAAAACCCTGTAAAATCGGCAACTACACTCACAGAAGCGGCACAACCGCGGTTTTTTCATGAACACACCAACATTCCAGGACATTATTTTCACCCTGCAACGCTATTGGGCCAGACAAGGCTGCGCCATTCTGCAGCCGTATGACATGGAAGTCGGCGCGGGCACCAGCCATACGGCGACTTTTCTACGCGCGCTCGGGCCGGAGCCATGGAAAGCGGCTTATGTGCAGCCGTCACGGCGACCGAAAGACGGCCGTTATGGCAACAATCCCAACCGTTTGCAGCATTACTATCAATTCCAGGTCGTACTGAAGCCCGCGCCGGCAAATATCCTGGATCTGTATTTTGATTCCCTGCGAGAACTGGGACTCGACTTGCAACAGAATGACGTGCGTCTGGTGGAAGATGACTGGGAAAACCCGACGCTGGGTGCCTGGGGACTCGGCTGGGAAGCCTGGCTGAACGGCATGGAAGTCACCCAGTTCACCTATTTTCAGCAAGTCGGTGGCATCAATTGCAGGCCGATCACCGGTGAAATCACTTACGGTCTGGAACGCCTGGCCATGTATCTGCAAGGTGTCGAAAATGTTTACAGCCTGATCTGGACTGACGGATTGACGTATCACGATGTTTATCATCAGAATGAAGTGGAACAATCAAAATACAATTTTGAGCTGAGCGACCCCGATTATCTGTTCAATGCATTTTCCAGCCACGAAAAACAGGCGCAGCAACTGATTGAACAGCAGCTCGCGCTGCCGGCCTACGAACAGGTGCTCAAAGCCGCGCATACGTTCAACCTGCTCGATGCGCGCGGCGCTATTTCCGTGACCGAACGCGCCGCCTATATCGGCCGCATCCGCAATCTGTCTCGCAGCGTCGCGCAAGCGTATTACGCCAGCCGCGAGTCCCTTGATCCGCCGTTTCCGCTGGCGCCGCGCGAATGGGTGGCGCAGCTGGCGCAAACGCCACAATCCAAACCTTCATCCACAGCAACATCCGCATGACTACAAAAAACTTACTGGTGGAATTACGGGTGGAAGAACTGCCGCCCAAATCGCTCAAACAGCTGGGCGACAGTTTTGCCGGATCGATCTCGGCCAGTCTGCTGGCGCAGGGATTAATCCAGCCTGACGCGCCGAAGCGGGTTTTCGCCTCACCGAGACGCCTGGCCGTATGGATTGCCGGTGTTTCCGGTCAAGCGGCGGATAAATCCGTTTCGCAAAAACTGATGCCGGTCAAGGTAGGACTGGACGCAGATGGGCAAGCGACGCCGCCGCTGCTGAAAAAACTGATCAGTCTCGGCGCTGATGCCTCCGCCGTATCGCGTTTGAAGCACGTGCAGGAAGACAAAACGGAAGTATTGTTTTTCGACAGCATCGTGCCCGGCGCGCGCCTGGTCGAAGGACTGCAAACTGCAATCACAGAAGCCATCGAGCGTCTGCCGATTCCCAAAGTTATGACCTATCAGCTGGCCGACGGCTGGAGCAGCGTCCATTTCGTACGCCCCGCGCACAGTCTGATTGCACTGCATGGCGCAGATATCCTGCCGGTTCGTATTCTGGGGATTGATGCTGGTCGCGAGACGCAAGGACATCGCTTTGAGGCAAAAGATACAACTATCCAGTTATACGATGCAGACAGTTATGCACGACAACTGCTGGAAGAAGGCGCAGTAATAGCGAGTTTCGACGATCGTCGGAAAGAAATTAGGCATCAATTGGATGCTGCCGCGAAAAAGGAAAATCTTGTACC
>JADZAR010000054.1 GCA_020852475.1 Nitrosomonas sp.
ATCTGCGTGTGGAGATGATCAATTATGCTGAAGTATTCAGGGCGACTATCGGACCAGCAGTTGGATTGTTATTGACAACGCTGATCGGTTATAAGTTGTTTCGATCCAGACGCTTTAAAAACTGGATAACTAACCGGAAAAAAATGAAAGACGGTTAAATCGCACAAAGAAATTTTAACTGAAAAATATTTAGCCAGAGCATGTAAAATTCTGTTGAAGAGTTGAACTTGGTGTATCACAGACAACTCATACAAAGACATTTTTACCTCTACAAAATATACAAAATGAATAATATATTACTGGTTATTGGCAACTCGGGAAAAATATCAGGCGGCGTCAAAGGATTTTTAGCTTGTTTATTGATGCTAGGATTGACAGTGTTGCAGGCACACGATGTTTGGGCGCATGCTTCCTTAATTAAATCAGACCCGCCACGCAGAGCAACGCTTTCAGAATCACCATCAAAAATACAACTCTGGTTTAATGAAGAAATTGAAACTGCGTATGCAGCGGTATCTGTTGTCGACATGAATGATAAAGTAGTGTCGCAAGCTGAACCGGAGAAGGTTATTGACGATCCGAAGTCGATCATTCTTCCATTGCCTGGTCTCGCAGCAGGGGTGTACAAGGTTCAGTTTCGTGTTTTATCCATTGATGGTCATGTCGTTGATTCGAACTATAGTTTTAGAATAAAAGACAGTTCTCAGTGAAATGATAGAAATCTTAGGTGCGGCTGCCCGCTGGTTTCAGCTGACAGCGAATCTAATAATTTTGGGCAGCTGTGTCTTTCTGGCGCTAGCAGGGATAAATAAGCGTGTTAATGCTGCGCTCTGGGTAGAAAAGTTGGAACGCCTGTTTCCCAGACTGGCCATTGGAATTCTGATTGGACTTATTGTCACGATAGCAGCAACGATCGCTCAGATTACCGGTGAAACCAATAAACTGCTGGAAATAGAGACTGTCAGTCACTTTATAACAGGCACGCGAACCGGCACAATGTGGGCCGTACAGTTTGCCTTGGCTGTTATGCTATGGATATCAACGGTTATGCTGATACGCATGACTCCGGTAAGATCTCCATGGCGTTATATTCTGACAGCAATAATCGCCATGCTTCCACTTGTTGCAGATGCTCTGGTAAGCCATGCCGCTGCTGAAGGCATGGCAATGGCAAATATACTGCCATATGCGTTGCACATCATTTTGGCGGGTGTGTGGCTGGGCGGATTGCCAGCTTTATTACTGCTAAAGTATGAATATGTAAAGCAAGAAAAAAGCGCGCGAGCAAATGTATTTGATTCGCATATTCTGAAGCGATTCTCAACTGTAGCGCTGCCAGTCATGGTATTGATTATGGCGACAGGCATAATCGTCAGTGATCGTATATTTGATGGTAATTACGCAACACTCGTGGCCACACCTTATGGCTGGTTGCTTCTGGCGAAGCTCGCACTGCTGGGAGTTATACTGATCATTGCATCCAGTGTACGAGCTTATTGGCTGCCACGTTTTACTAATAGCAAGAGCAGTGATGAAACAAGAAGCAGCGCGACCGGAATGCGCAAATGGGTGCGCATTGAATTTCTGTGGGCGGTAGTTCTTGTTTTAATCGCGACCATTCTGGCTAATAATGCGACACCGGCAAAGTATGCACAGATTGAAGAATGGCCGTACAGTTTCAGGTTTTCGATAGCAGCAACCTGGAACACAGAAAATGTGCCTATTCTGGTTTGGAGTGGTTTAATACTCATCGTGACGGCATTCGGGGTATTGTTTTATGGACGCTTCAGTGCGTGGAACCTGAAACGCTTAATCATTATTCCTTCTTTTGTTTTTGTTCTGGGTCTGGCGGTAGCATTGCCACCTCTAACGATAGAGGCTTATCCCGAAACGTATCGCAAACCGCCAGTGCCGTTTGATGCTATTTCAATCGCATATGGTGCACAAAACTATACCGAGCACTGTGTTGAATGTCATGGACACCAAGGTAAAGGGGATGGGATTAAGGCCCGTACGCTGTCAACTGTTCCGCCTGATATGCTCACCGAGCCACATACCGTAGAGCATACGCCCGGAGATTTTTACCATTGGATTACGTATGGCATGAAGAATACGGACATGCCAGGTTATAAAGATGAGCTCACCGAGGAAGATCGTTGGGATTTGGTAAATTACGTGTTTGCATTGTCGCGTGGCTATCAGGCGAGGATTCTTTCGCCCGAAGTCATTCCCAATCGGGCGCATGTGCAGCCTCCGGTATTTTCATATAACGCGCATGACGGATCGAGCGGAGCTTTGCAGGATTTTCGCGGCAATAAACCTGTTTTGCTGGTTATTTTTTCCTGGCCCTATTCTCAAGCACGCATAGCGCAGCTTAAGGCTGTTTATACAACTTTAGCTGCGCAGAATATTCAGGTTCTGATGGTTCCAGCGCATGAACTGGAAGCGGATGTCCTGGCGGAAATAACCCAGGATATGCCTTACCCGGTAGTTGCAGATACTGCCCGGGAAATCACGCAAAGTTATGCGCTTTCGCGGCGCACCATGAGTCACCCGGATTTGCTGGGCCGTGGCTCGATACCGGATCATATGGAGTATTTAATAGATCGTTCAGGTTACTTGCGCGCACGCTGGATACCTTCGGCTGATGAGACCGGGTGGGAAAACATGGGTCTGTTGATAAAACAAATCGAACAGTTAAATACTGAAAAACTACCGGTTGTTCAGGCGAAAGACACTCTGTAGTTTTTTACAGACTGAATAAGTTTCGATGAAATCTCTGCGTCACTTTCTTCTCTTCGGTAGAAACAAAGCAAAGTGAAAAGCTTGTTTAGTATCGAACTTCAAAGTGAAAGATTTGAAGACAGAATATCTGCAACCTGACTTGGTTTTGACACGGAACATTCCAGCCTGCATGCATGACAGAAAATAGCGATCAGTTCAGCGTGCTGATCCTGGGGTATGGCGAAATGGGCCGCGCGATGCAACATTTGCTTGCGGCGCGGCATCAACTGGCTATATGGGAAAAATATCCAGCACCGGATTTTCAATCCGTCATACTCGAGGAATCGGTTCCTCTTGCGGATATTGTTATTTTTTGCTTACCGGTCAACCCGCATCGGGAAATAATAACGCAGATTGCGCCGCTGCTCAGTAGTACCAGTCTGTGCATCAGTATAGCTAAAGGTCTGGACGAGGCAGGCCAAACGGCGGCACAAATTTTTCAGGATGTTCTGGCGCATCGGAACAGACCCGGAAGCAGTTATGGCCTACTCTACGGTCCCATGATATCGGAAGAAATTCGCGCGAACCGTTTCGCCTTTGCGCAATTCGGCTGCGCTGACAGAGTCGCGTACCAGAAAGTTAAGGCCTGTTTTAAGCATTCATCGCTTTTTATTGAACATTCGACGGATATCTTGGGAATCAGCTGGTCTGTGATTCTTAAAAACGTATACGCCATGCTGTTCGGGATGGCGGACGAATTAAAGCTGGGCGATAACATGCGTGGCTATTTAAGTGTTGCTGCTTTGAGTGAATTAAGCCGGATAGTTAATCAAATGGGTGGACTGAAAAACAGCCCGTATCATCTCGCCGGACTGGGCGACCTTATTACAACAGCGACAAGTGAAAATTCGCATCATCATGCATTAGGGCGCATGCTGGCTCGCGAAGAAACAGCAGGAATTGTCGGGGAAGGTATACACACACTTGAAATGGTCAATAAGTTTCAGCTGATTGATACCCGGGGTTATCCGCTTTTCGAGTTAATTCAAACTATCGTCAATCGACCCGTGAATGTCAGGCAGCAAATTACCGACCATTTGCAACATGTTTATGGGCTTTAAATTATTGGAGGAGAATCCGGAGGCGAATTAATAATCACCGCTGACTGCGGTTTAACAGGCTGCTGAAAAATGATCTGCGTTACCGCTACGGGGTTAGAAACAGCTCAAAATGCTCATTTATCACCTATAAACTCCGCTTTCTACCCGGCGCAATCGCCTCGTCTGTTTTTTTACCCTGTATCAATTGCCTGCTAAAGCGCGTCGAATTTTTTGGTAAGAAGCAATCAGGCAAACGTGTTATTGCAACACAGAAAAAATTAAAAAGCGACGTGCTGTAAACAGTCAATTTTAATATTGTTCTATTTATTCATGCTTTTACTCATTTCTAGTGATGATCAGTCGAGGTTTGCTGAGCACAAACAAAAACAGAAAAATTCGTCCCATTCAGGTTATATTCAGGTTTCTCTATTTAACATCGCCGGTTGTTAGGCATTTGCTTTAAAGCTTTCTTCCCGATTTATAATAAAAGACAAAATAACCGCCTATTCCATCTTGATCAAATCAAGCATTCCTATATTATGTTGCACACACGCGCACTTTGGAATCGGTATTTTAACTGGATTCCTTTTTTGAAATCATTTTAAGACCCTATGTGGATAATGCAGATCTTTCAACTGCGGTACTTTTTATTAAGCCTGTCTTTATTGTTTTATTCCGCGCTACTTTCGGCGCAAGACTTTTCCAGACTAACCATTGAAGAATTACAGCAAGTTGGTTTGAAAGCCAATGGGCTAGTGCAGGCAGCTCGTTCGCAGGTTGACATGGCCGAGGCCGGGGTGGTGGCAGCTAGGGCTTATCCCAATCCGAACGTCGCGATAAAAGTGGGGCCGCAAAGCAAGCGAATGCCAGCGTCTGTCACCGGTCCAGCAAACGATTATCGCGAGGTAAATGTCAGTCAGCCTATTGAAAATCCTTTCTTCCGATCTGCCCGTATCAATTCCGCCGAGGCGCTGGTAGGCGCCAGGCAGGCTAGTCTGGATCAGGTAAGAGCAGATCTTGCCGCGCAATTACGTGTGCGTGCTTATGAATTGATCCTGCGTCAGGAGCAGGCGCAAATGGAGGCGGGCATTTTTGATCTGATGAAAGAAATCCAGCGGCGCATCAAGGTTGGTGTGGATGTCGGTGAAACGGCGCGATTCGAGTTGATCAGAGCGGATACCGAGGTGCTCAGCGCGGAAAATCGTATGGAAGCCGCTCGTCTGAGTGCAGAACGTGCCCGTGTTGCGTTAATTCAGCTGGTGCCAGATGCTTTGCAAAACGGATTCGAAATCAATGCTTCGCTCAATGATCCGGTCGAGTTCCCGCCGCTGGAGACTTTACGCGAGGAAATAGTGCGATTGAACCCTGAAATACAGCGGCTGGAAGCGGAACAGAGCAGCGCCAGCCAGAGAATTGATCAGGAAAAAGCATCTGTTCTGCCGCGCGTGAATATATTGTATGAAAACTATACTGATGCCCAGTTTTCCGTTAACGTGGCGGGTTTGAATCTGGAAATTCCAATATTCTACAGACGCCGTGGTGAAATCGATACTGCAATCTATGATTCAGCCCGTATTCGTGAAACGCTCGAATATCGCCGTTTCGAAATTGGTCAATTACTTGAGTTAGCCTGGCAGGCCAAGGAAATTGCCCGCCGCAGGATTGAAATGTTTGAAGGCGGCATCGTCAAGGAAGCGCAGCTTGCGCTGGATATCGCACAAACAGCTTATCGTCTCGGAGAGCGTGGTTTTATTGAAGTGCTGGATACGCAGCGCATACTGCGCGGTGTATTGGCTGAATTGCTGCAGGCACGTTTCGAACTCCAGTCGGCAGCAGCCGAAATTGATCGTCTACGCGCACATTACCCCAGGGAGTCTATCATCGAATGAAATTTTTATTACGCACGCATGTTGCCGCGCTGATCGCCGCTATTTTTCTGATTGCGGCATGCAGCAATGGCGATAACGCAACAGATCAGTCAAAAACAACCGGAACTGAAGCGTCGAGTGACCTCAACAGAATTACGCTGAATGAAGACATGATGCAGCGCATCAAAGTTGATCAGCTGAAACGGGTCAATCTGGCGGACAGAATTCTGGTGCCCAGTCAGATTAAAGTCGATGAGCAAAAACTGATTCGCGTGGGCGCGAATGTGACCGGACGAATTGTTGAAGTGTACGCGAATCTGGGTGACAGCGTTAATGCGGGTGCTGCACTGGCGCGCATTGCCAGTCCTGAATTAAACCGGGCGCAACTTGACTACCTGCGTGATTATTCCGTGATGCAGCTTAACGAACGTGCGGTCAACCGTGCCAGACTATTATTCGAATCGGATGTCATTCCCGCGGCGGAGCTGCAACGCCGAGAGACAGAGCTTCAGGTTTCACGTGCGGAGCTGAGCGCGGCCAAGGATCAGCTGCGGTTGTTGGGCGTGCATGATGCTGCGATTAAAGAACTGGTCAGGCGCGGCAATATTCTGTCGTCAGTGCCGATCAGCGTTCCGAAAAGCGGTACGGTGATTGAGCGTAACGTGGTTGTCGGTCAAGTCGTTCAACCGGCGGATCCCTTATTTAAAGTGGCCGATTTGTCAACCGTTTGGGCTGTCGGCGATGTGCCTGAACAAATTGCCCGCAGTGTAATGGTTGGGCAGCATGTGGAATTACAGGTGCCTGCCTTGCAGGATATCGTTCTTGACGGTTTGATTGTATTTGTTGCAGATACGGTTAATCCGCTGACACGCACGGTCATGGTCAGGACAGTCGTGGAAAATCCCGACCGGAAACTCAAGCCGGCAATGTTGGCCAGTATGCGTATTATCGAGAGTCCGCGAGAATTGCTTGTTATTCCGGAAGAAGCGGTTGTCCGTGAAGCCAATCGGGATTATGTTTATTTAGCCGAAGCAGATAATCGCTTTCTCAGAGTGCCGGTAGAGTTGGGGCCGGAAATGGGCAATGTGCGTCCGGTGCTGGCGGGGGTTTCCGCCGGACAAAATATTGTAGTGAGCGGCGCTTACGATCTTGATAACGAGCGCAAGCTCTCTGAACTGGACTGATCGCGATGCTTTATTCATTCATCAACGTGATGTTGCGGCAACGATTGCTGGTCGTCGTAATTTCGCTGGTTTTGATCGGCTTCGGTTTAAGAGCCACCACAAAGCTTGCCGTGGATGCATTTCCGGATGTCACCAATATTCAGGTTCAGGTCGCCACATTATCACTGGGCCGCAGTCCGGAAGAAATCGAACGGCTGATTACTGTGCCTGTTGAAATTGCCATGACGGGTCTGCCGGGTCTAGTTGAAATGCGTTCCCTGAACAAGAGCGGATTGTCCCTGATCACGCTGGTTTTTACCGATGAAACGGATGTGTTTTTTGCCCGTCAACTGGTGATGGAACGGCTGATTGGTGTCAGGGAGCGGCTGCCGGCCGGTGTTTCCCCGGAGCTAGGCCCGGTATCGACGGGATTGGGAGAGGTTTATCAATACACGCTGGATCATCCTGACGATGGCGAGCGCGAGCTTTCCATAGAAGAGCTGACTGAACGGCGCACGATACAGGACTGGGTTGTGCGGCCTATGCTGCGCTCGATACCAGGGGTCGCCGAAATCAATTCGTTAGGGGGCTATCAAAAACAATACCATGTTTTGATTAACCCGGAGCGGTTGCGGCATTACGATTTGACGTTATCCCAGGTCGATCATGCGCTGGCGCTGAATAATGCCAATGCCAGCGGTAATATTCTCGCGCTTCATGCGGAGCAGTATCTTATCCGCACTCAGGGATTAATTACAACACTGAAGGACATCGAAAATATCGTCCTTAAGGAAATTGACGGTGTGCCTATTTTTGTGCGCGATGTCGCCGAAGTGAAATTCGGTGCGCAGGTGCGCCAGGGCGCAATGATCAAAGGCGGGTATACCGAATCTGCCGGTGGCATTGTGATGATGCTGCGGGGTGGCAATGCCAAGGAAATTGTCACGCGGATCAAGGAAAGAGTCGCCGACATCAACGAGCGTAATCTGTTGCCCGGCGGATTGCAGATTGTTTCTTTTTATGACCGCACCGATCTTGTCGACGCCGCATTATGGACAGTCACCAAAGTGCTGATCGAAGGCATTATTCTCGTCATTATCGTGTTGTTCATTTTTCTTGGGGATGTGCGCTCCAGTCTGATCGTCGTGGCGACCTTGATTATTGCGCCATTGATTACTTTCATGGTAATGAATCAACAAGGTATTTCAGCTAACCTGATGTCCTTGGGCGGGTTGGCGATCGCCATCGGATTAATGGTCGATTCGACCGTCGTAGTCGTGGAGAATGTCTACCACCGTTTAGGCCATGCCGTAAATAATACCTTGAAAGAGAAGCTGCAAATAATCACTGATGCCGTGGTAGAAATCGGTACGCCGCTTATTTTCGGTATTTCGATTATTATCCTGGTTTTTCTGCCTTTGATGACGCTTGAGGGCATGGAAGGCAAAACATTCAGTCCGCTGGCTTACACGATAGCGATCGCGTTAGCCATATCGCTATTTGTGTCGCTGACATTGTCGCCGGTGCTGTGTGCTTACGGTTTGAAGGGCGGCGCGGATCACGATACGCCGGTTATCGCCTATCTCAAAGCCAGATACCGCAAGTTATTGGACAAAGCGCTGGCGAACGAAAAAACCACGATCATGGTTGCCGTGGGCTTGTTGAGTACGTCATTCATACTGTTTCCGCTTCTCGGCACGTCATTTATTCCAACGATGAAAGAAGGCGCCTTGACGCCGGTTATTATACGTGCACCGTCGATCTCGCTGGAGAATTCGGTTAAAGTTGAAACAGAAGCCATGAAACTGATTGCAACCGTTCCGGGGGTGAAAAGTGTTGTGGCCCGGTTAGGACGGGGAGAATCACCCGCTGATCCGGCCGGACCGAACGAATCGGATCCGATTATTACGCTGGATCCCGATTCCGGCCGGACGCAGGAAGAAGTGGACGCCGATATTCGCAAAGTATTATCCGTATTGCCGGGTGTCAGCATAGTCATCTCGCAACCCATTGCGCAACGTGTGGATGAAATGGTAACCGGTGTTCGCTCTCAGGTTGCCGTGAAGATTTTTGGTGATGATCTGGAAGAATTGCGTGTCCTGTCGGAAAAATTGGCGCGTATCATCAAGTCGGTCAAAGGCGCGCGCGATATTCGTATAGAACGCTTGTCCGGACAACAGTCGCTGGTGGTGGATATCGATCGTGCGGCGATTGCGCGTCACGGTCTGAATGTTGCCGATGTGAATGAATTGATCAGCACGGCGGTGGGCGGCAAGGATATTACCAATGTTTTTGAAGGCGAGCGCCGGTTTTCACTGGTGCTTCGTCTGCCTGTGGAGTATCGCGATAATGTTGAAGCTATCCACGATCTTTTACTGCGTACGCCGACAAAAGCCCCATCGGGCACTGGGAATCCCATCCTCGGCGGTGCGCTGATTCCGCTGCATTCGGTTGCTACAATACAGGTTGTTGACGGACCAGCGCAGATTTCCCGGGAATTTGCCAAACGGCGCGTGGTTGTCGGCGCTAATGTGCATGATCGCGATCTGGGCGGGTTTGTTGAAGAATTGCAGCAGCTCGTGGCCAGGGAAATTCAGTTACCGCCGGGTTATTATTTTGAATGGGGCGGACAGTTTGAAAACATGGAACGCGCGATGGCGACATTGTCCGTAATCGTGCCGATCACTATTGCGGCGATCTATTTTCTGCTGTTCATGCTGTTTAATTCGCTTAAACTGGCGGCGCTGATCATCATGGTGTTGCCGTTTGCTTCAATTGGCGGCGTGATGGGACTTTTCATCACCGGAGAGTACCTGTCCGTTCCGGCGTCGGTGGGCTTTATCGCGTTATGGGGTATCGCGGTATTGAATGGTGTCGTCCTGATATCGTATGTGCGCAGTCAGCGCGAAGCGGGTGTGGATGTGCCGACATCGGTGATTCGCGGCTGCGAACAGCGTTTCAGGCCGGTGCTTATGACTGCGACAGTGGCGATGCTCGCATTGGTGCCTTTTCTGTTCGCGACCGGCCCGGGATCTGAAGTGCAGCGCCCCTTGGCGATTGTGGTTATCGGCGGACTGATTACGTCGACATTGTTGACACTGGTTGTGTTGCCGACACTCTACCGCTGGTTTGATGTTAAGCCGGAGAATGAGGCTGAGCAGGATAATAATGGCGACGCAATACCTTCATCTGCGCATGCGAATAAACATGTATCGGGTGAAGTGGCTGAATCAGCTGGTTCCGTTGCGTCAGGCGAAGTGGCTTCCATTTCAGTGCAGCCGGAAGCGGCGCCGACTGACACGGAACCTGTAAAATCAACGTAGTCATTACTGACTCTGCATAGCATCAAGCCGTTTTTCTATCCATGCGGTTGCTGGGTCTGAATATCCGGCGTCTGCTCCCCCTTTGGCCGAGGGGGAGCGGGTGGCCGAGGCGCCGTGTTTTCGTTTTTTTTCATTAAAATGATTGCTTCCGGAAGCAATTCTTCATACTATTCTTCCGCATAACGATTTTCTTTCATTCGAATTCACGCAACAACAAACCATGAGCCGTAGCAAGAAACAATCCCGTCCGGCCGCATTAACCGTGCGACCGGTGACATCATTCCGGGATATGGGCGATTTTATCGAAGTACCGTGGCGTATTTATGCTAACGATCCGTTGTGGATTCCGCCGCTGCGCCTTGAACGCCGCTTCCATTTCTCCAAATACAATCCGTTTCTGCGGCATGCCGAATGGCAGGCCTGGGTCGCTTATCGTGACGATCAACCGGTGGGGAGAATCAGCGCGCAGATTGATGCGCTGCACCGGGAGCGCTACGGCGGCGATACCGGCCATTTCGGTCTGCTGGAATGCGTTAATGATGCTGAAGTGCTCAATGCGCTGATGCTGCATGCCGAATCGTGGTTGGCGACCAGGCAGGCGCGGCGGATCACGGGACCGTTCAATCTGTCGATCAATCAGGAATGCGGTATCCTCGTCGATGGCTTTGACACCCCGCCGGTGATCATGATGCCGCACTCCGCGCGCTGGTATCCGCAACTGCTGGAAGCGCAGGGGTATTTCCCGGTCAAGGATATGCTGGCGTACTGGATCGGCACCGATTTTGAACCGCCCAAAGTCATGCAGCGGCTGATCAGAAGTCATGCCGACCGGATTCATGTCAGGACGATGAAGCGGAAACAGCTTGCCGCGGAAATGGAGGTTATGCGGGATATTTTTAACGATGCCTGGTCGGAAAACTGGGGTTTTGTACCGTTCACCCAGGAGGAATTCGCTGAACTCGGCAACAGCTTGAAATTTTTCGTTGCCGACGAATATATCCAGATCGCCGAAGTCAACGGTGATCCGGTTGCATTCATGGTGGCGCTGCCCAATCTGAATGAAGTTTTTGCCGAATTGAACGGCAGCCTTTTTCCATTGGGCTGGTATAAACTGTTCAACCGGTTGCGCAAACATCAAATACGCACGGCGCGCATACCGCTGATGGGAGTGCGCAGACAATTCCACAACACACCATTGGGTATGGCGCTGGCCTGTACGGTTATCAATGTGGCGAGGCAAATCGGACCGGAACACGGTATCGAAGGCGTGGAATTATCCTGGATACTGGAAGATAATAAACCGATGCGCGGAATTCTCGACCACCTTGGCAGCAAGGAATATAAACGCTACCGTATTTTTGGAAAAACACTTTGAGTCTGCCTGAAGAAGAAAAACAACTTAGATTTGCCGCGCTGGTACTGGCTGCGGATCGTACGGCATCCGATCCGATTACCCGGCATACAGGCGCCGCGTGCAAAGCTTTTGCCAAGGTGGGCGGGGAACCGATGATCATGCGCGTGCTGGATGCGCTGACAGCGTGCGATCAAATCGATACCGTCGTGTTGTGTGGTCCCCCGGAAGCACGGCTTGTCGATTGTCCGCCATTAAAACAGCGTATCGATTCCGGGGAAGTTGCCTGGCTGCCGAATCGGGAATCGCCCAGCCGCAGCGCCGAACAGGGCTTAAGTCATCTGGCCGATGACATGCCGGTGTTGCTGACAACCGCCGATCATGCGTTGCTGACGCCGCAGATTGTGCGGCATTTCCTGACCGAATCGCTGAAAACCGACGCTGACGCCACAGTGGGTGTGGTTACCGATGTTCAGATGTCGGCGGCATTTCCTGGCGCAAAGCGCACTGTTTTCCGGCTCCGCGATGGCGGTTTTTGCGGCTGCAATCTGTTTACCTTCAAACCGCAGGGGCGCAAGCTGATTCATTTCTGGCAGCAGGTGGAGGATTTGCGTAAAAAACCCTGGCGGCTGATGGCTCAAATTGTCAGTCCCGGTGTGGTGTTGTCGTATGTGTTCGGCCGTTTATCGCTGGCGCATGCGCTGGATACTTTGGCCGTCAAATCAGGCGTGCGTGTGCAAACAATTCTGCTGCCCGACCCGCGTGCGGGTATCGATGTCGATAAAGTCGAAGATTTATTGCTGGCTGAATCCATCGTCAATAAAGCACCCGTTTCATTGTTTCAGCATAACAACGTGCGGTGATCGATTTTTAGAAATGACGGCGAACAGGATTTATGAGAGTCATTGATCGTTACATCACGCGTGAACTGGCGTTGCCGTTCATTGTTGTCATTTTAATTCTGGTCGGCTTGTTTGCCAGTTTCAGCAGTGCGCGCCTGCTTGCCGGCGCAGTGACCGAATCACTCGGTCTCGCCGCGCTCTTCAAGCTGGTCATGTTGAAAACGCTGATCGCGATGGAGGTGTTGATACCCGTGGCACTCTATATCGCGATTATCAGCGGCCTGAGCAGATTAAACCGGGATCAGGAATTAAATGTGCTGCGCGCCTCGGGCGTCAGCGGGAAGCGCATTGTCCTCATCGTATTGATGGTGGCGATACCCGTAGCGGTCATCAGCGGCATGTTGTCATCGTATGTGCGCCCCTGGGCTTATGCTGAAAATTATATTCTCGATGCGCAGGCCGAAGCGGAATTGAATACGAACCGCTTTCAGGCCGGGCGTTTCTACGGTAGTGAACGCAGCGGCAGGGTTGTTTACGTGCAAAGCAAGGATGAAGTAAACAAACAGATGGACAATGTTTTTCACTATATCAATACGCCGGAAACCAGTGAAATCATCATTGCCAAAAAGGCGGAGCAGGTGCAACCGTCGCGGGAGGCGCGGCCGACAATCGTGCTGAGCGAAGGCTATTTGTATCAGCTATCGCATACCGCAGTCAGGGATGACATGATTCAGTTCGAGCAGTTGACGTATTTTACCGACAGTGAGCTTGCGCTGCGTTACCGCCGCAAGGCTGCGCCAACTCGGACGCTTTGGGAATCCGAGGAACCCTGGGAAATAGCGGAATTGCAGTGGCGAATTTCCCGTCCGCTTGCAACCCTGCTGCTGGCCTTGATTGCAGTGACTTTTATCCAGACCGTGCCGCGGCAGGACAAGGCAACCCGGACTTATCTGCTTGCCGCTGTGGTGTTTGCCGTGTACTACAATCTGAGCGGTCTGGCGAAAAACTGGGTTGAGCAGGGTGTCGTCAATACGACCATAGGCGTTTGGTGGCTTTATGCACTGATGTTTTTTGCTTTGCTGCTGTATGCCTTGAAGCCCGGACAGAAATTGCTATCGCTGCGATAATGATTATTTATCGCTATATTGCTATTCAGGTATTGACCGGTTTGGTGATTGCAACCGCCGTTCTTCTGCCGCTGTTCAGCTTCTTCGATCTGCTGGATCAGCTGGACGACGTCGGTAAAGGCACTTACCGTACTGCCGATGCGTTCATGTATACCGTGATGTTGCTGCCGCGGCGATTCATTCAGATCGCGCCGTTCATTGCGTTGCTCGGCACGGTTGCGGCGCTTGGCGCACTGGCGGTCAGTTCCGAGCTGACTGCGATGCGTACGGCAGGCTTTTCGCCATTGCAGATCAGTCTTGCGCCGGTG
>JADZAR010000055.1 GCA_020852475.1 Nitrosomonas sp.
AAGCAAAATCCAACCCTAAACCTGATTCCAGCTGCGGAATCCAGCTGACGCTTTGCACCACAACCTGACCTGAAAAAACCTCAGCAATGAACGGAAACAGGAAGGCCAATGCAATCAGGGTGACCAGGCCCGCTCCCCAGGCAGCGTGCAGACGCCCCCTGCGCGAAATGGCCACGACAAACGCAGCGCCCAGAAATGGTGTTAACGCAATGAGCGATAAATTCATACAATACGAAATTGCTGAAAGCAAAAGGCTATAAAAAAGGCTCTATTGTAGGCGATGTCTCCAGTTTAAAAAAACTTTTCGGCAAAAATACCGGAAGACCCGCTGCAAAAAAGTTCGAGTCACGGCAAAGGCGGCAACCCCAATTCTTTTAAAAAAACGTTGTGTTTTTCCCTTGCCTTTTCGATGTTCTGCGCCAAAATAAGCAACTCGGTATGGACTGCCTGCAAATCGATTTCCGCTTCCGCCTGCGCCGTGCTGATATAGCGTGAAATGTTCAAGTTGTAGCCATTCGCCGCTATTTCATCCATCGTCACCCGGCGGGAATAGCGCTCCTCCTCCTTGCGGAACTGGTAGGTGTCGATAATCTTGTCGATGTGTTCCGGCAGCAGCCGGTTCTGACGCTTGCCCTTTTCAAAGTATTCGGCGGCGTTGATGAACAATACGTCATCGGGTTTCTTGCACTTTTTCAACACCAGAATGCACACCGGAATGCCGGTGGAAAAAAACAGATTGGTGGGCAGGCCGATAACCGTGTCGATATGGCCATCCTTCAGCAGCTTGGTTCGGATTCGCTCCTCCACGCCACCCCGGAACAGCACGCCGTGAGGCAGAATGATGGCCATCACGCCTTCGGGCTTCAGGTAGTGAAAACCGTGCAGCAAAAAGGCGAAGTCGGCGGCGGATTTAGGCGCAAGACCGTAATTCTTGAAGCGCATGTCCTCGCTTAAGCTTTCGGTCGGCTCCCAGCGGTAGCTGAACGGCGGATTGGCCACTACGGCATCGAACTTGGGGCTTCTGGCTGGGTTCATCTCGCGCAGCCAATCCCAGTCGTTGGTGAGCGTGTCGCCGTGATAAATCTCGAACTCCGAATCCTTTACTCCATGCAGCAACATATTCATGCGCGCCAGGTTGTAGGTGGTAATGTTCTTTTCCTGCCCGTAAATCTTGCCGATGCCGTGGGGACCGAGCCGGTGGCGCACATTCAGCAGCAAAGAACCTGAACCGCAGGCAAAGTCGAGCACGCTTTCCAGTTGTTTTTTTTGGCCGGTGGCGGGTTCCTGACTGTCCAGCGTGACAATGCCTGACAAGATGCTGGAAATCTGCTGTGGCGTGTAGAACTCGCCCGCCTTCTTGCCGCTACCCGCCGCAAACTGACCGATCAGGTATTCATAGGCATCGCCCAGCGTGTCCTTGTTGGCGGAAAACAGCGCCAGACCCTCGGCAATGGCTTTGATGATGTTGCAGAGCTTGGCGTTGCGGGCTTCGTAGTTTTTACCCAGCTTTTCCGAATTCAGATTGATCTCGGAGAATAATCCGCCAAAGGTGCTGGCAAAAGATTCGTTTTCGATGTAATCGAAGCCATTTTGCAGGGTGTGCAGCAATTCATTATTCTGCGTGCGCGCCAGCTCCGCGATGCTGCCCCAGAGGTATTCGGGTTTGATCACGTAATGCGTCTTGCGGCGCATCTGTTTTTCAAATTCAACGGTATCGTCCGGGTTCTGTGCATACCACATTGCTAGCGGCGTGCGGCGATCACCGGCTTCCAGCTTCGGATAATCCGGCCCCAGCTCCTTTTGCGCCGCCGTCTCGTAGTTGTCCGATAAATAGCGCAGGAACAGGAAGGACAGCATATAGTCGCGGAAATCGTCCGCGTTCATCGCGCCGCGCAGTTGATTGGCAATACTCCAGAGGGTATTGCCCAGTTGTTTCTGGTCTTGTTCGGTCATGGTGCAGCTTCCTCGGGTGCATCGGGAAATAATTCGGGGTTGAATGGGTAACGGTCAAGAAAATCGTCGAGGATTTTCTTGAAGTAAGCCTTGTTCTCTTCCAGCATCTCCTGCGGCTCATAGAGCGAATAATTGCCGTGGCTCAGAATGTTGATCAGCCGGGCGTGGAGGACGCCGTCCGGGTCGTCATCATCCTGCTTGATGCAGGCTGAAAAGCTGGGGAAGCCGTGAAAACTGGCTGACTTTTCCAGCAGACTGCGCAGCATGTTGAAGTGATAGGTGTAGAGCTGGCCCGACTGTTCCGCCTGATGCAATTCGGTCAACATGGCGACATGATGGAAAAACGGCGTGGCATTGGTATGGCGCAGCCGGTAGTCCGCAGTGTTCTTCGGTTGAGATAGGAAAAAGGCTATTGTTTTATTGGACTTGTGCGCATCCAGTTCGTTGTGCATCACGTTGAAAAACAAGGCATGATGCGACGAGATTACCGAACGGATCGGACTTTCCTTACCTTTCAGCAGTTGTGCCAGATCACTGCCCACGGCAATGGCGTTGTTGTCATCCAATGACGAAATCGGATCGTCGATATAGATGAACTTGACCCAGCCATACGCTTCGGCACCATCCATGACTAACTGCAAGATAGCGAGAAAGAAACACCAGACAAACAGATTCTCTTCGCCACGAGACACTTTGATATGGTCAACAGTTTCGCCCTGCTGAGCTACGCGGGAGAAATGGACTGTCCAATCCTCGTAGTTGATACTGAAGTCGAAATCGGCATAGCGGTGTAGAAAGGGGCGAATCCGTGTGTCCATCTCCAATTCCGCCAAGCCATCAAAAAAATGCGAATCACGGTTGATTTTCAGTTTGCGGTCGCTATCGCTCTCCAGATCGTTATCCCAGGTGAATAGGTCTTCGGTGAAGGCATTAAAGTACAGTGTATCCCTCGCATTGTCCTGCTTGCCAATATCCTTGAAAGCCATAGATAGGCGCGTCTTGCCGGTGCCGTTGTAGGCATAGAGCAGAATGTGCTTTTTGTTTTTCAGCTCGCCGCGCAGGTGCTTGGCCAACGCATTCAGATCGGCGAGAGTTTTTTTGCTGCTCATGGATTACTGCTCCTCACCGCCCTGCGGAGGCAAGGTCTTGGTGCGTTTTGCCAGTTTTTTCTTCCGATTTCATTCGGCGTTTGAGCTTTTGCAAGTCTTCCTCGGCTGCCAGTTTTTCCGGTTGAATGCCACGTTGATCCAGCATGTTGCGCACGCTCTCGTTGTTCTTCACATGCTCATGGGTGATCGCGGATTCCCCGCGCAGGTTGGCGCGCTGCACGGCGGTTTCAAGGTTTAGTTGCAGGGATTGAAATTGCTTATCCATCACTCTCTCTCCTCAATCAACCGCTTCTCCCGCTCAATCTCGGCAATCAATTCCGCTTCGGTCGGGAGTATGCGCTGATACTTGGAAGCGAAAAGTTGCTGGCTCTCCTTGATCACCGAGTATTTAACGACGGTTTCATCCTTGCTGTCGCAAAGAATAATGCCAATGGTGGGGTTGTCGTCTTCGCCCCGCTTAAGATCGTCGAACATGCGCACATACATATCCATTTGGCCGATGTCCTGATGGCTTAGCTTGCCGGTCTTCAGGTCAATAATGACAAAACACTTGAGTAAGTAGTTGTAGAACACCAGGTCGAGATAAAAATGACTGGTTTCGGTGCTGATACGCATCTGCCTTGCCACAAACGAGAAACCCTTGCCCAGTTCCAGCAGAAACTTTTGCAGCTCATCAATAATCGCCTGCTCCAGCCGGCTTTCTTTTACCTCGCCAGTTTCCGGCAATTGCAAGAATTCCAGCACATAAGGGTCTTTGATAAATTCCAGATGGGCAGAGGTGCTCTGTGCCGGCGATGGCGAGGTCTGGGTTGAAAGCAGGCGCTGAAAACTCTGGCTTTTGATATTGCGCTCCAGTTGGCGTACCGTCCAGTTCTGCTCTCTGGCCTCGCGGCAATAATAGTCGATGGCCTGCGGCGAATCCACGCGCATGATCAGGCGCAGATGGCTCCAGCTCAATTCTCTACACAGCGTGTAGAGAATCTCCTGATCGGGAAAGGTCAAGTAAAACTGACGACAGTTGTATAGGTTGGCATAGGAAAAACCCTTGCCGAAATCCGCCATCAACGCTGCCGAGAGGTCTTCGATCAGCCGTTTACCGTATTGGGCTTTGTGCTGCCCAAGCTGCTCCTCTTCAACAATCCGCCGGCCAATCAGCCAGTAGGCTTCCACCATCGCGGCATTCACCGCTGAACGCGCCTTGCTCCTCGCTTGTTCGAGGATGTTTTTGATGTCGGCGTGAAATGTGGTCAATGCGTTCATCCTTGCGCCTCGTCCACTACGGGGCGACCACCCCGCCCGGCTTCGCCGTCCACCCCTCCAAGGGAGGGGAATAGCTGCTGCATCAGCCCTTTTTTATGGGCCTTAAGCGTGGCGAGTTTTTTGGTTTGGGCGGTGATGAGGTCGTCGATGGAAGAGAGGCAGTCGGCGATTTTTTGTTGTTCGGCAATGCTCGTTATGGGTATTGAATAATTTCCAATTTTTTCAAGTGTAATTCTTGTAATTGCCTGACCTGACATGGACTCCCGAATGGCTTTCTGAGTTCTATCAGCAAGAACCAATTGATAAAGAAACTTCTGATCAAGGTGTAATGGGTTTCCTCTTAGAACAGCCACGCTTGATAACAGTGAAAATTCAAAATCGAGGTTATTAAGCGCACAGTTTCCAGTGTTTGCACCGTCCTTGGTCAGCAGTACGTCATTTTTTTTTACGGAACATCGTTCGTATATTTGCCGATGTTCCTCCTCGGAAATATAGGAAGTATTAGATAGATCAATTGCTCCGTTCTGTATATTCTTAGATGTAAGGTATAAGCGGGGACCAAATTTCGACTTTGGTGAAAAATGAGTCCCATCCATAATTTTCTCACATACATCACCCAATCGCTTCTCTTCCCACTCCCTCGCATCCCGAAACTCGGGGAAGCGGAGTTTGGGCAGGGTTTCGCCTTCGGCGGGAAAAAGTTGCTGCATCAACCCTTTCTTGTGGGCTTTGAGCGTATCGAGCTTTTGGGCTTCGGTGGTGATCAGCTCGTCGATGGAAGACAAGCAGTCGGCGATTTTTTGTTGTTCTTGGGCGTTTGGGGCAACTACTTCTATTTCTGCCAAGTCTGATGAATTAATGGCCGGATAGTTTGAACCGGTGCACTTAGCTACAACTTTATTCACAAAAGTGTCGGTGTGAATTAGTTGATATAAATAGTTACTAGAACCTCGTGATCTAAGTTGTGCATATCCAGTAGATGCAACATAGCTTTGTTGGTCGTCAAAATTACAGAACAAGTTATTTCTCTGATATGGACGCACGATTTGATAAATAACGTCACCATTTGTCAATAATCGTTGCGCTCTACTCGGAGCACTGTCCCGATTAATTCTCTTTTTACAAGTAAGCCTTCCGTCAACTACGGACTCCAGGTCGATGTAAACAAAGGATTCTGGCAGCCCTTCATTGGAAGGATTAATGTTGCATACCTCCCGTAGCTTCTTCTCCTCCCACTCCCCCGCCTCCCTAAACTCAGGAAAGCGCAGTTTGGGCAGCAATATCTGCTTTTTTTGCTCACGCATCGCTTCTCTCCGAAGGCGGTAAAACCACCCCGTCAGGCTTCGCCTGCCACCCCTCCACAGGAGGGGAATTTTGGGCGGTATTCCCCTCCTGTGGAGGGGTGCCCCGTAGGGGCGGGGTGGTCGCTTTGCCCCGAGGCGGAGCGGTCAAAGCCGGGTGCTGTATAAGAAACTGCATCACCCCCGATAAATTACTTTTCACGTCCTTATCCAACAAATGGATGACAGTCAAATCCAGACTCATTAAATATGCATCCCGTTGAGCATCATATTCCACCTTGTGATCATGACTGCCACCATCTATCTCAATCACGACCGCTTTTTCAGCGCAATAAAAATCGACAATGTAATTGCCGATGATCTTCTGCCGATCAAAATCCAACCCTGAAAATTGGCCGCTCTTGACTTGATTCCACAACAAAACTTCAGACAAATTACCCGCTCGCCGTAACTCCCTGGCGCGTTGTTTGAGTGCCGGATTGTACGGCAATGTCATATAACGAGCCGTTTTCCGCATCAAAACCACCCCGTCATGTCTCGCCCATCATCTCTCCAGGCGAGGTAAAACCACCCCGTCAGGCTTCGCCTGCCACCCCTCCACAGGAGGGGAAAGACCCAAAAATTCCCCTCCCGTGGAGGGGTGCTCCGTAGGGGCGGAGTGGTAGGCGTTGTAGTGAACGAGATAGTTTTATTGCTCATACGCACCCAGTCCTGAAATCTCGCGCCCCTGGGCGAGTTTTTTGAGCAGTGGGATCAGCTCTTCCATCAACGCCAGTTCCTTTTGCGTGCGCGCCTTCCAACCCAGTTCTTGCGCAGCGAAGAGTTCGCTCAAGGCTTCGCCATCAAAGATCATACGGCGCAGGATTTTGTCCACAAAGGTTTGCAGGGCGGCGGTCTCCAGTCTGTGCTTGTCGGCGATGGCTGCCAACTGGCTGGCGTGCTTCTGGGCCTTGAAGCGTTCGAAGCCGTCGCGGATGGTTCTCTCGTCCAATCCCTTGCCCGTCTCCAGCGTGCCGATGTATTCGGCGATGTCGTCGCGCTCATCCATGAATTTGGCATCGGACTGAATCAGACCGATGAGCTGTTCGCGGCTCATCTTCTGCTTGCCCGGTGTTTGGCTGGCGTAGCGGGCGATCAGCGCCATGATGTAGTCGTAATCGATGACGGCGGAGGCGAACAGCACGAACTCGAAATCGAGCTGCTGCACCTCGGGTGGAATACTGCCGCCGCCTTTGTCCTGTTGCGCTTTCAGGCGTTGCGCGGTTTCCAGGTAGGTGCTCCTGAAACTCAGAAGCTGATCCTGCGGGAGGATGGCATCTATTTGAGCCTTTTGTGTGTAGTCCAGATCGGTGTACTGGTCGAGTTGCGTCTTGAGTCGCTGCACTTCCTTGAAGCGGTTGATGAACTCGATGCGGGCAGCGTCGCCTTTCAGGTTGTAGACCTGCTCAGGCTCGCAAACCAGATTTTTGTTTTGCATGAAGCCCGCCATACCGGAAACCGCAGCTTCATACTTGCGTATCACTTCAGCGGCTGGCTCAACCAGCCAGATTTCCTTGGCAGGTTTGGCGGCTTCGCCGGAAAAGAGGCCGATGGCGGTGTCCACGGCGTCTTGCTGCTGGCGGAAGTCGAGAATGTTGCCGTAAGGCTTGGTGTCGTTGAGCACGCGATTGGTGCGTGAAAACGCCTGAATCAGGCCGTGGTACTTGAGGTTCTTATCGACGTAGAGGGTGTTCAGGTATTTGGAATCGAAGCCGGTGAGCAGCATGTCCACCACGATGACGATGTCGATCTTCTGGTTGTGCGGCAGGTCGGCATTGGGGTATTGCTGATCCTTGATGCGTTTTTGCACGTCCTGATAGTAGAAGTCGAATTCGCCAATGCTGTGATTACTGCCGTAGCGGGCGTTGTAGTCGGCAATGATGGCCTTGAGCGCCGCTTTCTTTTTGTCGGGTTCCTGCTCGTTGTCGGCCTTTTCCTGCGGCAGGTCTTCCTGGATCTGCTGCACGTCCTTGTTGCCTTCGGCGGGCGGGGAAAATACGCAGGCAATGTTGAGCGGCTGGAAATCACCGCCCACTGACTCAATCTGGGTCTGTTTTTCCACCTGCACAGACTTGAGCAGCGCGTGGTATTCAATCGCGTCGTTGATCGAAGCCGTGGCCAGCACGGCATTGAACTTGCGTCCGTTGGTAGCGGCATCGTGCTTGGCCAGAATCGCTTCGACGATGGCTTTTTTGGCCAGCGCCTCGCCCGGCTTCGGTTTGTTCTTACCCTCGGGTTTGTAATAATCCACATGGAAGCGCAACACGTTGCGGTCTTCGATGGCGTGGGTGATGGTGTAGGCGTGCAGTTGCTGCTGGAAGATGTCTGCCGTGGTTTTGTAGCTCGCCTGCTGGCCTTCGATCTGCTGATAGCTGGCGTTGTCGTCGAAGATCGGCGTGCCGGTGAAGCCGAACAACTGCGCGTTGGGGAAGAATTCTTTGATGGCCTTGTGGTTCTCGCCGAATTGCGAGCGGTGGCATTCGTCGAAGATGAAAACCATGCGCTGGTGGCGCAGCGGTTCCAGCCGGGCCAGATAATTCTTTTTGTTGTTGCCATCGAGTGCTAGGCCGAGCTTCTGGATGGTGGTGACGATCACCTTATCGGCGTAGTCGTCGGAGAGCAGCCGCTGCACCAGCGTTTCGGTGTTGGTGTTCTCCTCGACGCAGTTTTCCTGAAACTTGTTGAATTCCTCGCGCGTCTGTCGATCGAGGTCTTTGCGGTCCACCACGAACAGACATTTGTCGATATCAGGGTTGTCTTTGAGCAGGGTGGAGGCTTTGAACGAGGTGAGCGTTTTGCCGCTGCCGGTGGTGTGCCAGATGTAGCCGTTGCCACAGTTCCTGTGGATGCACTCGACGATAGCCTTGACCGCATAAATTTGGTAGGGTCGCATCATCATCAGCTTTTGTTCGCTGGCCACCAGCACCATGTAGCGGCTGATCATCTCGCCCAATGTGCACTTGGCGAGGAAGGCGTCGACGAAGCTGTCCAAGTGAGTGATCTTGCTGTTGTCCACGTCTGCGAACTGGTAGAGCGGCAGGAAACGTTCGTCGGCGTTGAAACTGAAGTGGCGGCTGTTGTTGTTGGCGAAGTACCAGGTATCACTGCGGTTGCTGACAATGAACAGTTGCAGGAAACACAGCAGGGTTTTGCTGTAGCCGTTGCCGGGGTCGTTCTTGTAATCGACGATCTGCTGCATGGCCCGGCGCGGGCTGATGGCCAAGGTCTTCAGTTCGATCTGCACGGCTGGAATGCCGTTGATCAGCAGGATCACATCATAACGGTGGTGGCTGTAGTTGGTGCTGATGCGCAGTTGGTTGATAACCTCGAAGCTGTTTTTGCACCAGTCCTTGATGTTGACCAGCGTGTAGTAGAGCGGCGTACCGTCGTCGCGGTCAAAGTGGTTGCGCTCGCGCAGGTGTTTGGCGGCAGCGTAAACATCCGGAGTAATAATTGAATCCAGCAGGCGATGAAATTCGCTGTCGGTGAGGCGAACACGGTGCAATGCCTCGAAATGCTGACGGAAGTTGTGCTCCAGTGCGGCGCGGTCGCGGATGTCCGTGCGGTGTGTATATTTGAGATCACCCAGTTTTTCGATCAGGGATTGCTCGATTTCTTGTTCAGTCATTGATTGTTATTGAAATTTTGATCACCGCAATGTAGCCGGAATAATCCCAATCTGCGCGAATCCTGTCAACTCGTTTTGCTAACACTCGTTTTGTTATTTGTGGTGTTTTATCGAGCGGATGATCTGCTGCATCGCAGATGTGCGTTTTTGCCACAAGACCAAGCGCTTTTGCGGTTGTTTCCATGGTAAGGGCAAGTTCTCATTCGGCTGATCATGCGCCACATGTGGAAAAGCATTGCCTGAAATGGTATAAAGCGCAGCTGATACCAATAACCCGGATTTGCAATTTCAAGAAAACATCCATAATCACAGAACAACCGCACTGCCTTGGTAACGCTCCGGCGCAATTAAACCTATGACTTCTTCACCGACACAAACGATTTCAGATGCCGCGCAGCAGAAAATTGTGCAGCTAATCGCCACCGAGCTCTCCGTCACGCCGCAACAGGTGGCGGCGGCAATCGACCTGCTCGACAGCGGCGCGACAGTACCTTTCATCGCGCGTTACCGCAAGGAAGTCACCCGCAATCTGGACGACACGCATCTGCGCAACATAGAGGAACGCTTGCAGTATCTGCGCGAACTGGAAGAACGCCGCATGACGATCCTGACTTCGATAGAAGAGCAGGGCAAATTGACCGATGAGCTGCGCGGCGCAATCGAACAGGCCGCGACAAAGCAGCTGCTGGAAGATATTTACCTGCCCTACAAGCCCAAACGTCGCACGCGCGCGCAGATCGCTCGAGAAGCCGGACTGGAGCCTCTGGCTGATGCGTTGCTGAACAACCCCACGCTGGTTCCCGAACAGGAAGCCGCGAAATATATCAAAGTGCAGCCCGCTGCCGAAGGCGTGGAGGCGATCAACGTACCCGATGTCAAAACCGCGCTCGAAGGCGCACGCGACATTCTGGCCGAGCGTTTCGCGGAAACGGCCGGTTTGCTCGCCGCCTTGCGCAATAAACTCTGGCATGAAGGCATCCTGACTTCAACGGTGGTCGCGGGCAAGGAAATGGCGGAAGAGGAAAAATTTCGTGATTATTACGCCTATGCGGAATCGATCCGCACCATTCCTTCACACCGCGCGCTGGCGTTGTTCCGTGGCCGCGCCTTGGGCGTGCTCAGAATCGAGCTCGGTCTGGATGAAGCGTCGGAAGCGATGGCACCGCATCCCTGCGTCGCCATGATTGCCGCTCATTTCGGTATCGAAAACCGGGGACGCGGCGCGGATCAATGGCTGGCGGATGTCTGCCAATGGACCTGGCGCGTCAAGGCACACCTGCACCTCAGCACCGAGCTGCTGATGCAGTTGCGCGAAGCGGCCGAAGCGGAGGCCATCAAAATATTCAGCCGCAATCTGCGTGAATTGCTGCTGGCCGCGCCGGCAGGCCCCAAGGCCGTGCTCGGCCTCGATCCCGGCTACCGCACCGGCTGCAAAGTGGCGGTGGTGGATGCCACCGG
>JADZAR010000056.1 GCA_020852475.1 Nitrosomonas sp.
GCTTCCTCGTTACCATTTTTTTCCTCCAGTTAAGTCCATTTTCTCTTAACCGGGTGTACGGATCTATTAAATCACGTCACAGCAGCTCCAATGTGGCTACCTGCTCTTATCGTTTTACTGTTAGTGGTCCTAATTTCTCGGATAATCAGAGAAAACAAAGAACTTTGTATATTCAACCATGCTTGTGATAAAGTCTTGCGCTACCTGTTTATTTGTTGACGATTCCTGAGTCTTGAATGATACGACTTTATCACTTTATGGAGAGACTCTTTTTTAATCGTTCTGGCCCTTAATTTGATTTAATTTCCTGGATTTTTCAGACTCATTCTGATCAAAATTCTCAAATTATGAAAATACGATTGAACTATTTAATTTTCACAAAAAATGACGTTAGCATGATAGTCAAAAAAATTCTGTATTTGTTTTTATGCGATTACTATCAGCAATCCAGCAAAAATTACACAGCCTCAAACACACATCAACACCAATAAATATGTTTGAAAGCAAACCCATCAAGGTGCTGCATATACTCGATCACTCTCTGCCACTGCACAGTGGCTATACATTTCGCACCAGATCAATACTAGTTATTCAAAATCGGATGGGTATCAGAACAGCCATGGTAACGAGCTGCAAGCATGCGGAAATCAGTTCATGCACTGATGAAATTGAGCATGTGGACAATCTGACTTTTTATCGCACATACCCAACTTATCTCAGAAAAATTCCTATTTTAAATCAGCTAGATGTTATTTTTACTCTGAGTCAAAGGCTTGATTCTGTCATCGCCCGCGAACAACCCGACATCCTGCACGCCCACTCACCTTGTTTAAATGGATTAGCAGCGCTCCGGGCAGGGAAAAAACATGGGATACCTATGTTATATGAAATGCGCGCATCGTGGGAGGATGCAGCCGTGAGCCATGGTACTTGTGTAGAAAATGATCTACGGTACAAAATTTCCAGAACATTGGAAACCTATGTACTTAAACACTCTGATCATATCACCACGATATGTGAAGGATTGAAAGGTGACATACAAATACGCGGCATTTCTCCAGAGAAAATTACAGTTATTCCTAATGCAGTCGACATCGATCAGTTTCAACCGATAACCGAGAAAGATAACATGTTATTGATAGAACTAGGGCTGGGCGGCAAAAAAATCTTCGGATTTATTGGTTCTTTCTATGAATACGAAGGCCTCGAATTACTCGTCAAGGCAATACCCGCACTGTTAGATGATTGCCCTGACCTTCATCTGCTTCTGGTCGGCGGTGGACAAACTGAAAACAAACTTAAAGCATTAGTTGAACAACTTGATCTAACCAGTAGTGTTACTTTTACGGGGCGTGTCAATCATAAAGAAATAATGCGGTATTACAGCATTATAGACTTGCTTGTTTATCCTCGATTATCGATGCGATTGACCGATCTCGTTACGCCGCTCAAACCCTTGGAGGCGATGGCGATGGGTAAGCCATGTCTGGCTTCGGACGTCGGCGGCCATAAAGAGCTTATAATAGACCAGAAAGATGGGTTATTATTCAAGGCTGACAATATGGACAGCCTTACATCTCAATTAAGACTGGCATATAAAATGTGTGATTTCAGCTCGATCATTCAAAGCGGATTAAACAAAGTGAACACAGAACGCAACTGGAGCATCAGTGCCGCACCTTACAAATCCATTTATGCTTCGTTAGTAGCACAACACCACATACATCGGCAACCATACTCGACATAGCCCTAATGAATAAGCCGCGTTCATTCGAAAAATTATGGCGCAAAAGATTCGAAAAATTTGCCACACAAGCTGAAGATGACGCTGGTATCGCTGGCTGGTCAGTGACAGGTCTCGACGCGCGGTTACGCAAATTCATGGAAATCTGGAATGACACTCCCGATTTGAACAAAAAAATCTGGTTGGATGCAGGATGCGGAGCAGGCACCTATACACGTTTTATTGCACAACAAGGTGTCGATATCGTAGGGTTGGATTATTCATTTCCTTCAATACAGAAAGCCAAATCCAAGAGTGACGATTCGATTACATGGTGCGTAGGGGATATCAATAAAATCCCACTTAAGCCTCACACCTTTGATGGCGCCATTTGCTTTGGTGTTACACAAGCGCTGGATAATTCCGGCGGAGCTGTTCAAAGTCTAACAAAAATAATTAAACCCGGTGGATATGTGTACATAGATGCATTGAATGATCGATGTCTGCCACATATCTGCGAACAATTCACACGCCGGATACTAAACAGGCCGATACATTTACGCTATGAGAATCAGCGCAATCTATCCGATTTGATGCGGCACGATGGTCTGACTGATATTCAAATTTACTGGCTACCGATCCTGCCGACACGTTGGTATCGATACCAGTGGATCGTAGAAACCCGCGCTGCAAAATGGATTTGGCATCACATCCCGATCTTTGGTCAATTATTGTGTCATGCATTTATTTTATGTGGAAAACGACCCCAGGATGAAAATAATGCCTGATTTGTTAGATCGTCTAGGAGCCATCCCGGCAAATATGCTGGCATCATTATTAACTTCAGGAAGGCGTGCACGATTATCAATCCTGATTTACCACCGAGTCCTTGAGAAACCCGATTCATTGACAGGCGATCAATGCGATAAAAAGTTTTTTGAAGTGCAAATTCGCACGCTGTCCAGATACTTCAATATACTGCCGATGTCTGAAGCCATTCAGCGATTAAAGGAGAAGAATCTGCCAAGTAAGGCAGTCTGTATTACTTTCGATGATGGTTATGCGGACAATGCCGAGAACGCATTGCCTATTTTGCAAAAATACGGGGTTCCCGCAACCTTTTTTATCGCTGCTGGATTTATTGATAACGGCGTAATGTGGAATGATAAAGTTATTGAATTCGTCAGGCATGCAACCGGCTACTGCTTAGATCTCAGTGCTGTCGGCTTAGGAAAATACGATATTGAATCTCCCGAGCAGCGTCATCAGGCACTTCTTTCATTGATCAACAAAATAAAATATATGCCGCTCGACGAAAGACACGCGTTGATCGAACAACTATACCAGTTAAGACCAATAACATTGCCAGCTAACATCATGATGACAACCGATCAGCTCCGGCGACTTCATCGCGCTGGAATGGAAATCGGTGGCCATACGCTCAATCACCCGATTCTCGCGCGCATCGAATATAAAACTGCTTATGACGAGATTGTTAACGGCAAATCAAAACTGGAAAGTATTATTCAAGCACCCGTACGCTTCTTTGCTTACCCTAATGGCAAGCCAGGACAGGATTATCTTCCTGAGCATGTTACTCTACTCAGTAAAATTGGTTTCGAGGCAGCTTTTGTAACAACACCTGGCGCCGCCAATGACAAAAGTGATATTTATCAGCTACCCAGATTCACACCCTGGGACACCAACCGCACTCGATTTATTTTGCGTATGACACGCAATTTGTTTACGGCAGTTAATACCGTATCTGTATCGGATACAAACAGAATCGCGCACTCATGCAACCTACCGTAGTCATTAATCATCATCGTCAGACAGCTATCATCATCGCCAATCAAGGAAGCAGGCTACAACTGATCAGATTGGGAAAAGGGCAACTAACTGTATCATCACTGACAGCAACTGAAATTGAGATCTTGGGATATAGAGTCTGCGACTACTCTCCAAGTGAGGCCGCACGCGCGTATCTCAAGCATGGCGCAGGTGTCAGCAAACGCGCCAGAGCATACCTGGAACAAATCATACAGAATCAACTTCCCGGTACGCTTTTGGCTTAACTTTGCTGTTGCCCCCAGTTGATAAAGTATTCACTATTAAGCTTTGGTTTTCATATTCGTATGAATTAGTTACCGGCGATGGTCATATGGTCAACCAAAATGGAGCCACTTTGCTTCGAGCCGCGTACAATAACATCATTTCCAATAGCCGATATACTACGAAACATATCTCTCAGATTATTGGCGATCGTAATTTCTTCTACGGGATAACAAATTTCCCCTTGCTCAACCCAGAAACCGGAAGCACCTCGCGAATAATCTCCAGTAACCGGATTTACGCCATGCCCCATCATCTCGGTAACCAGCAATCCAGTACCCATGCCTTTCAGCAACGCTGTATAGTCTGCCGGATTATCGTTATAAATTCTTAGATTATGCACACCACCCGCGTTACCTGTTGTTTGCATGCCTAGCTTGCGCGCTGAATAACTACCCAAAAAATATCCCCTCACTACGCCTTGCTCAACCACATTACGTTCCAATGTCTCCACACCTTCGTCATCAAAAGCACTGCTCGCCAATCCTTTCAACAGATGTGGCGATTCTTTTATGGTGATATCCCGTGCAAATATTTGTTGTCCAATGCTATTTAACAAAAATGAAGATTGACGATAAAGATTGCCGCCGCTGATAGCGCCAGAAAAATGTCCGACCAGACTTGACGCAACTGGAGCCTCAAATAACACCGGAACCACACAGGTATCAATTTTTCGAGCACCAAGACGTGAAACCGCACGCTCGCCAGCTTTGCGCCCGATATCTGCCACAGACTCCAAATCTTGTGAATCTCTCGCGACACTGTACCAATAGTCTCGTTGCTTCGAATCACCTTGTTCTGCGATGGCGGCACAACTGATACTATGTCGAGAAAAAGGATAGCCACCGATAAAACCCAGACTATTGGCATAAACGAATTGCGATTCATTCACACTGATACTTGCCCCTTCACAATTGGTTATACGAGAATCAACCTCAAATGCTGCTTGTTCGCAGTTTTTCGCAAGATCAATCGCCAACTCTACTGGCAAGTCCCACGGATGATACAAATCCAGATCAGGAGATGCTTTAGCCAGAAGTATTGCATCAGCAAGTCCGGCGCAGTCATCTTCGGCGGTATGTCGTGCTATTGACAAAGCTGCAGCTACAGTATCCTCAATTGCTCGCTGGGAAAAATCCGAAGTACTGGCGTTTCCACGCCGTTTTCCGATATAGACTGTTACCGAAAGACTTTTATCACGATTATACTCAATTGTCTCCACTGCACTCTTTCGTACCGTAACTGCCTGACCGAATCCATCTGAAACATGAGCTTCACAAGCACTAGCTCCGCCTTTGGTCGCTAACTTTAGAATATCCTCGGCAATTTGTTGAAGCTTGGAAAATGGATGAGAAAATCGTCTTTGTGCCTCTGCTTTGGTATTAATCATATATATTACTTAGAAATGCTCAAAAGATTTCAATAGATATTGATGTATGATGACAATTATCATTTTTGGGTTAAGTGTGTCGCGACAAAGCGAATTCTAAATCCAAATCGATACACGCGAATCACTCTCCGACTAATTTATGAATTACTAACTTTCATGCAAATCAATTCACCCCATCCCTCACATGAAGATCCGGAAGTAAAGTCGAGCAAAACAAAGCAAAAAAAAGCCATGCTTGCGTTGCAGAAACTTGGTGAAGATTTGGTTGAACTAACTGACAAGCAGCTAATAGAACTAAGTTTACCCGAACAATTATATGATGCCATTATAGAAGCAAGGCGAATTAATAAATTTGGCGCAAAACAGCGACAACTGCAATATATTGGTAAAATCATGCGTCGGATAGATGTTACACCTATCCAGGAAAAAATTAATACATGGAAAAAGACCACATTGAAACATATTGCGCATCAGCATCAGGCAGAACGCTGGCGCGAGCAGTTGCTCGCAGATCCAAACACAGTCACCGAGTTCGCCTCAAAATTTCCCACCGCTGATATCAAACATATCCGCCTACTAATACGGAATACACTTAAAGAAAGAGAAACTGATAATCCGGCTAAAAGTTACAGATTGTTATTTCAGGTAGTACAGAAAATATTGCTGGAAAACAATACCTAAATTCAATACGTATTTTTAAATTTTGCAGCATCCAGTATTGACCAGAGATGTATGAAACCACCCACGATAGCCGGTATAATCAAAGCAGCAAAAAAATAATTTACACTTACAGAGACAAAAAAAAGAAACGCTTGCAACAATTTACCTTGAACCAGCTGACCTAAGCCGGGTATAAGGAAACTGCATATCGCAGCTAGGACATTACCTCCAGATCCCTGGCCCGTCATCACTTAGGACTCATTTGGCTATAGAACTGTAATTCCCTTACAACGTCCATCCCAAAGCCTGACTTACAATTACTACTTTCCACCTCATAGTGGAACACTATACTTTCAATTATAATCGGGCTCAACATAGCGTAACTATCTGTATGATAATTACTTCATGTGCATAGAATCTTCCGTATAACCCCACATGAAGGTATTTATCAGCCATCTTCATTATTCTCAAATTTTATACACTTAGGTTTCTACAGAATTTTTAAGGCACTTCATTTCTTATCATTGAAATCTAACTAATATTGCTCTATGTTATTCTCAAATTTGATTTTTCTACTAAAAGTAGAAATAATGATCAACTAATAAAGCAACAAACAACAAAGCTAGATACAAAATTGAATATCGGAACGCTTTTCGCGCGAGTTGGTCACTATAATTTCTATAAATTTCAATAGCATAATATAGGAATATAGCATTCAATACACCAACGCTCATAATATAAATCAATCCACTCATCTGAGTAAGATACGGAAAAATCGTAATTATGCACAGAATGATCGTGTATAGTAAAACATGTAATTTTGTAAATTGATCTCCATGTGTTACTGGAAGCATAGGCATTCCAATGGAAGCGTATTCATTTTTTCGATAGAGCGCCAAAGCCCAGAAATGTGGAGGTGTCCACGCAAAAATAATTAGGAACAACAACAAGGCATCAGCAGTTATCTCACCAGTAACTGCAGTCCAACCCAAGACAGGGGGCATAGCACCTGAAGCACCGCCAATCACAATGTTTTGTGGCGTCAGCGGTTTTAAAATAATTGTATAAATAATTGCATAACCAACGAAAGTGCCTAATGTCAACCACATTGTTAATGGATTGACCCATTCATATAATAAGAAAAGGCCGAAACCTCCTACAATACTGAGAAAAAACAAGGTTTCCGGTACGCTGACTTTGCCTTGAGGTAATGGCCTACCCTTTGTTCTTGCCATTACAGCATCCATTTTTTGCTCTACCAAGCAGTTAAGCGCCGCTGCTGCACCTGCAACTAATGCGATACCAATTGTTCCAAAAAACAGCACTTCCAACGGCACAGCACCAGGCACCGACAAAAACATACCAATAACCGCTGTAAATACTATCAATGACACTACGCGCGGTTTCGTCAAACGATAAAACTGATTAATGCGTGATGCAGTTTCATGCCACATTATGGAAGTTGCCATACTTATTTCTCCTACATTATTCGATGAGTTACAGACTCAATCGATTATTTTCTTTGATGTGATAGTTAAGTTTAAAAAAGAACCTAATGTTCCATTTGAGATACTTGCAGTAGTCGCTTAATATCGTCGCTCATTTTTCTTGGTTCGAGATTTTCAGGAAACCGCATCATCAAATGCCCCATCGGGTCTATAAGATATATATGTTTCCTGCGTGATTCCCGCGTTGGGATCTGCTCAAGCAAATCACTATCACGCGCGTTTACAAAAAGTGTTCCTTCATAATTTTTGAGTAATTCCGGATCAATTTTTTCGTTGTCATCTATGAGCCACAATCGCTCAATCCGATTCATCTCTTTATTTTGCATCGTTCTGACTTGTCTTATATAATAAAGCTTTTGCTGGCACGCCTCATCACACTTTCCAGAATCGATCATCAACATGATCCATTTGCCATGTAAATCCTTCGCTCTAAGTATCTTGTTAGTATCCTGTGTTACGCCAGCTGAGCCGGTTAATTTTTCAATTTCGACTAGATCACCGTAATTAAGGCTACCAGGTCTATATCCCATAAAGAACAAGGTGTACGATACAACTACGGGCGAAAACAACAAGACCAGCATGAGAATGAACTTACGCCTATTGTTTTTTTTGATTATTTCTTTTGACATTTAGAATCAGGAATATAATTATTGTTATAAATGCCAGTGAAAACCACTGAACAGCATAACCGATATTTTTCGATGCTCCAGAATCTGGTTTAATCCAATCCCGAATCAAACCATCTTGTGCACTGCTATTCTGCAAAATCATGAGTGGCTGTAATGCTAATCCCGTCATTTGTTGATAATGTTCGAGATTAAAACTGCTCCACACTTGTCCAGAAAAAACAGATTCTCCAATTTGAAAAGTTTTGAACTCCGGAGATGTAGCGACACCTTGGACAATTATTTCACCCCCAGTTGTTTCTATTTCTGGAATTATGGAACGATCATTACCTGTTGAAATCCATCCTCTATTGATAGCAAGTAAAATCTTGCTATTCTTGATTTGTAACGGTGTAATAACATGGTAACCGGCATGACCTTGATAAGTTTTGTTATCCAAATAAATAGTATATTCGGGCAGATAACGTCCTCTGGCTTCCACTTGTCGATACTCTACATCCTCTAGCTTGACCAGACCTCCAGAGATTGTAACTACTGGTTCATTCGATAACCGCTCCAAGCTTTCATGTCGTGAACTTCTTTCTTCTGCACGAGATAACTGCCATCTACCTAACTCGACAAAAATAAAAACAAAAACCACAACCAATATCGTCGCCCAAAGCTTTGGAATGAACTGATAACCGAAGAAAGTCAATATTAGTCCCTTGCCTTCTTACTCCAAAAGAATTTACATTACTTCAGTCGTAAGAGATAAAAGATTCCAATCTTTTACATTCCGTCTTGTGAATCCGCTTGCTTTTGAACAATCGCGCAAAAACGTCTTCAGTCAAGAATGTAAAAGCTGGAATCTCACAGAATATTTCTCTCGCTTTACAGCAAATATACAAAAATGAACAAGCCTAGCCAAACTACGTCAACAAAGTGCCAATACCAAGCAACACCTTCAAAACCAAAGTGACGATCCGGTGTAAAATGACCAGCCGCGCATCGGAAGTAAATCACAATCAGCATGATGGTTCCAAGTGTCACATGAAACCCATGAAAACCAGTCAACATAAAGAATGTTGAACCATACGCACCAGAATCTAACCTCAAATTCAGGTCGTCATAAGCATGCACATATTCATAAGCCTGAAATCCCAAAAACAACACGCCCAAAAAGATTGTCGCAAGCATCCATTTAGTCAACGCATCACGGCGATTTTCTTTCAGCGCCCAATGAGCATAGGTTATGGTTACGCCCGAAGTTAAAAGAATTGCAGTATTTAATGCCGGCAACCCCCACGCACCCATCGGTGTAAATTCATCAAAATGTTCACTTGGCCCCGTAGTTGGCCAACCGCCTGAATAAGCGCCCCATGCAGTCTGCCCTAGTACTTCACTTTCGCCAGCCAGCCATGGTATCGACAATACACGCATGTAATATAGCGCCCCAAAAAAAGCTGCAAAGAACATGACTTCCGAGAAGATAAACCATGTCATTCCCCAACGGAATGATTTATCGACATCTAATCCGTACTTACCACTTTCGCTTTCCGCTGCGACTGTACCGAACCAACGAAAGCACATATAAAACAAAATTGCGAAACCGATTGCCAGCAAACCATAACCGAGTTCGATTTTATTCATTGTTAACGCTGCACCAAACCCTAAAAACAATAACGCTGACGACCCGATTATCGGGTATGTTGACGGGGCTGGAACATAATAGTGACCAGAATCCTGACTCATTCTTCCCTCCTACTGATTAATTTTAAATTACTAATTAACGATTATTTTAACTACTAACAGAATTGTTACTACGAAAAGCACTCCTCCCATTAAGCCCCCAATAATCACTTGCGACGGTTTAATGTTTGCTGCATCACTCTCCAAATCGCTTTTTTTTCGAATTCCAATGAATGCTGCAAGTACTGCTTTAACTACTTGTATAACTGAAGCACTCGGCTTGTTGTGATCACCACTCATAAACTAATCTCTATTTCTCACTAACAGCTTTGGAGCCCACTGGAAGTTCAAAAAACGTGTATGAAATAGTCAATGTATGCAAATGTTCCGGTAAGCTCTGTTCAATGACAAACTGTACTGGCATCACACGCGTCTCTTTTGGCTTCAGTACTTGTCGCGTGAAACAAAAACATTCAAATTTTCGCAAGTGCTTGTCCAAAAAACGAGGACTATAACTCGGTATTGCTTGCCCGGTTATCTCACGATCAGAGTGATTGGTGATCTCATACATTACTTCCACTGGTTCTCCAGGATGAAACTTGATGCTGCGCTGCAGCGGCTTGAAATCCCAAGGCAATCCCCTAGTATTTGCATCAAACTCCACTGTAACCCAGCGATTGGTATCAACCTCCATAGTCTTAGCCAGCTTATCAGGCTGCAACAAATTATTAATGCCCGCAACTTCACAAAACTTTTCATAAAACGGCACCATTGCATAACCAAACACGAACATCACAACTGAGAAGATCAGCAACTTCTTCATCATAGTTTGATTAATTTCAATTTTGTTACTTTGCGCCATTTTTATTTACCGAACAATAATATTTTGTTACATCTGCGATTAACAGACTCTCATGATTTGCATTTAGTGAAACGAAGAAAGCGATTTGTTCGAATCACTTTCCTCGTCTCTAAAATTTTCTCTTTTATAAATCTTTAAAAAAGAAAACTCCAACATAAAGCACAATCACCGTAAGCAGAAGAAACATTCCTGTTCTTAATTTTTTACGTTTCAAATCCGTTTGATCTGACATAAAACAATCCTCATCATCGAATTATTAATGAGAGACAGGCTTAAATACCGGCGGTTTCTCGAAGCTGTGATATGGCGCTGGTGTAGGCAAATGTGTCCACTCCAGTGTAGTAGCACCATCCCATGGTTTTTCCGGAGCAGCTTCTTTACTTCGTATGCACTTGATCACAATATAAACAAACAGCAATTGACTCGTTCCAAAACCAAATGCGCCAATACTTGAAATCATATTAAAATCTGCAAATTGGAGTGCATAGTCTGGAATCCTGCGTGGCATGCCGGCCAATCCTAAGAAATGCTGCACGAAGAAAGTCACATTGAAAAAAATCATCGACAGCCAGAAATGCCATTTACCTAGCGTTTCATCGTACATATGGCCTGTCCATTTTGGCAGCCAGTAATAAGCACCAGCGAATAAAGCGAACAGAGCACCAGATACCAATACATAATGGAAATGCGCGATCACATAGTAGGTATCTTGCACCTGAATATCGATTGGAACAATCGCACAGATTACACCACTAAATCCACCGATCACAAACAGGAAAATAAATCCAATTGCAAAAAGCATTGGTGTTTCGAATGTCATTGAACCTTGCCACATCGTTGCAGTCCAGTTAAAGACTTTCACGCCAGTTGGAACCGCAATTAACATGGTTGCGTACATGAAAAATAACTGTCCAACTGTTGGCATACCTGCAGTGAACATATGATGCGCCCAAACTACGCAAGACAGAATCGCGATGGAGGCCGTTGCATAAACCATCGAAGAATAGCCAAACAGTGGCTTGCGTGAGAATGTAGGAATAATCTCGGATACAATTCCAAAGGCGGGAAGAATCATAATATAAACTTCCGGATGTCCAAAAAACCAGAAAATATGCTGAAACAGAACAGGATCACCACCACCCGCCGCGTTAAAGAAGCTTGTACCGAAATGTCGATCAGTCAACAGCATCGTTACAGTACCTGCAAGAACCGGCATCACCAATACGAGCAAATAAGCCGTAATCAGCCACGTCCAAACAAACAGCGGCATATCCATCAATTTCATGCCTGGTGCACGCATGTTCAATATGGTGGTGATAATATTAATTGCACCCATAATGGATGAAGCACCCAAAATATGCACTGCAAAGATCATCATATCCACACCGAGTCCGCCTTGCGTTGACAGCGGCGGATAAAAAGTCCAGCCACCTGCAGCAGCACCACCCGGAACAAAGAAAGATGAAACCAGTAATGAAGCCGCAACCGGCAACAACCAGAAACTCCAGTTATTCATCCGGGCAAAAGCCATATCTGGCGCGCCAATCATCATGGGCACTTGCCAGTTAGCAAATCCCACAAATGCCGGCATGATGGCACCAAACACCATAATCAGGCCGTGCAATGTTGTAAAGGAATTGAACAATTCGGGCTCCAGGATCTGAATACCTGGTTGAAACAGCTCCGCTCTGATGCCTAGAGCCAGAAAACCGCCCGTGAAAAACATCGTAAGACTGAACCACAAATACATCGACCCGATGTCCTTATGATTGGTCGTCATTACCCACCGCATTATTCCACTTGGGTGATGATCATCGTGACCATGCACGTCGCCATGTACTGCTGCCATATGTATTTCCTCCTAATTATTATCCGAATTCTCTTCTATAGCATCTACTGCCTGCTCAGCACCAGACACCACATCAGTAGAAACAGCCGCCAAACTAACTGCACCACTGGATACTCTCGCCAGTTTTCCAGCCGCCCATTTTGCATAAGACTCTTCATCCAGAACCTCTACCACAATTGGCATATAGCCATGATCCTTGCCGCATAACTCTGCGCATTGCCCGCGGTAGATTCCAGGACTATCCGCCGTAAACCAGGTATCTCGTATGAATCCAGGAACTGCATCCTGCTTAACACCTAAAGCAGGTACCCACCACGCATGAATCACATCGTTAGCTGTCAGAATGATGCGTACTTTTTTGCCGACCGGCACAACGAGGTTATTATCCACCTCCAGCAAATAATTCTCACCTTTCGGCTCTTTATTCTCTAATTGCGCCCTTGGTGTTGATAATTTGCTAAAGAAACTAATGCCTTCGCCTTCGCCTTGCAAATAATCATAACCCCACATCCACTGATAACCTGTTGCCTTGATAGTCATATCAGGGCTGGAAGTGTCTTTCATTGCTATAACAGTTTTTGTCGCTGGCAATGCCATGGCAATAAGAATTGCACACGGAATCACAGTCCAAATTACTTCAACAGTAGTGCTGTGATGAAAATTGGCGGCCTTGTAACCGAGCGACTTGCGATGTTTCAGTACAGAATAAAACATCACACCGAACACGCCAACAAAAATAGCCAGACAAATCCACAAAAGCGCAATATGTTGATCATAAATGTCTTGTGCTATTGTACTTTGCGGCTCAGGAAAGTTGTATTTAGACCCCACCGCCATGCTTGAATACAAAGCAAAAACGGACATTCCTATCAGGGTTGCTACTGATTTATTTCTCATATTTTCCCCCACATGATTATTGCTAATTTTTGATTCCGGACATAAACGCACTGTTACACAAAATCCGCTTTTTATTCTGATTTGCACTCAGGAGCCACAGCCTGGAATCTCATCTTGTAAAAAAATAACCATACTACGATCGACGACATGATGTTTTCGTTGGCCGAAAATTTTTATTATCTATAACTTATAAAAATCAGTTAAAGATAATATCCAATACTGCTAAATCGAATCGAAATTCTAGCATGCCGCGACTCCTCAAACAAGGGAAAATCATGATTTTTATAGCAATATTCCCCTGTTTATAAAGTGGTATTTGAGAAATCTGTTTTTTAAACATCTTGTCTGGGCATAAGGTTTTTTTATATATTTCATCATTCGTACTTACTCCATTGCCTCATCCACAAAACACAAACACGTCACATTCATATAAACCAACGTTCAGTCGCTCCCGGCATAAAAAACTATCGAATAAACAGAAGTAACTTGACTTGTTGGCTAGCCTGATCAGCCATGCGAACACATGGATTGCCCCAAATCAAACTTAATCAGGAGGCTGTAATAAATGAATGATTCGCGATTCGCCGCCCTCTCTATACATTGCATGGGATGTTTATCACAGCCAATGACCATCCCGAAAATGCCCGCACTGCATGAACATAAAAAAGATATGGCTATATTAAACACGGACTGGGGTCGCGACATGAATAGAGGCGCGGCAAATTTAATACATCTACTCAGCAGATGTTTTTTCGAGCAATTCTATTTGCTCTATTAATGCCTGTCTCTCTTCATTTAAGCCACTAAACTTAGAATATAAGCGGTCCAGCTCAACGGTATATTTTTCAATCCGTTCTTTTTTGTTTTGCTGTCGCCGCAACATTTCTTCATATTTTGGAATTGGCGTGGTTTGAGCTGCGGCACCCGGCAAATCAGCAACCTCCGGACCGCTTATTTCATGACGGCGCAATTCCTGAATCATAAGAAACTGCTGATGAACTGCCTGCGCTTCCTGTTGTACTCGAATTAATGCTTTTTCGAGTTGCATAACCCGACCATCTTCTGACCAACATAATGCCGACACAGTCATTAATAGGAGAAAAATCAGTAATCTCACGATAAGCTATCCTTTCTCGAATCGAATCAATTCATTCAATACCTACACCACATAACAGACTAGCAAATGCGCCAAATACCATTAAATCGACCTCGTCAGTCGGATTTAATTATTTTTACAACACCCACAACTTATCTGAACTGAGCATACGCTTGACCTGCCGCTAAACGCGCTCAAATATGGCGGCAATACCCTGACCACCACCTATACACAGCGTTACAAGTGCAAAGCGCCCGCCGGTACGGTGAAGCTCATAAATCGCCTTGATGACAAGAACTGTACCGGTCGCACCAATCGGGTGACCCAATGCAACAGCACCACCATTAGGATTCGTTTTTGATGGATCAAATTGCAATTCCCGGGCAACCGCGCATGCCTGAACAGCAAACGCCTCGTTGGATTCTATGACATCAAGATCTTTAATTTGCAGTTGCGCGCGCTTAAGTGCTTTTTGCACGGCAGGAACAGGACCTATTCCCATAAATTGTGGATCAACACCGGCATGAGCGTAGGAAACAAGACGGGCCAATGGTTGCACATTATGTTTTTGAGCTGCCTTACTTTCCATGAGCACAACTGCCGCAGCGCAATCATTGATTCCGGAGGCATTTCCTGCGGTAACGGTCCCATTCTCCATAAAAACAGTATTTAATCTGGACAATGCAGCAATACTCACATCTTCACGCGGATGCTCATCAGTATCAAATAATGTTGCACCTCTACGATTCCTGATTTCTATTGGCAGTATCTGCGCTTTGAAATAACCGCATTTAATAGCATTGATGGCCCGTCGATGGCTCTCGAGTGCATATCTATCCTGGGCCTCACGGTCAACATTCCACTTCGCAGCAATGTTTTCAGCAGTTATGCCCATGTGCACGCCCGCAAAGGGATCCGTCAATGCGCCAACCATCATATCAATGACCCCAGCATTGTTCATCCGCTGTCCCCACCGTAGTGCCGGTAACAAATAACCGCCACGGCTCATGGATTCGGCGCCACCAGCAATAGCAGCATCAGTATCGCTCATCTGAATAGACTGACTGGCGGAAATAATTGCCTGCAGACCGCTGCCGCATATGCGATTAACGGTAAGCGACGCAATAGTGTGCGGAAGCCCGCCATTGATGCAGGCGGCCCGTGCCAGGTACATGTCACGGGGTTCGCCATGAATGACATTGCCAAAAACACCATGCCCGATTTCAAGCGGATCAATACCCGCTCTTTTAACCGCTTCAGCCACAACCCGCGCAGCGAGATCAACAGGCGAAATGTCTTTAAGGGCACCGCCATAGTCGCCAATAGCTGTTCTTACACCACTGATTATTACCACATCACGCATTTAACAACCCTGCTCTTGATTACTCAACGTATTTTTACCGGGCTCCATAACTAATGAGTAGCACGAAAAACCGTAGCGACCGCTGAATTGCAAGCCGCACAAACCAAAAAAGATAAACAAGAAACTGGCTTCAGCCGATCGCTTATCATAAAACTGTAAAGTAAGCTGTCAAACACCGCACAACACACCCGGATAATCGTACAGAATTTTTCTCGACACACATTGCGTAATTCATTAACAGCTTAAATACTAAAGCAAAAATTTCACTAAAACTGTTTTTCCAGATACTCGATTGTCAAATTTGCCACTTTCGGCACACCTATTTTTAGCTGTAATGGATAAGCTTGCTGACCGCCGACATGCTGATAACCCCTACGTTGATAAAACGCGATAAGTTCAGCGCGCTGCGAAACAACAAACATACGAATCTTATTAGTCAGGAATTGATGTTTGGCTATGATTTCTGCTTGCCGCAGGATGTATCCACCAATTCCCTGACCCTGAAAATCAGGATGCACGGAGAAAAATCCGATATAGGCATGATACTGTTCTTTTACAAGATAAATACAAGCAACAAGTCGTTTCTGCAGATACACCACATAAAATCGCGCGCCCGGCTTTGCCCGAGCAGCGGCTATTTCGTCAGGTGTAGTCCGGTCGCCACCAATGATATGCGTCTCCCGGGTCCACCCACGATCGCCACGATAAGCCAGATTAATCAGGTCACAGATATCCCGGGAGTGTTGAGGCAGTGCCTGCACAAGCGTAAATTGAGACAAAAATGGGGATACGTCGGTAACGTCATCCTTCATGATCGACAATAAACTGTATGGCCTAGAATAAATTCAACACCGGACTTTTAGTTAGCGCTACCGCAACAATGTACGCAAAAACGCATTGCGCAGCAATCCATGCGTTGATACGTATTCGCCGCGTTTTCCCGAAACGCATGGCGACCATACCAAGACCAATATAAATTAACAACCCCGAAACTTTGGCGGTGAGCCAAGGATCACTAAATGGTGTTTGCTGAATTTTATACGCCAGCGTAACCGCACTGGCCAGCAGAACGGTATCAACAACATGCGGCAGAATCCTGACCCAGCGTCGATGCAGTATCGTCGACTCCCGAATCAACCAAATACCACGTATAAAAAAAAATAAAAAACTTGTAACCACGCTACTGACATGAATCATTTTAATCAGTGTATAACTCATCAATTGCCCCCGGGAATCAACCACCCATGACTGCCAGCAACTGCCCCGGCGATAGTTAACAGACTCAGAACAAGCAGTACCATATGCTTGCGCTGGATAGCGGAAAATGTTTGCGCGGTAATAGTTTGTGGCGGCAATTTCACCTGTTTTCTTGATTTGGGTTCGGTGACAAAAAGCATGAAAGTGAATAGCAACCAGATCAATACCATGGTATGCATCCACCAGTATTGCCACTGGACAAAACGATACCAGGCATCAAGAATGAAAGTCATGTAGAAACCGCTTAAACCGACAAGCAACGTAGTCAGGCGCGCCTGTGCCGCAAAACGACGCCGAAAGCTGATAAAAAAAGCCATTGCCTCCTTAGGCGATGTCATTTGTTTTAATACGGGCAGCAATATCAGCGTAACCATGGCCACGCCGCCAATCCAGAGCACCACACTCAACACATGTACTACTCTGGCCAGAACGAAATCATCCATTGTTGTTTATTATTTTAATCCGACACGGTTTCATTCTCATTGCCAGCCCAGCTCACCGCTTCATCGTAATCTTCAAAAACAATCACTTGCGCATCAGTAAACAGATTGGAAATCCATGCGCTCCATGCCTGCCACTGATCATGAGTAACGACAGCGATACGTGCAAAGTCGTTACCATGCTCGCGCATGAACTTCAAATCTTCCCATGCAACATCGACCGTATAATCGATCATATCACGCAAGTCAATGACAACATTGACTCTCCCACTAATGCAGGATTGATAAATGACTTCGTCTTCAAACTGTTTATAATCGGCTATTGTAAATTCACTGATCACGGCAACTATGATCAGGTCATCTTGTTTTTCTATGGTAATCATGATCTCACCTTTTTAAGTAATAGCGTCATCATAGGCAAATAATTCGCATGGTGCAATTGCTGTCCGGAGTTTTTGCTGAATGGACAAATTCCGTTTATTGCGGAATTTCGAGTCTGTCTCAAGTCTGATAAATGATAACCAGAGAGCAATCTGTATCCCAGAATTATTTCCGAACAACCGCGATCAGCATCCTGTAATTCAGAATACCGCTTATGGCACCCCCTAGAATGATCAATACCATGCCCAGCCAGGCAACAGGCGGCAGAATCTCATTCCAGATCGATATACCCCAGATGCTCGCAAACAAAACCGTGCTATACCCCAACGCACCGACCACCAGTGTTGTTCCGGTATGATAAGCACGTGTCATAGCCAGTTGCGCCAATGTTGCAGTAATACCGATGCCAATCAGCAGGTGCAAATTCTGCCGGGTGACTGGATTAAATGTGGTGAACAGCAACCAGATACCTGTAACCACCGTGCTAATCACCGTAAAATAGAAAACCACACGCCACTCGGACTCACCAAGATTACCCAGCTGCTTGACGTTCATATAGGCAATCGCTGTAAAGAAACCTGAAATCAATCCAAGTAACGCAGCTTCCCATTGATCATTGTGTAACGTTGGGCGCAACAGGAAGATCACTCCGACGAATCCGACAACTAACGCAAGCACCATCGACCAATGCAATTTCTCCTTAAGAATCAGCGTCGAGAGCATAGCCATAAACAACGGCCAGGTATAATTCAAAGAGATCGCTGTTGCCAGAGGCAATTCCGTAATGCAGTAGAAAAACATCAACAAGCTGCCTAATCCGGTCAATCCCCGACTACAATGCGTTTTCCAGTGATTTGTTCGCAAAGTAAGGCGATAATGACGAACCGCCAGCCAAGTTATCGCGACACCCATCAGGGAACGATAAAAAACCATTTCTGCGGTGGAGAAATGTTCTGCGCCAAGCTTTACCAAAACCCCCATACACGCAAACAAAAATGCAGCCACCAGCATCCAGAGTGAGCGCATAAAAAGAAACCAATAAAAAACAAGCAGAAGAATTACCAATGCGGCGCTAATTCGCGCCGCAGAAATTGATGAAAATGAACCATTCCGGCTTCCATCGGCATCTGATACGGACCCGTTTCATTAACGGATTGATCGTATAAAGCCCGCCGTCCTTCTGTCATGCGCATGCAGATTTCTCTGTCTTCAGCAGCTGTTTCTTTATATGCAGCCTGCTCGGCTTCTACAAATTCACGCTCAAACAGTGCGATTTCCTCCGGATAATAAAATTCGACAACATTAATACAGCTTTCAACGCCCGTCGGAATTATAGTGCTGATAACCAGTGTATGCGGATACCATTCAAGCATAATATTGGGAAAATAGAGCAACCATACTGCACCATGCGGTGGAAGCGTATGCTCATATTGCGTAAGAACCTGTTTCTGCCACTTCGCATAAACAGATGTACCTGAGCGTTGCAGACGGCCCTTGTTAACACCGACTGTCTGTACGTTGTACCAATCCCCAAATTCCCAGGCAAGATCTTCAGTACTGACAAAATTCCCGAGACCGGGATGAAAAGGGTCAACATGATAATCTTCCAGATAAACTTCTATAAATGTTTTCCAATTGCAGTCATAGTGATCGACCTGAACACGATCAAACAGATAACCTGAAAAATCGAAGTCGCCGAACACACCGAGATTAGCCATATCCCCGGCAACCGGACGTTTCCCGTTGAACAGCAAGCCATGCCAGCTTTGCAGCGGAGTTTTGTTCAAGTGAATACAGGGATTCCGTTCAAAATGAGGCGCACCAAGCAATGTGCCATCTAGCGCATATGTCCAGCGGTGCAACGGACATACAATACTCCTGGCATTGCCCCTGCCTTCAAGAATGCGTGCCTGACGGTGGCGGCAAATATTGGAAATCAGTTCTATACCTCGTTCGTTTCGAACCAGAACTTTTGCACTTTTCAGCCATTCCAGCACATAATAATCGCCGATTTCAGGCACCATAACTTCATGACCGATATAGCCCGGCCCCTGGTCAAACAGCACTTTTTTCTCAACCTCCAGCATTCCTGGATCAAGATACCAATCAATCGGTAATTGGACGGATGTTTTAGCCAGTTTTGAAATTTCAGCCAGATCAATCATATTCAATACTATATTCCGTGTTTCAAGACCACCTGTTGCCACAAATGATCAGCTTCCCAAGCAAACAAAAAGACCCGGATACAACTTCAGGGTCTTTAGATCATCTCTAAATTGAGCGTTTAAAACAAAATCAAACGCGAACAAAAAAATAATTCCACGATATGCAACTGATATGTAATACAACACTCCTTACAGACAACAACGCACCATAGCGAAGAAATTTCTGATTATACAAAAAATTATCTGCATGAATTATCCTTTAAATTCTTGAGTAAAAACATAAATATCTGTTTATAATAAATAATTATAGACTTTCAAACGCAAAATAACTACCACATACCAGCAAATTGACGCATGAAAAAATCTCCCAGGAATGTATTACAATACTACCGATCCGCAAATGCGGTTTTTGCATTACAAAACCATTCGCACTGACGAACTTTATATTTGACAATTATACCTTTCCGGGAGTTTTATTGATGTCATTAATGGACGATGTTAAAAGAATACTTCGCGACACCCTGGTTCTCGACAATGATCGTGTCGAGAAACTTGACACCA
>JADZAR010000057.1 GCA_020852475.1 Nitrosomonas sp.
CCGATTCATCAAAACAAAACCCGGAAAACGATCGCACCACCCGATGAATAAACATAAATCAGTGAGCGACTGGTATCAGCTCGTCGATGACGGAACTGCGCAACGTCTCATTCTGACCGGCAATCTGACCTTGGCCGCGCTGGATAGCAATTTCCGGAAATTATCCGATGAACTTTCCCGGCATGCCCAAAATACCCGGATTCTCTGGGATTTGAGCGGCATCCGGCGCATGGACACCGCGGGTATTGTTCTATTATGGAAAGTCTGGGGTGAAAAACGACCGGACGCGTTAATTTTGCGCCCAGAGCATGAAAAAATGCTCAAGCGCATCGAGAATATGCCTAAGGCAGCACCCGGACTCAAAAGAGGAAACCCGCTCTGGCCGATACACGCTATCGGTGATCAATTTCTGTTGTTATGGGCAAATCTGTCCGGCATGATCAGAATGGTTGGGCAGCTCGCACTGGACAGTCTGTTTTTTCTGCGCCACCCTGCCCTGATTCCGTGGCGCGAAATTTCCGCCAATTTATACCGCACTGGCGCACAGGCTCTGGGGATAACCGCACTGGTCGGATTTCTGATCGGAATCGTATTGAGCTATCTCTCTTCCGAACAGTTGCAGATGTTCGGCGCCGATATTTTTATCGTCAATATTCTCGGCATCAGCATTATCCGCGAACTCGGGCCGCTGCTGGCCGCTATTCTGGTCGCCGGTCGCTCGGGTTCCTCGATGACCGCGCAACTCGGGGTCATGCGCGTCACGCAGGAACTCGACGCACTCACTGTGATGGGCATACCGCATAGTCAACGCCTGATTTTTCCCAAAATCATCGGTCTCGGACTGGCCATGCCACTCCTGGTGCTCTGGACCAGCGCCATCGCCCTGATCGGCGGCATGGTCGCGGCTGAAATTCAGCTCGGTCTCAGTTATCATTATTTTGTGCATACACTGCCCGAATCGGTGCCAATCGGAAATTTATGGCTTGGCCTGGGCAAAGGCGTAGTCTGCGGCATGGCCATCGCGCTGATTGCCTGTCATTTTGGTCTGAGAATTAAACCGAACACGGAAAGCCTCGGCGAAGGCACAACGACATCGGTCGTCACCTCGATTACAATTGTCATCATCATCGACGCGATTTTTGCGATCGCTTTTTCGGATGTCGGAATTGTCAGATAAGTTAATGAATGATGCGCCCTGCATTATCGAAATCGAGGATCTGCAAACCCGATTTGGCCAGCATATCGTTCACCAGAATCTAAGCCTGGATGTCAGGCAGGGAGAAATACTTACGCTTGTCGGTGGCTCGGGTAGTGGCAAAACAACGCTACTGCGACAGATGCTGGGTCTTGAAACACCGGCGGCCGGGACGGTCAAAATTTTTGGAAGCTCGCGCTATAATGGCAATCCTGCGTTGAATAAAAGCATTCGCAGCCGTACCGGCGTGTTATTTCAGCAAGGCGCACTGTTCAGCGCCCTAACGGTCTATGACAATGTGGCGCTGCCATTGCGTGAATTGCGCATACTTGATGAAAAAACAATTCATGATCTCGTGATGGTCAAGTTGAACATGGTCGCCATCGAACCGGAGCACGCGCACAAAATGCCGGCTAATTTGTCCGGCGGCATGATCAAGCGCGTATCACTGGCGCGCGCGCTGGCGCTGGATCCGGAATTATTGTTTCTGGACGAACCCACTGCCGGTCTCGATCCGGAATTGAGCGAGAGTTTTGTGCAGCTGATTCTGGATATGCGCCGTGAACTGGGTTTAACCATCGTGATGGTGACGCATGATATTGACACGCTGGTCGCGCTATCGGATCGCATCGCGGTTTTGGCCGACCGGCGAGTTATCGCGGTAGGCGCACTGGAAGAAATATACCGTTACCCTCACCCTTTCATTACAAACTTTTTCAAAACGATGCACAGAAAACATCAACTCAACGATAACAGGAAATAATCATGGAAAACCGGGCGCATGCTCTCATGGCAGGTCTTTTCGTCATATTTCTGGGCGCCGCTGCGCTCATTGTCGCCAAGTGGTTTAAAGGCGACACGATAGACTATCATCATTATCGGGTAATCACCTCAGATTCGGTTACTGGCTTGAATTTGCAGGCATCCGTATATTACCGCGGCGTCAACATCGGTAAAGTCAATCGTATTTACTTCGATCCCGAAAACGGGCAGCAGATTGTCATTGATATCGCGATAGATGGCAACATCAAATTGCCGGAAAACAGCTATGCGCAACTGGGTTATCAGGGCATCACCGGGCTGGCTTATGTACAACTTAGAAATGACACGCCGGTTTCCCCGGAAACACTCTCCGAAGGCGTCCATATTCCGATGCGGCCCTCGCTGCTCGATGAAGTTACCGGTTACGGGCAGAATATTCTCAATAATGTGAATGAACTGGTTATTCAATTGCACCAACTGCTCAATGAGGACAATCAGACGCAGATTTCAAGCATTCTGAGGAACATTGAAAAAATGACACGAAACTTTGACGGCATTGCGGATAATCTGCAACCCGGACTGGAATCATTTACGCAACTGACCCGGGAAGCAAGCAGTCTGGTCGGGCATCTGGACGATTTACTCGCTGAAATCAATCAATCCATGCAAAAAATGAATAAACAAGGCGGCATTATCGACAATCTCACGACTACAACACAGGAAATGGCAACGACCATTCCGGAATTACGCAAAGTGAGTAATGGCCTGATCCGTAACTCGCAAAGCCTGGACCGGATTCTGAACCAGCTGGAAGATAATCCGCAAATGCTGTTATTCGGACGCCCGCCATCATCACCCGGCCCCGGTGAAGATGGTTTTGTCGCGCCTTCAGGAAGAAACCAATGAAAAAATCCGTTGTTATTTTTGGACTATTGCTGCTGACCGGATGTACGGTGATCCCCAGACCCGATCCATCGACTGCAACCTACAATTTCACTGTCCTGACGCCATCAACAGAGCAACCGGAGCACCAACACGTTAAAAACGGGAAAAAAATTCTCGTTCCCCAGGTTACAGCGCCCTTATGGCTGGACAATCCGGCTATACATTACCGTCTCGCCTATCATAACGCGGCGCAATCCTACACTTACGCCAACAGCCGCTGGTCCTCCCCGCCCGCATTTTTGCTCACGCAGCAAATCAAGCAGAAAATTGCCGCCGGTACGCATCATCTGGTTATCAAGGACAGTAGTGTCGCTACCGCAGATTACGAGTTACACATCGAAATCGAAGAGTTTTCGCAAATTTTCGATACACTGACGAACAGTTATGTCGCCATCCGTTTTCGCGCCAGCCTCGTCAACAATGCCCATCGGCTGGTGGGCCAGAAAATTTTCAGCACAACCCATGCCGCGGCAACAGCTGACGCTGCCGGTGCTGTCGGTGGTTTTACTGTCGCCAGCAATCAGCTGGTAAACGAGCTGATTGCGTGGTTGAACGGCACAGTCAATAATCTTTAGCGGGTTACTGAAAAACATTAAATACGGACAACCGTTTCACCCCTACTCGCTTTATAATGCCATATTGACAAAGCGGACAATTTTTTCCACTGAATAGATCATGTTAATATCTCAAGCTTGGCAATTTAAAGGAGCGTTTCTGTGCATTTGCTGATGCGATCACTGTTTATACCTGCGGTTATGATGCTTGCATTGGTTTTATTAGCGGCTTGCGGCAATAAAGGCCCGCTTTATATACCTGATACGGAAACGCCGGTGGTGTCGACGATGACGCCGACGACACCTCCTGCAGCTGCTACCATGAAAGATGAAAACGAAAAATGAATGATTTTCCCCAGTTTGAATATCAACAGGATACGCTTCACGCCGAATCGGTATCACTGGAAACCATTGCAAAGGAATATGGCACGCCCTGCTATGTTTATTCAAGAGCCGCTTTAACAGCCACTTACCATGAATTTGAACAGGCGTTTGCGAATGACGATTATCTGATCTGTTATGCCGTAAAAGCCAATTCCAATCTTGCCGTACTCAACCTCCTCGCACGACTTGGCAGCGGGTTTGATATCGTTTCCGGCGGGGAATTGCAAAGAGTCATTAAAGCTGGCGGCGATCCCGGCAAAATCGTGTTCTCCGGGGTCGGAAAAATGGCGGATGAAATGCGCATGGCTTTGGCCGCAGACATCCTCTGCTTCAACGTGGAATCGATAGCCGAACTGCAACTTCTCAATCAGATTGCCGCGGCGATGAACAAAACCGCACCGGTAAGCCTGCGAGTCAATCCCGATGTTGACGCCAGAACGCACCCTTACATTTCAACCGGACTGAAAGAAAACAAATTTGGTATTCCCATTGAAGAAGCCGAACATATCTACCTGTCGACAGATATTTTTCCGCACATTCAGTTTATTGGTGTGGACTGCCATATCGGTTCACAATTGACCGAACTGGATCCATTCGTACAAGCTGGTGAAAAACTGGTCAGCCTGCTGCACCGGCTGCGCGCCCACAATCAGCAGATCACCCACCTGGATCTCGGTGGCGGACTGGGTATACGCTACACCAACGAAGCACTGCCTTCGATACACGATTATGTTGCCGCGCTACGCCAAACGTTGGGACAGCTCAAACTGCGCCTGCTGATCGAACCAGGCCGTTCGCTGATTGGTAATGCCGGTCTGCTACTGACGCGCACCGCCTATATCAAGCACACACCGGATCGCCATTTTGCCATTGTCGATGCAGCCATGAACGATCTGATGCGCCCTTCTCTTTACAAAGCCTATCATCAGATCTTGCCGGTTATCAAAAGAAAAGGCGATTTATGTAATTACCAGATTGTCGGCCCGGTCTGCGAAACAGGTGATTTTCTCGGCCATGACCGCAAGCTTATTCTTGAAGGCGGCGACCTGCTCGCCGTCATGTCCGCGGGCGCGTATGGCATGAGCATGAGTTCCAATTACAATACTCGCCCGCGTGCGGCCGAAGTCATGGTGGACGGTGATACCGTTCATTTGATCCGAGCGCGTGAAACCATTGATCAATTGACCGCGTCAGAAGCCATTTTGCAAACATAGTCGTCTATCAATACCAAACAAACCAAAAGCATCTCTGAAAAATCCGGATGTCCGCGCATTCGCTTCACGGATTCTCTGTGCATTTCGTTTCGTCATTGTACTTCGTGACACGCTTACGTTCAGCTTAACAGGATGTTGAAGATTATCTGCGTTGCCACTGTGGCGTTAAAAATAGACTCAAAATGCTCATTTATCACACATAAACCCGTTTTTTACCCGGCACAAGTGTCTCGCCTTGCGGGTCAGCCTTTCGACTGTTCGCTTCGCGCTGCTTGCGTCATCTGTTGTTGCCAGGCAATCGACTGCCTCAATCACGTTTCTCAACAACCTGTTAAAGGTTTGGTATTTCAGAGACGCCCGAAAATCTGTTCCAATTCGGGGACGGAAAATATTAATATGTACGCTTCGTGTTCAATGGATCCATCATGACCAATCAATCGCCCAGTTTAGCTGATACCCGATATCAGGATGAAATTCTTAACGGCGTATCACGGACGTTTGCATTGACCATTCCGCAATTGCCCGCAGCACTCAGACAGGTGATCGGCAATGCGTATTTGTTGTGCCGGATTACCGATACGATTGAAGACGATAATGCATTGACCATCGATCAAACACGTCAATTGTCCGATATGTTCTCCGAAGTGGTCTGCGGCAACATTGCTGCAGAACAATTCGCCGATGTGCTCTATCCATTGCTTTCCGACCACACTATTCCGGCTGAGCACGATTTAATCAAAAACACGCCCGCGGTTATCCGCGTCACCCATAGTTTTAACACCACGCAACGCAAGGCGCTCGAACGTTGTGTACGCATCATGAGCCGCGGCATGGCGGATTTTCAGGATACCGAAACCTTGGACGGTCTCAAGGATTTACCGGCCATGAATCTGTACTGCTATTACGTTGCCGGCGTTGTCGGTGAGATGCTGACCGAATTGTTCTGCGACTACTCCGCGGAAATCAACCGTTTCAAGCCCGAATTGATGAAACTGGCGGTTTCTTTCGGACAAGGCTTGCAAATGACGAATATACTCAAGGACATCTGGGAAGACCGTAAACGCGGCGCCTGCTGGTTGCCGCAGGATATTTTCCTGAAACATGGATTCGCTCTCAAGGATCTGCGTCCCGATTATTCCGATACGCGGTTTGAAGACGGTCTTGGCGACCTTATTGGCATCGCAAAAAAACACCTCGACAATGCATTGACATATACCTGCATGATCCCGCCGCATGAAAAAGGTATACGCCGATTTTGCCTGTGGGCGCTCGGTATGGCCGTATTGACATTGAATAAAATCAATAATCACCGGAATTTCAAAGAAAGCACACAGGTCAAAATCTCCCGGCGCGCGGTCAAGGCAACCGTGTTTACCACCAGCCTCTGTGCGGGTCACAACAGCGTCCTGAAGCAATTGTTCAACATGGCGTCGCGCAAACTTCCGGAAACCGCCGCACCTGATGAATGGCTGGCTAATCGCTGAAATCTACGCATTACTCAATACAATAATAGATACTCCGCCATGAAATCATTAGTTACAGGAGCAACGGGCTTTCTAGGTTCAGCAGTCATGCTTTGTCTGTTGAAAGCAGGACATGACGTACGGCTTTTAATCAGGTCCAACAGCGACCGGCGCAATATCGACAATCTCCCGGTTGAAATTGCCGAAGGCGATCTGCGCGATCATTGCTCGCTGGAAAGAGCAGTCGAGGGTTGTGATTATCTTTTCCATGTGGCTGCGGATTACCGCCTGTGGGTACCTGACCCTCAAACCATGTACGATATCAATGTGCAAGGCACCAAAGCACTGATCATCGCCGCCGCCAATGCTGGACTGAAGCGCATTGTCTATACCAGCAGCGTTGCGGCGCTGGGACTGGCCGCCAACGGCGCACCAGCTGACGAAGAAACACCGGTCACGCTGGATCAGATTCAGGGTCACTATAAGCGCTCCAAATACATTGCCGAACAAATGGTCAGCGACTTGGTCCGCCAACACCAGCTCCCTGTGGTTATCGTTAACCCTTCCACACCGATCGGTCCGCGCGACATCCGCCCTACACCGACCGGCCGTATCGTGCTGGATACTTTGCATGACAGAATGCCCGCTTATGTGAATACCGGCTTGAATATCGCGCATGTCGACGATATCGCCTATGGCCACTTGCTGGCCTGCCAGCAGGGTAAAACCGGCGAGCGTTATATTCTCGGCGGCGATAATATGTCGCTACTGGAAGTATTGGAAACCCTCGACGACATCATCGGCCAACGCAAAAAACGCATCAATCTGCCGACAGATCTTATGCTTCCCGTCGCCTGGGTGATGGAACAGATCGCCGCTGTCACGCACAAGGAACCCCGCGCCACACTGGACAGCATCCGTATGGCCAAAAAAATGATGTTCTTTACCAGTGACAAAGCCATCAGAACACTCGGTTATTCATTCCGTCCAGCGCGATACGCACTTGAGGATGCTGTGCGATGGTATCGGAATAACGGATACTGCAACTAACCACAAGGAAGGAACTTAGCCCCGGAACAGTTATCTTATCACCATGCGAATTATCTGTTTTATTATCGCCCTGACATTTCTTTTTCCGGTCAATGGTTTTACCCACGAATTACCGGATCTGGGCGATGTTTCCCAGGCCACGATCACACCCCGCGAGGAACGGCAGATCGGTCTGCAGATCATGCGGCAGATTCGCGCCGATCCGAGTTATCTGGACGATCCGGAGATTGCCGCTTACCTCAATAGCCTGGGCCATAAACTGATTAATCACACCACCGAGGCCAGTCCCGGCCAACTATTCGAGTTCTTCGCCCTGCAAGATTCAACAATCAACGCGTTTGCTCTGCCTGGCGGTTTCATGGGATTTAACAGCGGTCTGATTATCGCCGCACAAAGCGAATCAGAACTTGCTGCCGTCATGGCGCACGAAATTGCGCATGTTACGCAGAAACACCTCGCGCGCATGATTTCGGGACAGAAATATACGATGATCGCCTCACTTGCCGCGCTTGCCCTCGCGATTCTGGCATCCCGTTCGAATCCGCAGGCGGGTCAGGCGATTATGGCCGCTTCTCAGGCCGGCGCGATTCAATCACAGTTAAATTTCACGCGCAGACACGAGAAGGAAGCTGATCGCGTCGGATTGAATATCCTTGTTGCGGCAGGTTTTGATCCGCAAGGTATGTCGGCTTTTTTTGAGCGCTTGCAAAAGGCCAGTCGTTTTTATGAAAATGGTGCGCCATCTTACTTACGCACGCACCCGCTCACCTATGAGCGTATTGCCGATATCCAGAACAGGACCCAGGAAATAACCTATCGTCAAGTGCCAGACAGCATTAATTTTCAACTGGTGCGCGCAAAACTGCGTGCACTGCAGGGAAAATCCAGCGACGCAGTCAATCAGTTCAAAGCACGTCTGAATGACAGGCGCTATAGTAATGAAGCGGTGGAGCGTTACGGCTACATTCTGGCATTACTGCGCGACAAAAAAAACAAGGAAGCCGATGAGCAATTGACTGTGTTATACAGCTTGATTGATCAGGATGGAACAAGCGACGTGCGCCTTGACAATCATCTACTTGGAAAAACCATCAAAATCGAACGAAAAGGCCTGCAAGCCGGCGCCATGATTGAAACACTGGCGGCTTCGGTAAAACTGGCCAACGGTCGGATCGATGATGCGTTCAATATCTACCGCAGCGCACTTCGCATTTATCCGCAGCATAAAGCGCTTATTCATGGTTACGTTAACGCACTGCTGCAGAATCAGCAGTTAGACAACGCATTGGAAGTCATCAACCGTGAATTACAGTTTCATTCCGATGATATAACACTTTATCAGCTGCAAGCGCGCGCCTATGCCGCGCAGGACAATAGCATGCTCAAACACCGCGCACAAGCCGAGGCCTATTTCCGCCAGGGATTTTATGACGCGGCGATCGAACAGCTGCAAATTGCATTAAGACATGACAGTGGCGATTTTTATCAGATGTCATCGATTGAAGCGCGTCTGCGCCAAATGCAGCTGTTCGCTGAAGAGCTGAAAGAAGACTGAAACAGAATCAAGCGGCCGGGGCCCGCAGAATAAATGTTGCCGGCCCGGCATTGGTCAATGTGACCTGCATATCCGCGCCGAATTGTCCATATTGCGTACCTGGGTAGACTTTTTCAGCGGCAGTTTGCAGATAGGCGAACCATTCGCGGCCTTTTTCCGGTGATGCCGACCCTGTAAAGCTGGGTCGATTTCCCGTGCTGGTGTCGGCTGCCAGCGTAAACTGCGGAATCAGCAATAGTCCTCCGTTTATCGCACGCAAACTCATGTTCATACGGCCGTTTTCATCCGGGAAAATGCGGTAATTCAATATACGCTCCAGCAACCGATCTGCTGCTCTGGCTGTGTCATCTTTTTCAACTGCGACCAGCGCCATGATTCCGCCGCCAATCGCGCCAATTTCCCGATTACCAACGGTAACGCTCGCCGCGCTGACACGCTGTATGACAGTAATCATACCAATTCAACGGGTTATAACCGGCGCAGGCGGTTTGCAATAAAACCGGGATGGAAATTCTTCACTGCGTCGCCGATTACGAATGACATCGCCGCCTTCACCGACACAGGCTGCTACCGATTGATCGAGACTGGGAAAATAATCATTTGCGCCGGGTTGTGCGGATGTTGGCGCTACTCTAGCGCGGATTCTGGCGCAAATTTCAGGCTCATCGGATCTGACCGTGTCACTTTCCATAGCGGGCAACGGGCATAACCGGCACGGATCACCGGGGCAAAGACAACCTTCGCAATTTGCCTGAGCCGGCATAGCCAGTAAAATCAACCAAAATCCGGCAATCGGCAAAAGCAGATAACCGAAATACTGTACTATTTTTCTATGCTGACAAATAAACTGTTTCATTGTTGTATGATGCTCCAATTCATTTTGCTGGGTTAAAATCCTAATTGTCTCTTCATTGGCGACAAAGTGCAAAAAACATCGCTTCATTCTTGACGCGAATATCGAATACACGGATGATGCATGCAATACGCCAATAGTTTGGGTATGAATGATTAGCCACGAATCAACGAAGGAATCCGGATGAAAGTTTTTTTGATCGCAGTTTTATTCAGCCTATGTATTCCCGCATCCCATGCCGAAATCGGCGCATCGCTTCAACAATTGCAGAATCGCGCCAATGCGGCGTACGAACAGATGATGCAGGCCAGAAGAGAAGCCGACAATCTGCAAAAAGACGTCGCTTTTGCGGAAAAACAACTACAGGCCGCCAGGGAACGACTGGCCGAGCGTGAAAAAAATCTCGAAACGACGCGACAGAAATCAGTTGAGGCCGCGCGCAGACTGGAACGCGCGTCAAGCCAGTGGAAGGAAGCTTCCGATATTCTGGAACGCGAATGGCAGCAATCCGGAAGATACTGAAAATAGCCGGACAGTCTGTCATGTTTTCTCCGGTGAAAGGCGCAGAAACATTTTGACGTGCGGAATACCTGCTTCCATAAATTCACTGCCTGTTTCCTGAAATCCGAATCTTGCATAAAACGTTTTTGCGGCGACTTGCGCGTTGAGTTTGATTTCATTCATGCCGTTCTGTCTGGCCTTCTCAATGAGACAGCGCAGCATGGCGCTGCCTATCCCTTTGTCGCGCTGTTCTTTCAGAACCGCCATGCGGCCGATATGGCCATCAGGTAAAAGCCTCGCGGTACCCACCGGATTCCCTTCCGGCAAAGTAGTCGCAAGCGCATGAAAGCTTAGCGGATCATATGCATCCCATTCCAGCGCTTCAGGCACCTGCTGTTCAAGTATAAAAACCGCTTCCCGCACAGCACGCAGCGGTGAAATACTATCTTGCCACTTAACAAGTGATACCTGAAACGTATCCGTAGTCATTCTGCGAAAAATTGATTGAGGTTGATAGCCTTGATTAAGAGGCCTGTTATCTGTTGAAAAATTTTACCACGGACAAGCCACCGCGATATCTGCTACTATGATTAGCATCAGCAACAAATCCTGTTTGCAAAAAAGGATTATTCACAAGCTAATCACTGTATCACAGTCGCTATGATCGC
>JADZAR010000058.1 GCA_020852475.1 Nitrosomonas sp.
AGGCTCGATAACAGCAACGGGCCCATGTCCGAAATCGTAGCGCGCACCGGATGCCCTGTTTTACCGAACAGATCCCATAAAATCACCGGATAAGCGTGGCCGGAAAACATATCGCGCGCGAGCAGCGCCAGTCTTTCTTTGATTTTCGGGTGCGCAATGCCCGGCCGGGCAAGTCCTGACAGATCACCTTTGATATCGGTTACAAAAACCGGCACACCGGCTTCGCTGAAACCTTCGATCAGTGTTTGCAACGTAACCGTTTTTCCGGTGCCGGTCGCGCCGGTGATCAGGCCATGGCGGTTAGCCATTCCCAGATTCAGCGATACCTTTTTGCCGGTTCCGGGATTGCCGCCAAATTCAAACGGATTGTGCATAAATCAGTCCATCAACCGTAGTCGTTTTCTTGAAAGAAGCATTAAGAGCAGCCTATCTTATACTTTTTTAAAGGATATTGGCATGCCTTCCGGTAGGTGGTACTGATAATATCGGATCATCCTGGGAGGTTGTCGTAGTTGGGTTTTATTTCTATTTTGCCGGATGATCCCGAAGCCACTTTTACCACTTTTCGTCTGGCTGAAGACGGCTTTGTATTAGGCCTCTGCTAATGGATATATAAGGAAATATATTTTGATAACAACGATGTATTGTGAAAAAGCATGCATTGTCCGATAGTAGAACAACTATCCTGGAACAAATAAAAGGTTGCGTAAAAAATGGAACAATTGACAGATCTGAAAGCGATATTACATTCCAAGCGGGCCAATATTTACTATCTCGAGAAATGCCGCATCCTGCAGAAGGATGGACGGGTGCTGTATTTGACGGAAGCCAAAGACGAGCAGTTGTACTGGAATATACCGATTGCCAATACCACTGTCGTACTGTTGGGCACCGGAACATCCATTACACAGGCTGCGGTGCGCATGCTGGCCTCGGCGGGTGTACTGATCGGCTTCAGCGGGGGCGGCGGTACGCCTCTGCTGATGGGAACAGAAATCGAATGGTTTACACCGCAAAGCGAATACCGGCCCACGGAATATGTTCAGGGCTGGTTAGCGTTCTGGTTCAATGAAACGCAGCGCCTGAAAGTCGCCAAACATTTCCAGTTGCTTCGCATCGAATATCTACAAAAGGTTTGGGCCAAAGATAAGGATCTGAAAAATGAAGGTTTCTTTATTGACGATCTCGACATTCAGCAGGCATTTTCAGGTTATTCAAGCAAGGTAGCGCAAGCCGGTAACGTAACAGAATTGTTACTGATTGAAGCGCAACTCACCAAAAACCTCTATAAATCCGCCGTCAGCCGCACCCAGCAAAAAGACTTTACTCGCAATTACGATGGCGTCGATAGTGCAAATGCCTTTCTGAATCACGGCAATTATCTGGCCTACGGCCTTGCGGCAAGCACGCTCTGGGTGCTGGGGATACCGCATGGTTTTGCCGTGATGCATGGCAAAACTCGCCGCGGTGCATTGGTGTTCGACGTGGCTGATTTGATCAAAGATGCCATCGTCCTGCCTTGGGCCTTCGTTTGCGCCAAGGAAAAAATGAGCGAACAGGAATTCCGCCAGCAAATCCTGCAAAAATTTACCGAACATAAAGCCATGGATTTCATGTTTGAGCAAGTCAAGCAACAAGCGCTGCGGGAATCACGGCTATGATGGTCACCTTCATCAGCCAATGCGAGAAAAAAGCGCTCAATCGCACCCGCCGGGTATTGGATGCTTTCGCCAACCGTATCGGCGATAACACCTGGCAAACCGTGATCACGGAAGAAGGATTGATTGCCGTCAAAACCCTGCTGCGCAAAACCGCCACCAAAAATACCGCCGTTTCCTGTCATTGGATACGCAGCCGGAGTCGCAGCGAATTAGTCTGGATTGTGGGGAATCGAGACCAATTCAATCCACAAGGCATTGTGCCAGTTAATTCCACCATCAAGGAACTCATAATGGACATACCCAAGCAAGCACCTAATCCCAATTTTCTCTACGCCAATACCGACCTACAGGCATTGGCCGAACATTTGTTTGCCGTGGGTTATGTCGCTGAACAATTATTAGCACGCTTGACGCTGAACAAAACAAACGAAATGGAAACAGCCTTTGTTGCCGGATGCTTACATGATCTAGGCAAAATCGATCCGGCTTTTCAGGATTGGGTAAGAAACCCGAAGAAAAAAAATCTTCAGGTGGAAGACGGTCAACACATAGATGACACCAAATTCAGCTTTGATAAGCATCCGCGCCATAACGAGATTTCTGTTCTGCTTTATCAATTGCTCGATCCTCTCTCGTTCAAAGGTATCAGTACTGGTCACAAGAACGCAATCAAGCATACTATTTATTGGCACCATGCCAAGCCATACCGCAAGGAAAAAGACCCTGAGTTTTCGACGTTTGGCGGAATTCACAAAAAATTTAACGGCAATTTAGGGTCTCTACCGTTTTCGGGAATCATTGAGAAAGCGCAAAGGCTGTTACAACAAATTGGTGAAATTGATCGAAAATATCGGAATACCGAAACATCGTTAATTAACAGAATTTACAGCGAAACGGTAGATTTGGATACATTGAATAACATCAAGACAACACCGCTACCCAGCTACAAAACTTATGAACTGGAAAATAGTATCGACGATTATCGGCATCAAATCACCGTCAATGCCCTACACAATCTGATGCGCGCGTGTGTCATTTCCGCAGACCGATTGATCTCCGGGTTATCCGCTGAAGATTTGCACAACCATATCAGACATCAAACCTTGTATCGTCTGGTCGATGAGACCTTGCTGTCGGAAAGTAGCTTATGTTCGCAAATTCAATCCTGCATGACGCAATTTCCATCCAGTGAGCGTACTAGCAAGCAGCATGAAATCGCCGTTCAGCTCAGTAAAATAAACGATGTTGCTGTTCTGGCAGGTCCTGCCGGATGCGGTAAAACCAAGATTGCATTGGAGTGGGCAATGTTAAAGAATACCCAACAAATCATTTGGATTTGTCCACGTGTGCAAGTCTGCCAAGGTTTATTTCTCGAATTAACTTCCGAGCAATATTTGTCGGACGCTAACATCGAAATCAATACGGGCGAATTCAAATACACCAGAAAATGGGGAAAAGAAACGACAGAAGACGATTATTTTTCCGGGGATATCGTCATCACCACCATCGATCAAGTATTCAGCGCCATCGTCACTCACACCAAGGTGAATACACTGATTAATGTCTTGAATGCTCATGTGGTATTCGATGAATTCCACGAATATGTTGCCATGCCTGCATTCAACCTGTTATTTGCAGAACTGATCGAATGCAAAAAGTCGCAGGGCAGTCTTGCCAATACCTTGTTGGTGTCTGCCACACCACATTACTTCTTTCTGAATACCGTCATGGAGATTCAACCGGAAGACATCATCGAAATGCCCAGTTTCAACCCAAGCGAGTATCGCATTGAATTCAAGGTATTCGATGAAACGCAGCGGGACGAAGACAATCCGTTGTATCAGCGTCAAAGTGGCAAAACCATCGTGATTAGCAATACCGCCCAAACCGCGCAAAAAAGCTTTATCCAGAATCAAAATTGCGAGGATGCAATATTGTTGCACTCCAAATTCAAGAAAAGCGATAAGCACAAATTGTTCGATGAAGTATACGAATCCTTCAAAAAAAACGGCACTCCAAAATACAATGTGTTGCGAGCCGGACCGATTGTGCAGGCATCGTTAAATATCACCAGCGATTACATGGTATCCGAACTTACCACTGCCGAAAACTTTCTGCAGCGTTTAGGTCGGCTCGATCGATTCGGTGCCAATTCATCACCCAATATTTACAGTGTCGCAGTGCCGGAATTAATCCATCAAGGCAAAGGCACCGGAGCAGCCGCCCGTTTCCTAAACCGGCAATATTCTTTTGCCGCCACCAAGGCGTGGTATCGCTTTTTGCAAACCGAAGAGATTGAAAACCAAACAATTCAATTGCCAGCGCTTTACTTGCTATACCGAAAATTTCACGAAACAGAACTTGCCAAACAGGCCATGGAATCGGATTTATTGGCTTGTTTCAAACAAGGTGTACAGTTTATTCAAAACAAAGTCGTCGACCCAATTACCATTCCACCGAAAAAAGCCACCGAGAAAGGCCGCAGCAAAATCAGCAAATATTCGTTGCGCGGCGAGAATCGGTTTGTGCAAATGGCGGTATGCGAGGTTAGCCAATGGCCAAAGATCGAATTCTTGAACGAATACGCTTACCAACCGCCAGTGAGTGACCGCGAACAATTCGACAACTTGACTGCGCCACTGGATGAAATCCAAGGTTATGGTGATAGCGATAGAAACTTGTTGGCATATATGAAAAACAAGCACCACAACATTATCGGCGGTCAGAAAGCTTTTAAAGATTTTATTTTACTCAATGAAGCAAGAGATCCGGAATTCCCTGTTTATCTAAGCTATACCCCAGAAGGTCTGGATCGGGTTGGCGGGGAAAGTTCTCGGCATAGTTACGCCGTTTACTATGCCGTATGCGACAAACAGCCTATCGGCGCAATTTCAATCAAGCAATTAACAACCAACGAGGATTAAGTATGCAAAAAATTACTGGCATTAAAAGCGTGGATTTTAAAGTAGTTGCTTACGGCTATGGCGTGGTTAACTGGAATGGCCCGACTACTTTGCAAAGCGATGGTCGCATTATCGATAACCATTCGATGCCAAAATTACGCGGCTATACCAATTTAACTGGTAAAGAAAGTGATAAAGGCTATAAATTGAAAAAAGACCCGGCGGAAATCGATTTTAAGCAAACACCAATGTATATCAGCCAAAACTGCATAAGGCATCATTTATTTAGAGATCAAGCTTTTGACTTGCATTACGCCAAAGATAAAAATCTGCTTTCTGTACTAACGTCGATTACCGGTCTGGTTCGCGGTTATGTAGTCCCAGCCAGTCAATGTAAACGCACCAGTCCATTACTTTTGGAGGATTTTATCGATCAATTGGGTAACGGCAATTTTGAACAAATGGGGCGTTCCGGCACTAAAGAAAAAGACAAGGACGAGAAAGGCGATGATATTGCCAGCAATTCTTTTTTCTCCAAAACCACGTTTGGAGAAACTGAATATTTAGCTCATGGTTCGATCAGTATTGAACAATTGCAATTTATTTCTCTGGATAAAAAATTCGACCGGGCTTCCATGGTTATCAAGGATGGTGAAGGCGAAAAAATTGCTCAGACTGTACAAGATTTCATTAAATCAATCGATCCTAGCCGTAATCCGAAAGCAGTGTTTCACCCCAACTATGTTCGTGCCGGTACGATATTTGAGGAAGGCGAAGTCGGCATTTTATTGGATAACGAAGCCATTGATATTCTGGTCAAAGAAACACTGCGCATGATTGAAGAACTTAGTATCCGTCAAGCCAAAGGCTATATGTATGTCGACAACTTGCTGGTCGATTACAACGACAGCAATAAAATGATGCGCATAAAGCGCAATTCATCCGGAATTAACGAAGAACCAAAATCCCCTTATGCCGTTTATTTTTATGCCAAATAAGGAAGAATCATGCGGATTACTATTAAATATGAAGCTTCCTGGCGAAATTCATTCCTGGACGGCTCCAATAGCGAACCATTACCAAAAGGTGGCCGGACATTTGTCGGCTCAATGACGACTTTGGGAAAACGGGACAATCAAGGCAATTATCCAAATTTTATTAAACGTGAAATTACTCATGACACCGTGATGGGTGTATTGAATCGACTTATCGGCGATCAAAGAAAGCTTTATCAATCCAGAAATTGCCCTAAATACTTCTTCTCAGATTTGGAAGAACACATATCTTTTAACGACCAACAAAATCAAAGCGAGCTTATCAATACTGAAACGGTTTATATCCGGAACATGGAAGGAAATACCGATCAAAATTCTTTTTCCGGGATGATCAAAGATAATCATCCAACTTTTAGTTCGAATTATTCACGAGAATTCTGGGGTGTACTTTGGTTATCGCTTGAAGACCTCATAGTTTTTTTCAGAGATCAGTCGTTCAAATTCGAATTGCCGGATACCATAGACATCAATCTTGCATCTGTTTTGGAACGTTCACTTTATTTGCGTGATGTTAAACCTATTACATGTGATGAGATCATTCTGAAAGTGATCGATATTTTAAAAAATGAGTTCCCAGATGAAGAGTATGTCGAACTTGAAAAAGTAAAACCAATAAGACTTTATTCAGCTGCTCTATATATTCAACTTGCGCGGCTCAATCACAAATACGATATGAAAACGGCATGTAACCAAAGGGGAGCCAAAAGTTTTGTATTTGGTTATTCAAAGCGTGGATTTAACGGTATGCGAGACTTCATGAAAAATTTCATTACAGGAGGCGAGAAGCCAATCTGGGGAAATCCGTATCAATTGAAGGAAAGGCGAAAAGGTGAAGGTGAAGTAGTTTCTCTGCTAACCAAAGCCAACGGTACATTGGATATTCTTCTCAACATTCCCGGCGACAAAGCTGAACAACTAAAAAGAATGATCGATGACGCTGGCGTTTCCAGTTTTTACCTGGGTAAAAAAGGCCTAGCTTATGTTGATGTAATTCGCTAATCCGGGAGATACCATGAATTATTACCTTGAAATCACCTTATTACCGAATTATGAAGTCAGTCTTTTCAACCTTTGGTCCAAAACCTTCCAGCAAATCCACCTTGGATTGGTTGAAATACAGGATGCGCAAAAACGCGTCCCGATCGGTCTATCGTTTCCCGAATACAAAATGGGTGAAAAATTCGGCATTCTGGGCAGCAAGCTTCGATTGTTTGCTGTGGATGAAGCTGCGCTGACACGGTTTGATGTCGCCAGTCGATTAAACCGCCTGAGCGATTACGTGCATTGCACCGGTATCCGCCCGGTGCCAAGTGCAGTCAAAGGTTATGCGGTTTATCAGCGCGAACAGCCCAAAACCGGCCGGGAACGCCTGGCCCGGCGTTATGCCAGGCGGCACAACCTGGATTACGAAACTGCGTTCAATGGCAAGGTTGAATTGAGTGCAAGGCACGATAATGCAACCGAGTGTGAAAGAAAGTTGATGAGTTACAGTGAAATGCCGCATAAAACCATTACCACACCGTTTATCCGGCTGAAAAGTTTGAGTAACGGTAATACATTTTGCTTGTGGATTAAGAAAGCGCATGTTGAAAATCATAGTGACGGAACTTTTACGGCTTATGGCCTGAGTTCCACAGCAACCGTGCCTGAATTTTAGATCATTTGCCGTATCTGCTGCCGGGTGCTCGGGAACAGTCATTTAAAACAATCACAAATAATCTGTAGCAGACTGCTACAATATGCCGGTTTTGTAATGATATGTGAGGCATGACTATGGCAAAATCGGCATCCCCCATTCGGTTGCAAGAAGAATTGATGAAAGCGGCACAGCTGACGGCTGACCGTTTTCATCGCAGCACCGCCGAACAGATAGAGTTTTGGGCGGAGCTTGGACGTTCTGTGGCGGATACGCTTGATCCTGATGCGATGTTATCCGTCAAGTCGGGGCTTTCAAGAATAAAAGTGGAACCTGTCTACGGCATTCCGGTTGATCCGGATGAAGTTTTTAGAACACTTGAGAACGACCGGAAAAACGGAGCGTTGTCCGGGCGTGTTACATCCGCAGCGATCCGTTATCAGGCTTCATCAAAACACCCGGGATATCTGGAGCGTATCGATCAGCAGGGCAACATTACAACCGGCCGGTTTCAGAACGGCCAGTTTATTCCCTTGAATGAAAGCGCCGCTTGAGAAAAGAAAAACAACTCTGGCTGCTTGCGGGCGGCAACGGCGCCGGAAAAACCACGTTTTACCGGCTTCAGCTTGAACCGCTCGGCATGCCTTTTGTCAATGCGGATGTGCTGGCGAAGCAGTTGCATCCTGATCAACCCGAACAACACAGCTATGAAGCCGCCAGAATTGCTGAGGCCATTCGTTTGCGGCTTTTACAGGATGGGCGCACATTCTGTTTTGAAACCGTTTTTTCGCATCCCTCTAAAATCGATTTTGTTGCCAACGCAAAAGCGCTGGGTTACGAAATTGTGCTGGTCTTTATTCACCTTGAACAGACACAACTCAATCTCGCGCGTGTTGCGCAGCGGATGAGCGAGGGGGGCCACGCTGTGCCGGATGAAAAAGTTAAGGCGCGAATACCCAGAACATTGCAATTGATAAAACAGGTTTTACCATTATGTGATCAAGCATACATCCTGGACAACGCTTGGGCGGATAGCCCGTTTCGGCAAATAGCGGTGATACGCAACGGCTGTCTTGAGTTAAAGCGGGCATCTATTCCGGAATGGTGTCAGGAGCTATTGTCGGATTATCTGTGATTTTTAGTCCTATTTTTTTCTGCTCTTTAACAATGCATATAAAATCAGTCGCTTACTGATGCCTGAAAAAATATTGGGTATTTTGTCAGTTTCATATTAACCAATTGTTGTTTATGGTTTTTTGAATGCTATACTTCAGTTCGCTGCCGCACAGGCAGCTTAGAAAGGCGCACCGGTGACAGCGTACAACGATAACTCGTTCGCTGCCGCACAGGCAGCTTAGAAAGCAATGATCGGCGGGCGCAATGAGTACATCGAGTTCGCTGCCGCACAGGCAGCTTAGAAAAGACATAGCATCAACGCGCCAGCAATGACGCAGTTCGCTGCCGCACAGGCAGCTTAGAAAACGACACAGACCGCAGATACCTAATAAAAGGTGTTCGCTGCCGCACAGGCAGCTTAGAAAATTACGAATGCCAGATTGCCGCCGACATTAGCGTTCGCTGCCGCACAGGCAGCTTAGAAAATAGACTTTCTGAAGCAAAGCAATCGGGTGATGTTCGCTGCCGCACAGGCAGCTTAGAAATTAAAATCGATTTTGAAATGGCGGGGACATGCGTTCGCTGCCGCACAGGCAGCTTAGAAAAGGAGAATGCAGGGTTTGGTTTAAAATGCAGTGTTCGCTGCCGCACAGGCAGCTTAGAAAACTCAAGCCCGGCGTAGTTGATCACGCCCGCGGTTCGCTGCCGCACAGGCAGCTTAGAAAGCTAGAACAATGCAAACAATTTATGATCGCGCGTTCGCTGCCGCACAGGCAGCTTAGAAAAGTAAGTGGGCCGGTGCCGGAGTGATCGCCAGGTTCGCTGCCGCACAGGCAGCTTAGAAAATTCGATTTGCTGCGTTTTGTTTTTGCGGCCTGTTCGCTGCCGCACAGGCAGCTTAGAAATTCCATCGATTTGATGAGTTTTTCCAATTGGTGTTCGCTGCCGCACAGGCAGCTTAGAAAAATATAGGCCGGATTGCGGTAACCCCGCGCGAGTTCGCTGCCGCACAGGCAGCTTAGAAAGCATCCGCCCGAACGGCGGGCGGCCAGAACGTGTTCGCTGCCGCACAGGCAGCTTAGAAAGTCGCAGTCTGGCCCAGGCAGACCATTAATATGTTCGCTGCCGCACAGGCAGCTTAGAAATGAACGTTTGCCCGCACGGATGTCGGTAATCAGTTCGCTGCCGCACAGGCAGCTTAGAAAGCCCTTTGTTGTTGAGCTGCGCAACGTCCCGTGTTCGCTGCCGCACAGGCAGCTTAGAAAAACTCCAGCGGCGCATGGCTGTCCCGCGCGCTGTTCGCTGCCGCACAGGCAGCTTAGAAAGCCAGCAGGAGCAGGTCTGCTTTTACCTGATCGTTCGCTGCCGCACAGGCAGCTTAGAAAGCCCTAGCGGCAGAGTTGGAACGCACTTATGGGTTCGCTGCCGCACAGGCAGCTTAGAAATAATGTCGCCCTTGGGCGCAATGTCGAGCTGTGTTCGCTGCCGCACAGGCAGCTTAGAAATCGCATCCAGTCCGGTATCCAGTCCGGCATCCGTTCGCTGCCGCACAGGCAGCTTAGAAAGTCGAAACCGCATCAAATTCTTGCGGACGCTCGTTCGCTGCCGCACAGGCAGCTTAGAAAAGAGGTTGCGGCAGGAGGTCGGAGCATCTGGAGTTCGCTGCCGCACAGGCAGCTTAGAAATTAACAGGTATCCCTCAAGAGCCCATATCTTGGTTCGCTGCCGCACAGGCAGCTTAGAAAGGTCTCGTCAACGTATTTGATATACGTTACCGGTTCGCTGCCGCACAGGCAGCTTAGAAAACTATGCACGCAAGGACTAAATAATGGATTTGGTTCGCTGCCGCACAGGCAGCTTAGAAAATATTGTGCAGTCTCGATCACGCGCCCACGGTGTTCGCTGCCGCACAGGCAGCTTAGAAAGATAAGTTCGCAGCGGCTTTAAGGGCTGTTCCGTTCGCTGCCGCACAGGCAGCTTAGAAATCGTCAATTCCGATTTTGTCAAACGCGGGCTCGTTCGCTGCCGCACAGGCAGCTTTGAAAAGGAAACAAGTTCCATTAACGCTGGAATTAGGCTTCGCCAATCACCACAAGTCGCAGCAGCGCGGATTCTCGTTTGGAGGGACTATCGGTGCAGCCTTCGTGCGCCCATTCCAACCGTGCATTGGGTACTTGACGATGGAGTTCGCGCAGCCAATGAACGAAAGCAGTCTGACGCCTTGAGTTCCAGTATTCAAGACCGCTGTCGAAATCAATCGCCAACTCGTCGTCTTCGATCCTGATGGCTACACTTTCAAGCACTGTATCAACTATAAACAGAGGGGTGAATTCGTAGTCAACATCTCGCAGTTTAGATTCTCCGGAATACAGCCCTAATTCTCGATCTGTGGGTTGTACCCAAATTGCGCGTGGCGCTGCCTGTCCATACGTTTGGCATGCGTAATTAAACAGACGCGCAACGTCATTGGGTTCAAGATCCCTGAACCAAATGTCTTGAAAACCCTCTGCGGGGTATCTCACAAAAATTGAATCGAGATGTTCCATTATCGTACCTGTGTGATGTCTGATGGCATATACACGACATTTTATCCAATAAAGCTTCCATCCAATTTATACTTGATGATAGCAGTGGCCGGTATTGAAACAGAGTATGTTTGAGAGTGGCTATCTGCGCTCGTCCTGCTTAATGTGCTGTGCGCGCTATGGGAGTAATCCGGGATTCGAGCCAGTTCGGTGAGTTACATTTGTGTACGGGATCAATTCAGCAAAAATTTTGTGCAACTTTTCCCCGCTAACTTCTATCCCAGGTTTCTTTTATGATCAGGTGTAGTGTTTACTGCGATAATCGTTAGAGACGTTCTTCATGAATTTTTGCGGGAGTGACAATAACCCATCGATACGGCTACCCGGCCCGGTAAGGAGGGAGTTTGGTGAATTTTGAATTTAAGCTATGAGAACTATTCATGATACAGATGATGCGCCTGAGTTAATGATCAGCGAGCAAGATGGCGTGCGTTCATTGCATCTGGGTGGGGCGATGGTGCAAAGCGCGATGCGGATCGCCGCGCCGAATGCTTTAGAGCTGGTTTATACGCAGTGCATGATGGGCTTTATGCTGTTTCATCCAAACCCCGGGCATGTGCTGATGATCGGATTGGGCGGCGGGTCGCTGGCCAAGTTTGTTTATCATTATCTGCCACAAACTCGTGTGACGGTGGTGGAACCTTACCGGCAGGTAATCATGGCGGCGCGGCAGCATTTTTATGTGCCGCAGGATGATGCGCGGTTTGTTATCGTTGAAGCGGATGGCGCGGGCTATGTCGCATCTGAGGGGGCAGTCGCCGATATTATTATGGTCGATGGCTTTGATGACGGTGATCAGGTTCAATCACTGTGCAGCCAGGATTTTTATGACTACGCGCAACAAGCGTTAAACAGGAACGGCATGCTGGTGGTTAATCTCTTGAGCCGTGACCGTCAATTGAAAACCCTGCTGCAACGGATTGAAAACAGTTTTGACGGCCATATCATTGCGATGATGGCCGAAATACGCGGCAATCTGATTGTTTTTGCTTTCCGAAACAATCCGGGCAAATTCTCGTGGAAGTCCATCCATAAGCATGCACAAAAGCTCGAGACAGCCTATCCCTTGCCGTTTCGCGAGTTTGTTACCAAATTGCGAAAGTATTAGTGCTGCCCTGGAACAGAACCCCGGGCTGAAATGTTGTGCTGTGAAGGTGAATGCGAAGTAACAATATGCTAAAGTTATGCCTTTTGATTTAGCAGCCTGTTAATGTCTTTTTGAATCATAGAGTGATTATTATGGATTACAGTTACGAATCGGAACAAACAAAATTCATGCGCGAGTTTCTCGAAAAAAACCCGCAAGTTCAGGAAAAACGTCTGGCGGCAAGAAGCATCTGGTGGGATAAGGCGCTCGACAAAAATCAGCAGAAACATTTCAAGGAAAGCACTGTTCCACATAAACCTTATGCATATTTCGGCGCGCAATCGGATGATTGATCTGTATTTCAGCGTCATTCAAGCCGAATGTTTCACGTGAAACATCTGATGAAACGGTTTTCAAATCAAGGTAATTTTTTGTTACGCGATCTATGCGGTTTGAGTTTTGAATATGCGTAAACAAAACAGTTATGACGTCATTATTGTCGGTGGAGGGCATGCGGGTACGGAGGCGGCGCTTGCTGCGGCGCGCATGGGCTGCCGGACGCTGCTGCTGACGCACAATATCGAAACCATCGGCCAGATGTCATGCAATCCGTCCATCGGCGGGATTGGTAAAAGTCATCTTGTCAAGGAAATCGATGCGCTTGGCGGCGTAATGGGGCTGGCCGCCGATGCGGCGGGAATCCAGTTTCGCGTGTTGAACTCCAGCAAAGGGCCGGCGGTGCGCGCAACCCGTGCGCAGGCAGACCGTGTTCTGTATCGTCAGGCCATCCGCAAACGGATCGAAAATCAGATTAATCTTCAGATTGTGCAGCAGGCCGTGGATGATCTGCTGATTGAGCAGGACCGGATTGCCGGTGTTGTTACCCAATTGGGCATCAAGTTTTATGCTGAAGCTGTGGTGTTGACGGTGGGCACGTTTCTGGCGGGGCTTGCGCATATTGGCAAAACCCATTTCAAAGCCGGACGCGCCGGTGATCCGCCGTCGATAACGCTGGCGCAGCGTCTGAACGAGATGCAATTTCCGGTCGGACGGCTTAAAACCGGCACGCCGCCGCGCATAGACGGGCGCAGTCTGGATTACAGCAAACTGAAAGAGCAGCCCGGCGATGCGCCGACGCCGGTCGTGTCTTTCATGGGGCATACCGTCAAACATCCGCGACAGGTGTCCTGCTGGATAACGCAAACCAATGCGGAAACGCATGAAATCATCACTGAAGGATTATCCGAGTCACCGCTGTACACCGGTAAAATAGAAGGCATCGGACCGCGTTATTGTCCATCTATTGAAGACAAGGTGGTACGATTTGCCAGCCGGGAGAGTCACTCCATTTTTCTTGAACCGGAAGGGCTGGATACGCATGAAATTTATCCGAACGGGATTTCAACAAGCCTGCCTTTTGAGTTCCAGGTGAAGCTGGTGCAATCGATTGCCGGTCTGGAAAATGCGCATATCACGCGTCCGGGTTACGCCATAGAGTACAACTATTTTGATCCGCGGAATCTGAAACGCTCGCTGGAAACCAAAAGCATTCAAGGTTTGTTTTTCGCCGGCCAGATCAACGGCACCACCGGCTATGACGAGGCGGCGGCGCAAGGTTTGCTGGCAGGCATTAATGCGGCGTTAACGGTGCAACAGAAGGATAGCTGGTGTCCGCTGCGCAATGAAGCGTACATCGGCGTGCTGGTGGATGATCTGATTACTTCCGGCGTGACCGAGCCGTATCGCATGTTCACCAGTCGCGCGGAATACCGGCTGCAACTGCGGGAAGATAACGCAGATCAGCGTCTGACCGAAACCGGCAGAAGGCTTGGATTGGTGGATGATGAACGATGGACATTTTATGCGCGCAAGTGTGAAGCCATTGAACAGGAACATAACCGTCTGGACAGCATCCGGATTTTTCCCGGTGCAATTGACGAGGCGCGGCTCATTCAGGTGCTTGGAAAAACCATCGAGCGCGAATATACGCTGACCGAGCTGCTGCGCCGTCCGGACGTGTCCTATGCGGATCTGATGGCGCTGTGCGGTGCCGAGCAGAATGCCGGTAATGCGTGGATCGATGCGCAGATCGCTGAGCAGGTCGAAATTCAGATCAAGTATCAGGGTTATATCAAACGCCAGCAGGAGGAAATTCTTCGCCAGTCGCAGCATGAGACGACGTTGCTGCCGATTGATATCGATTATCGTCTGGTTAAGGGGCTGTCCAACGAGGTTCAGCAAAAACTGAATGAACATAAACCTGAAACCATCGGTCAGGCCAGCAGAATATCCGGTGTGACCCCGGCAGCTATTTCATTGCTGCTGGTTCATCTCAAGCGCGGGTTGGGCGGGGCCAGTCCGCCGGATGCCGGACAGAAACAGCGTGCATGAGTCTTGATGATGCAGTCAAGCAAGGCTTGTCAGCCCTGCAACATGCTGTAATTGAACCGGATGCGAGAATACGGGAACGGATTGTTCAGTATCTGTTGCTGATTGCGAAGTGGAACAAGCAATATAATTTGACGGCGATCAGGAATGTCGAGGATATGCTGTATCAGCATATCTTGGACAGTCTGGCGGCGGTTGAATATATTAACGGACCCCGCGTAATCGATGTGGGTACGGGTGCGGGATTGCCGGGTATACCGATTGCCCTTGTACGACCGCACTGGCAGGTGACGCTGGCGGAAAGCAATCAGAAGAAAGCGGCGTTTTTACAGCAGGTTAAAATCGAGATGGCGCTGGAAAATGTAGTGGTTATGGCAAGGCGGATTGAAACAGCCGTTGTCGACGAAAGCCCGAATACAATTATTTCGCGGGCTTATGCCAGTCTGGGGGATTTTATAAAAACAACACATCAACTGGTGAAGCCGAACGAAACACGAAGCCGCTGGGTCGCGATGAAGAGCAGTTGTACGCAACAGGAGCTTGATCAAGTGGTTTTGCCGTATGTGATTGAAAAAAGGATACCTTTAATTGTTCCGGGACTTTCTGCACAGCGGGAACTGATTGTTATCCGGCGTATGTCTGCTGCTGAACAACCGGAGCTGCTGGAGGCGCATCAAACGTGACAAAGATTCTGGCGATAACCAACCAAAAAGGCGGAGTAGGCAAAACGACGACCAGTGTCAATCTGGCGGCCAGTCTGGCCAATGCGGGCAAGCGCGTGTTGCTGATCGATCTTGATCCGCAGGCGAATGCGACCATGGGTAGTGGCGCGAACAAACAGGTGATTCAACAGACGGTTTATCAGGTTCTGCTGGGTGAGTTGTCGATAAAATCAGTGCGTATCAGCGAATTGCAGGGGAAGTATGATCTGATTCCGGCCAACCGCGATCTGGCCGGGGCCGAAGTCGAAATGGTGACGCTTTCGCAGCGTGAAATCCGCTTAAAAGCGGCGCTCATTGAAGTCATCGATGAATATCAGTATGTAATTATTGATTGTCCGCCAGCGCTGAATTTATTAACGCTGAACGCGCTGTGCGCCGCGCATGCGGTAATGATACCGATGCAGTGCGAATATTACGCTCTGGAAGGCTTAAGCGATCTGGTCAACACCATCAAGAAAGTGCGGGCGAATTTCAATCCCAGACTACGTATTGAAGGATTGCTACGCACCATGTTTGATCCGCGCAATATTCTGGCGCAACAGGTATCGGATCAATTGCAGCGACACTTCGGCGACAAGGTTTACCGCACGGTCATCCCAAGAAATGTGCGTCTGGCGGAAGCGCCGGGTTTTGGCCTCCCCGTGCTTTATCATGATCGTCAGTCAAAAGGGGCTCAGGCCTATCTGGAACTTGCGCAGGAAGTATTGAATGCCTGATTGTCAGGAATGGATTGAGACCTTTGCACGGCTACTACGCGGCACGATAATTGCGTTAAAAATTTGCGAAAAATGCTCATTTACCCGGTGTAAACTCCGCTTTTTCGCAATTTTTTGCCTTATTCTCGTACCGCTCATGACGCCGTGCAAAGATTTCGAATTGTAAAAGGAAAAGTTAGATGGCGAAACTGAAAGGGTTGGGACGCGGGCTGGATGCGCTGCTATCGGGAAATGCGGACGGGGTTGATGCATCCGGCGACCGATTGCAGAATCTCGAAACCGCATCACTGCAACCCGGAAAATACCAGCCGCGCAGCAACATGGATCAGGCGGCCTTGGCCGATCTGGCTGAATCGATTAAAGCGCAGGGAATCATGCAGCCTATTCTGGTGCGCGCGATTGGCGTAGATCGTTATGAAATCATCGCCGGTGAGCGTCGCTGGCGTGCGGCGCAGCTGGCCGGGCTGGACGAAGTGCCGGTCATCATCCGGGAAGTCACCGATGAAGCTGCGCTGGCGATATCGCTCATCGAGAATATTCAGCGCGAGGACTTGAATCCGCTGGAAGAAGCTATGGGTATTCAGCGTCTGATCAACGAATTTGGCATGACACATCAGACCGCCGCTGAAGCGCTGGGCAGTTCACGCAGCGCGGTGACCAACTTGTTACGTCTGCTTAATCTGGTCGGGCCTGTGCAGGACATGATGATGCAGGGTAAAATCGACATGGGGCACGGCAGGGCTTTGCTGGCCTTGGAACCTGCGCAGCAAATACAGATGGCCAACAGGATCGTGTTAAAAGGGTTGTCGGTACGCGAGACGGAAAAAATAATCCAGCAACTGAATAATCCGCAGATACGCAAAGCGCGAAAAATCGACCGCGATGTTCTGGCGCTGCAGGAGTCGGTGTCGGAGCGACTTGGCGCGCAGGTGACGATCAAATCTGCAAAAAACGGCCGGGGCAATATCATCATTCACTACTCAAATCTCGATCAGCTCGATGATATACTGAGCAGATTTTAGAAACTAGAAACGGTAACGCAAGCACATTAAAGAATTATGGACACAAAATTACTCGATATCCTGGTATGTCCGGTATGCAAAGGGCCGCTGCTGTATAAAAAACAAGAAAAGGAACTGATTTGCAAGCCGGATCGACTGGCTTTTGCCATCAAGGACGGCATACCCATCATGCTCGAAGACGAAGCGCGCAGAATTCCGGATGATGTTGAAATCAGCTGACATAAAAATCGAATCGCGCAGGCTTCGCAGTTTTTAATCATCAACGATAGCGAATCAATACACGAACAAACGCTAATTCATGGATACAACCGTCAAATTGACGCCTCGCATAGCAACGGTGCTGGGCGCGCTGGTTGCCGATTCCGCTGCACTCGGTCTGCACTGGCTTTATGATCCTGAGCGCATTGCGCAAATCGAAAAGAAACAGAATATCGCTTTCTTGACACCCGATCTCGAAAATTACGCTGACGCAAAAGGTTTCTTTGCACATAGCGGCAAGACTGCGGGAGATTCTTCCGGTTATGGCGAAATCTGTCTGCTGATGCTGAAACATTATGCCGCGCATGGTGAGTTCGATCGCACGGCATATCAAACCGAGTTTCGCAATCTATTTGGACCGGGCGGCGCATACCGCGGATATGTCGACTCGCCCACGCGCCAGACGCTGTTGAAGTTGATTCCACTGGCTCCGGAAGATTATCCCGAAATATCCGGCGCGGATGACGATCAGTTCGCCGCGCTGGCATCCGTGGCTGTCGTTACGGCGTTGCATACCGGATCGACAGACTCGCTGTTGACCAAGGTCGAACAGATTGTAAGGTTGACGAACGATAACGCTACAGCAGTAACCGCGGCACAATACGCGGCGGCTGTGCTTGCAGCCGTGCTTGACGGGAAACCGGTTGAACAGGCGCTGGCACAGTCTTTGCCGTATGCAAAAGAAGAACTCGGGGTTTTGCTGGAAGATGCACTGGCCATGGACACGCTGGACAGCGTGCGGGCTGCGCAGCGTTTTGGTTCCGCATGTCACGTGCTGGAAGGATTGCCCGTGATCGTCCATATTCTTCGCCATGCCACAAATTATCAGCAAGCTGTTGAGGCCAATATCCGCGCGGGTGGCGATAGCTGCGGCCGCGCCATTATGCTCGGCGCTATAGCTGCGGCAGGTGCTGAACTGCATGGTGATGCCACTTCAACAATTCCGTTGCTCTGGTTGGCAAAGTATCGCCAATTTACTCGCGCCGCCAATGCGATTGCGCAACTTCGGCAGATTGCAATGTGAGCGCCTGTGCGGCAATTTAACGGGTAAGGTGCGCATGCGTATAAAAAAACACATGGTTAGAATCACATAGCAACAAATGTTATAATGCCAGGTTATCGGTTTTACAGATACATTGCTAGCCTTGAGGATATGGCGGGCCTGTTTAAACAAAAAATTATCATGGAGGAAAAATGAGTCACACGCTATATGAAACAAAAATTCAACGGGTTCAACGCTGTGAGCTGGCGGTTCCAGGTTCAAGCCCGGAGATGTTTGAGAAAGCATTAAAAAGCGGTGTGGACTTTGTTTTTCTGGATCTGGAAGATGCGGTTGCACCGGATGACAAGGTGCAGGCCCGTAAAAATATCATCCAGGCGCTCAATGACCTGGACTGGAAAGGACATGGCATCACCGTATCGGTTCGTATCAACGGACTGGATACCCAATACATGGTTCGCGATGTGGTGGATCTCGTTGAGCAGGCCGGTTCTAAGATTGATACTTTGCTGATACCTAAGGCGGGCGTCTACGCGGATATCTACATGGTGGAAGCCATGGTTAATCAACTGGAGATGCAGCAGGGCCTGAAAAACAGGATTGGATTGGAAGCGCTGATCGAAACCGCGCTGGGCATGGCCAATGTTGAGGACATTGCCCGTAACGGCGCGCGCGGAAGACTGGAGGCGCTGCATTTCGGCGTTGCTGACTACGCTGCCAGTAACCGCGCCAGAACGGTGAATATCGGCGGATTGAATCCGGATTATCCCGGCGACCAGTGGCATTTCGCAATCAGCCGCATGACGGTAGCGTGCCGCGCTTATGGCTTGCGGCCTATCGATGGCCCATTCGGCGACATCAAGGATCCGGACGGCTATAAGCTGGCGGCTCGCCGCGCAGCCGCACTGGGGTGCGAAGGAAAATGGGCGATACACCCCACGCAGATCGCATTGGCGAATGAAGTCTTTACGCCGCCTCCAGCGGAAGTGGAAAAAGCCAAACGCATACTGGCTGCCTTGAAAGAAGCGGCTGCCCAAGGAAAAGGCGCTGCTGCGCTGGATGGACGGTTGATTGATGCGGCTTCGGAAAGAATGGCCAACAATGTGGTGAGAATCGCGGAGGCGATAGCCGCCAGAAAATAAAGTCAGGATGATGCATATGGCCGCGTAATGCGGCCTTTTTATTATTAAAACACTTTAAAAAAACATGGTGTAACAGAAAAACCATGACATATTAATCCGATTGATGAGGAAATCGAATTGAATATTCACGAGTATCAAGCAAAAGAAATTCTGTCCGAGTATGGCGTCAAAATCGCCGAGGGTGGCATTGCCTACAGTGTGGAAGAGGCTGTTCAGCGTGCAAGGGAAATTGAAGGTGATGTCTGGGTTGTCAAGGCGCAGATTCATTCCGGCGCGCGTGGAAAAGCGGGTGGCATCAAGGTGTGCAAAACACACGCCGAAGTCCAGGTAGCTGCTGAGGAGCTGCTGGGTAAAGTCCTGGTGACCCATCAGAGCGGCGCGGCAGGAAAGCTTTGTTCCCGCGTCTACATTGAAGCAGGAACCAAAATCGAGAAAGAAATTTATCTGTCATTCCTGATCGACCGCAGCACCGAACGCGTCATTATGGTGGGATCAGCTCAAGGCGGCATGGAAATCGAAACGCTGGCACAAACCCAACCTGAAGCGATCATCAAGATTTATATTGAGCCGGCTGTTGGTTTGCAGGATTTCCAGGCGCGCAAAATGGCGTTTGCGCTGGGACTCGATTCGTCACTGTTGAATCATGCGGTTAAAACGATTAAAGGATGCTATCGTGCGCTGCGTGATCTCGACGCCAATATTCTGGAGATCAATCCCCTGGTTGTAACGGCCAATAATGAAATCATCGCGCTGGATGCCAAGATGGCGTTCGACGAAAATGCGTTGTACCGGCGGCATAAAATTGCTGAATTGCGTGACAATTCACAGGTTGATCCGCGTGAAGTCGCCGCTGCGGAAGTCGGCCTGAGTTATGTCGGTTTGGATGGTGACATCGGTTGTATGATCAATGGCGCGGGACTGGCCATGGCGACTATGGATATGATCAAGCTGGCAGGCGGTGAGCCTGCAAACTTTCTGGACGTGGGTGGTGGTGCATCGGCGGAAAGAACGGAGAAAGCATTCCGACTGGTGCTTGCCGATAAAAACGTCAAAGCGATGCTGGTCAATATTTTTGCCGGTATTAACCGCTGTGACTGGATCGCCGAGGGCGTGGTGCAGGCGGTCAAAAATATCGGCATGCAGGTGCCACTGGTGGTGCGGTTGTCTGGAACCAATGTGGAAGAAGGCCGCAAAATTATTGCGGACAGCGGAATGAAGATAATCACGGCGGATACTCTGGCGGAAGCAGCTGAAAAAGTAGTGGCGGCGCGTAACCAGGTTGTTGCGCAAAAAGGTTAGGGAGCAAAAAGTGACCATATTAATAGACGAAAAAACACGCATTATTGTTCAAGGGTTTACCGGGAAAATCGGCACGTTTCACGCGCAGGAAATGATTGAATACGGCTCCAATGTTGTCGGTGGCGTCACGCCGGGCAAGGGCGGGCAGACGCACTTGGGACTGCCGGTATTCAACACGGTCAAGGAAGCAGTGCAACAGGCCGGCGCGGAGGCCAGTATTGTTTTTGTGCCACCGGCGTTCGCGGCGGATTCCATCATGGAAGCGGCTGATGCCGGAATCAGATACTGTGTCGCCATTACCGACGGTATTCCGACGCAGGACATGATGACCGTTAAAAATTTTCTGCGTCGATTCCCGAAAGAAGAGCGCATGATGCTTACCGGGCCCAATTGCGCGGGGACAATCAGTCCAGGGCGTTCCATGCTCGGTATCATGCCAGGCCATATTTATGTGCGCGGTAATGTCGGCGTCGTGGGACGTTCAGGTACGCTGGGTTACGAAGCCGCCGACCAGATGCGTGCGCTCGGTATCGGTATTTCAACATCGGTCGGTATCGGCGGTGACCCTATCATTGGCAGCTCGCATCTGGATGTACTCGAAAAACTCGAACAGGATCCAGAAACCAAGGTTGCGCTCATGATCGGTGAAATCGGCGGTCCTATGGAAGTGGATGCCGGTATCTTCTTCAAAGAAAATATGACCAAACCGCTGGTGGCGTATATTGCTGGACTCACTGCGCCGGAAGGTCGCCGTATGGGGCATGCGGGCGCGATTATTTCTTCAGCCGGTGAAAGTGCGGCGGAGAAAGTAGCCCTGCTGAAAGAACTGGGTGTGATTATCAGCCCTACGCCGTCGCTGATGGGGCAGACGGTGGCTCAAGTGCTGGCTAAAATGTAATTTTCCTGCCTGCCTTTATCAACGCCGGACTGGCGTCGGGATAAGTGTTTGCATCATCCGGAAAAGTCTGGCGTTCTCGCAAAATTCATTCTGAACAAGATGCAATGACCGGCGATGCGTTATACATCCGTCAATTGCTTATAAACCCAGCTGTTTATTAACAACCGGGCTGTGGCGATGATTTCCGATGCTGTCATTCCGACCAGCCCATGATTGCGATCCAGCAAGTGATCGGCTGCGGCGCCGTGCAGATAGACAGCCAGCAGCATCGCATCATCCGGCTTCATACCTTGTGCGATGAATGCGCCGATCATCCCTGCGAGAACATCGCCGGTTCCGGGACTACTCAATCCCGGATTACCGCTGGTGTTGATGAAGCAGCGCCCGCCGGGCAAGGCGCAGATGCTGCCCGCACCTTTCAGAAGCACATAACAGTTAAGATGCTCGGCAATTTTCACCGCAGCGTCAATTCGATTATTTTGTACCGCGGATATCTCCATATCGAGCAGCCGCGCTGCTTCGGCCGGATGTGGCGTGAGTACGGCGGGCGTATTGCGCAGTTTCAGTTGCCGGGCCAATTCGCTGTGAAAAGCAATGTGATTTAAGGCATCGGCGTCCAGCACCAGCGGCAGATTGCTATTGAGTGCATGCTGCATCCAGGTATAAGTGGCTTCGTTGATATCCATGCCGGGTCCGACGACCAGGCAGCTGAGCGCGGTCAGCTCGAATAATTCGCCCGCTGAACGCAGCATCAATTCGGGATGAAGCATGTCCGCAGCGGGCGCTGCCTGGGCAAGCATGCCTAAATAGACACGGCCCGCACCCAGATAGAGCGCTGAGCGGCCAGTCAGTAAAGCGGCGCCGATCATGCCATTGTTGCCGCCCAGAATGCCAACCCCGCCGAAATGCCCTTTGTGGCTGTTTGCAGGTCTGGGGGGAGGTAACAACATCTGAATCAACTTCCGGTTGATAGCCCAGATGTGCGGGGTAACATGGGCTGTTACGTCAAGATCGAGATTGCAGACAATACATTCACCGCAGTATTGCGGACCATATTGGGTCAGTAGTCCGGGTTTGAGCCCAATGAACGTTACGGTAACGGTGGCGGCAACCGCTTGCCCGCAGACATTGCCTTCATCGCTGGACAAGCCGGAAGGCACATCCAGCGCAAGAACCGGACAGGACAGGGCGTTCACTTGGCAGATCCAATCCAGATATTGACCGGTAAGCGGGCGTTCCGGCTGCAAACCGATGCCGAATAAGCCGTCGATAATTAAATCCCAATGCGAGTGGAGCGGGATATCGGCGCGTATTTCACCCTGACTGTCCAGCCAGGCTTGCCGCGCTTTTTGAGCGTCTTGCGGCAAACGGGCAGGATCGTCATTAAAGACGATGGATACAGTGTGTCCCCAGTTTTTTAAATAACGGGCGACGACAAAAGCATCACCGCCATTGTTGCCCGGGCCAGCGAGGACGAGCACATTCCTCGCGGCGCTCATATCAAACTGCTGTTTCGCTATCTCGGCGGCAGCGCGGCCTGCTTTTTCCATCAAATCAGGGGGGTTGGCTGATGCAAGCGCGGTTTGTTCAATAGCGCGAATTTCAGCTGTCAGGTAAACCGGATCGATTGTATTCATTTCATCCACCATGCATCGTGTAAAATATCATTTTTGAACATGATACCCTTTTTGCCCATGCTTCGATATTGCGGCGGTAACGCACTTTCCGATTTCCGACTGGAAAAACTCATGCGCGAATTGCATGCATGCGCCATACAGGTTTCGCAGATTGATACGGAATATTGGTATTTCTGCGCAGTTAGCCAGACATTGACTGCCGCTGAAACAGCGCTGCTTGAAACAGTGCTGAATTGTTGTCAACCACGGCAGCCCGCTGACAATGATGCGTTTTATCTTGTTACCCCCCGTCCCGGAACCATTTCCCCGTGGTGCAGCAAAGCCACGGATATCGCACGGCATTGCGGACTGAGCGCTGTTGAGCGTATCGAGCGCGGCACGGCTTATTATATCCGCACCGATCAGGCGATTTCTCCCGAACAGCAGCGAACGCTGCAAATGGCGTTGCATGATCGCATGACAGAAACCGTGTTCCGCACATTCGAAGAAGCCGAGCGCTTGTTCCAGCACGTTCCGCCGCAGCCATTGCGTATTATCGATATCACAGCGGAAGGCGATCAGGCGCTGGAAAAAGCCAATATCGAGATGGGTCTGGCGCTGTCCCCCGATGAAATCGGCTATCTGGCGCAGTATTACCAGGAAGCTGGACGCAATCCTACCGATGTAGAACTGATGATGTTTGCGCAGGCGAATTCAGAGCACTGCCGCCATAAAATTTTCAATGCCAGCTGGATCATCGATGACCGGCCGATGGATCAGTCGCTGTTTGCCATGATTCGCAATACCCACCGACAAAGCCCGCAAGGTACGCTGGTTGCCTACGCCGACAACGCGAGCATTGTCGAAGGTGCAAACATAGCGCGTTTTTATCCGGATGCGGAAAACCATTACACCTACGCGCAGGAACAGACCCATTTACTGATGAAGGTCGAGACGCATAATCATCCGACCGCAATTTCACCATTTCCGGGTGCGGCAACGGGTGTCGGCGGAGAAATACGCGATGAAGGCGCGACCGGGCGCGGCGCTAAGCCTAAAGCGGGTTTGGCGGGATTTTCGGTTTCCAACTTGAATATTCCCGGTTTCATGCAGCCGTGGGAATTTGCCGATCCGGACAAGAAAACGGTTTATGGCAGGCCAGAGCGCATTGCTTCGGCGTTACGGATCATGCTGGAAGGCCCTATCGGCGGCGCAGCTTTCAATAACGAATTCGGCCGCCCGAATCTGGCGGGCTACTTCCGGAGTTATGAAGAAAACGTGGCCGGAGAAATGCGCGGCTATCACAAACCCATCATGCTTGCGGGCGGTATCGGGCAGATTTCGGCAAAACATGTCGTCAAGGAAAAATTCCCGCCCGGAACTCTGCTGATTCAGCTGGGCGGCCCGGGGATGCTGATCGGTCTGGGGGGCGGCGCGGCATCCAGCATGGATACCGGTGCGAACCTGGAAACGCTGGATTTCGATTCGGTGCAACGCGGCAATCCCGAAATGCAGCGCCGCGCGCAGGAAGTAATCGACCGCTGCTGGCAAATGGAGCGCGCCGGCGTGCAAAATCCTATTCTGTTCATTCATGATGTTGGCGCCGGCGGGTTGTCGAATGCTTTTCCCGAGCTGGTGCATGATTCCGGACGTGGCGGGCGCTTCAATCTGCGCGCGGTGCCATCCGAGGAATCGGGCATGTCGCCGATGCAGATCTGGAGTAACGAGGCGCAGGAACGGTATGTGCTCGCTATTCATCCGGAATCACTGGAACTATTTCAGCAGATTTGCGAACGCGAACGCTGCCCGTTTGCCATTGTCGGTGAGGCAACGCAGGAAGCACAACTGGTTGTTGTTGATGAAAGCGGCGCATCGGATGAGGCGCTGCCGGTTGACATGCCGCTGTCGGTGTTGCTGGGCAAACCACCCAAAATGACGCGCGAGGTGACGCATCGCAGTCTATCACTGCCGGCGCTGAAGGTGCATGAGCTCGACCTGACGGAATCCGCCTACCGTGTTTTACGGCTGCCTGCCGTGGCCAGCAAGACATTTCTTATCAGTATTGGTGACCGTAGCGTGGGCGGTATGACTGCGCGTGATCAGATGGTTGGCCCCTGGCAAGTGCCGGTCGCCGATGTGGCGGTTACCATGATGGGCTATCAGACTTATTTTGGCGAAGCATTCGCGATTGGCGAGCGCACGCCGCTGGCGCTGATCAATCCGGCGGCTGCTGCGCGCATGGCGGTCGGTGAGGCGATCACCAATATCGCCGCAGCACATATAGAACAACTCGCCGACATCAAGCTTTCCGCCAACTGGATGGCGGCGGCGGGTCATCCCGGGGAAGACGCCGGTCTGTATGATGCGGTCTACGCGGTTGGCATGGCGCTCTGTCCGCAGCTCGGCATCAGCATTCCTGTCGGCAAGGATTCGATGTCGATGAAAACCGCCTGGCAGGAAACAAGCGCCGAAACCGGAGAATCTGTCAAAAAGGAAGTTACCGCCCCGCTTTCACTGATTATTTCGTCTTTCGCCCGGGTCAGCGATGTGCGCCGCACCTTGACGCCGCAACTGCGCACGGATTGTGGCGATACGGAATTGATTTTGATCGATTTGGGACAGGGGAAAAATCGCCTGGGCGGTTCGGCGCTGGCGCAGGTTTATAAGCAGACCGGCAATGAAACGCCGGATATTGATGCGTTGGCTGGCGCCAAAAAGCTCAAGGCTTTTTTTACCGCTATTCAGCAGTTGAACAATGCCGATGCGCTGCTTGCCTACCACGACCGCTCCGATGGCGGTTTGTTTGTCACGCTGTGTGAAATGGCTTTCGCCGGACATACCGGAATTACCGTCAATCTCGATCAGCTCTGTTTTGATGCGCTGTCGAACGATATCGATGGCGCCGAGCTGCAATGCGAACAGCTTGGCGGCCGCGCGCTGGAGCGCCTGTTTGCGGTCTTGTTCAATGAAGAATTGGGTGCGGTGATTCAAATCCAGAGCAAAAAGCGCACGGTGGTCATGAGCGTATTGTCGGAAGCCGGACTACAGGACATGAGCTTTATCATCGGGTATCCGAATACGGAAGATGAACTGCGCCTGTTGCGTAACAATAAGCCGGTACTTGCGGAAAAACGCGTCGATCTGCAACGCGCCTGGTCGGAGACGACGTATCACATGCAAAGACTGCGCGATAATCCGGGTTGCGCGCAGCAGGAATTTGACCGTATTCTGGATCAGGATAATCCGGGGCTGCATGTAACATTGAGTTTTGATCCGGAAGAAAACATCGCTGCGCCGATTATCCGCAAGGGGATACGAACCGGGGTCAGACCTCGTGTCGGCATTCTGCGCGAGCAAGGCGTCAATGGCCATGTTGAAATGGCCGCCGCGTTTGATCGCGCCGGATTTGCCGCAGTCGATGTGCATATGAGCGATATCATCAACGGCGAAGTTTCGTTGGAAAATTTTAAAGGCATTGCCGCTTGCGGTGGCTTTTCGTATGGCGATGTACTGGGCGCGGGTGTTGGATGGGCAAAATCCATCCTGTTTAATCCGTATGCCCGCGAGGCTTTTGAGGCTTTTTTCCTGCGTACCGATACTTTCGCACTTGGCGTCTGCAATGGCTGTCAGATGATGAGCAATCTGCGTGAAATCATTCCGGGAGCGGAACACTGGCCGCGTTTTGTGCGCAATGTTTCGGAACAATTTGAAGCGCGCTTTGTCATGGTAGAAGTGCAGCAAAGTCCATCGATATTGTTCGATGGTATGGCCGGGAGCCGGATGCCGGTTACCGTGGCGCATGGTGAAGGACGCGCGGATTTTGATGATCGTTCCACCGGGGATGGCAAGGCACTGGTTACCCTGCGCTTTACCGATAACCGCGGACAGATTACCGAAATCTATCCGGACAATCCGAATGGATCACCGGAGGGAATTACCGGCATGACGACGCCGGACGGGCGGTTTAATATTCTTATGCCGCATCCGGAGCGTGTTTTTCGTGTTGCGCAGCATTCCTGGTACCCGGCGGCGTCAAGTGATGCGCTGCAACGCATGCGTGTACGCGAAGATGCGCCGTGGCTGCGTCTGTTCAGAAATGCCCGCAAGTGGATTGGATAACATTCGGATAGAAAAATATGAAAAAAAATACAGATTTTGCGCAAAAATGGTTTGTCACATCGGCTACGCAAGCCGCGCTGTTCGTGCTGGGCATGTTCTGCCTGTCGGCAACCGCTGCGTTAACTGATGCAAACGTAAAACCCGGCAACAAACCGGTGCAGACGCATTGCGTGCCACTGGGAAAATGGATGTTGCCCGGTTCCGGTCAGGCGGATTATGCGAACATTGTCGCGCGCGCGGTGAAGCATTCGGTGGTATTGCTGGGTGAAACGCATGTCAATGCCGACCATCACCGCTGGCAGTTGCAGATGCTTGCCGCGATGCATGCCGTGCGGCCGGATATGGTTATCGGGTTTGAAATGTTTCCGCGTCGCGTGCAGGCAGTATTGGACCGCTGGATAGCGGGCGAGCTGGATGAAAAAGCGTTCCTAGCTGCATCTGAATGGAACAGGGTCTGGAACACCGATCCGCAGCTTTATCTGCCGTTGTTTCACTTCGCGCGGATGAATCATATTCCGATGGTTGCGCTGAATATCGAACCCAAACTGCGGCGTCAGGTCGCCGAGAAAGGTTTTTATGGCGTGCCGCTGGAGGAACGCGAGGGATTGACGCGCCCGGCGGCACCGAGCCAGGCTTATCTGGATTTTCTGCTGCCGATTTACAAGCAGCATGATCGCAAGGACAAGCAGGAAGGCGAAATCAGCTATGACGATCCCGATTTCAGACGCTTTTATGCCGGCCAGCAGCTCTGGGATCGCGCCATGGCGCAGATGTTGCAAGCAGCGTTAAACAACACGGAAAAAGGGAATAAAAAACCGCTGGTCGTGGGGATTATGGGCTCGGGCCATATTGTGCATGGCTATGGCGTGCCGCATCAACTGAACGACCTGGGCGTCAGGGATGTGTTGTCGTTATTGCCCTGGGACACCGACAAATCGTGCAAACAGTTGGTGGCCGGTGTTGCCGATGCGGTTTTCGGCGTATTGCCGGAACGCATCGACCCATTTGCCGAACCGAAATACCAGCGGCTGGGCATTCGTTTCGAAATGGCGCGCGGTGGCGCACTGGTGCTGCAAGTCGAAAAGAACAGCATCGCCGAAGCATCCGGCTTGAAAGATGCCGATGTGATTCTTGAAATGGCCGGCATGCCGCTGGGCGATACTGACGACGTGATCGCAATCGTCAAACGCCATGCACCAGGCACCTGGCTGCCGCTCAAAGTGAAACGCAATGATCAGGAAATAGAAATTATCGCCAAATTTCCCACATTGCGTAGTTAATCCGGAGCGCCTCCCCTGAATCCAGTTTTTTAAACAAAACCATGAACAAACAAGCAATACGACTGATCCGGTTCTTCTGGTGTCTTTTATTGCCATGCGCCATCGGCGCCGCTGTTGCTTCGCCGTTTCCCGGCGTGGCCAGGGAGCATACCAGCTTTATCGATTATGACATTCAGGTGCGTATCGATCCGGAAACCCGTCTGCTGGAAGGAAAAAGTACTATCCGATTCAACAAGACGCGCGATCATGTTTTAAAGCTCGCGGCGCAGTTCGAAGTTACGCACGCTGTTATTGACGATATTCCGTTTGAGCCGGAAAGCGCGGAAGACCAGTCGCATGTCTGGCAAATTCCGTATGCCATACTGCGCCCGTATCAAGTCGAAATTCACTGGCGCGGCGTGTTGCACGCGCTCGACGAAACGCTCGATCATGAACAGACGCTGGGCAGGCCGGTCGCCGTGAGCGGCGCGGCAGGCACGTTTCTGCCGGATGCGTCAAACTGGTATCCACGCATAACCAGCGGACTGATCCATTACACGGTGCAGATCGAATTGCCTTCCGGGCAGCGTGGTCTGGTGGCGGGCCGCTTGATCGATGAACAGGATACCGATGCGGGCTATCAGGCGCGTTTTGCGTTTATGCATCCAGCCGAAGGCATTGACCTGATGGCCGGGCCCTATGCGATAACGTCGGAAAACTATACCGGCATCCAGGGTGCGCCGATTCAGCTGCGTACCTATTTTCACCCGCAGATCAGCGCGCTGGCGGGTGACTATCTTGCCGCCGTCAGACGTTATTTCAAATTGTACGAGGAATGGATCGGCGCGTATCCCTTCAGCGAATTCAGCATCGTATCCAGCCCGACGCCGACCGGATTCGGCATGCCGACGCTGACTTATCTCGGCATCAATGTATTGCAGCTGCCGTTTATCAAGGACACCTCGCTCGGCCACGAAGTGCTGCACAACTGGTGGGGCAATGCAGTTTATCCGGATTATCGCAGCGGCAACTGGTCTGAAGGCCTGACAACGTTCATGGCGGATTACACCTACAAGGAACAGGAAGGCGAAGATGCCGCGCGCGAAATGCGCCTGAGCTGGCTGCGTGACTTTGCCGCGCTCGAACCCGGTCAGGATGAGCCGCTGGCCGCGTTTACATCGCGCACGCACGGCGCGTCGAAAATCACCGGTTATCATAAATCGGCAATGCTTTTTTTCATGTTGCGCGACCTGATCGGTGA
>JADZAR010000059.1 GCA_020852475.1 Nitrosomonas sp.
AAACTGGCTGTGGAAAGCAATTATCGCTTCGATCAACTTAAAAGCAAGCCGGAAGACAATAAAAAATCCTTGCGAAAAATAACAATCGGCATCAGCAATTCTCAGGATTTGACGACGGGAGAGACAGCGCTGAGCCAAGGCGCGGCCATTGCGCATGGCATGAGTCTGACCAAAGATCTCGGTAATCTCGCGCCGAATATCTGCACACCGGGTTATCTGGCCGAACAGGCCAAGGAACTTGCCAAGACTTATAAACTCAAGGCGACCATACTCGACAAGAAAGAGATGGAGAAACAAAAAATGGGCGCATTGCTGGCTGTTGCGCGCGGCAGTCATCAACCGCCTAAATTGATTGCCCTGGAATATCAGGGCGCTGGCAAGAAGGACAAGCCGGTGGTGTTGGTCGGCAAGGGCGTGACTTTTGACACGGGTGGCATCTCACTAAAACCTGCCGCCGAGATGGACGAGATGAAATTCGATATGAGTGGCGCAGCAAGCGTGTTGGGAACGATAAAAGCCATCGCGGAAATGAATCTTCCAGTCAATGTAGTGGGGATCATACCGGCAACGGAAAACATGCCCGGCGGCAGCGCAACCAAGCCCGGAGATGTGGTTACCAGTATGTCCGGACAGACGATCGAGGTACTCAATACCGATGCGGAAGGCCGTCTGATCCTGTGTGACGCGCTGACTTACGCTGAGCGCTATGATCCGGAGATAGTCATTGATATTGCCACGCTGACGGGCGCCTGTGTCATTGCACTGGGTAATATCGCAACGGGCTTAATGAGTAACGATAACGCGTTAGCGCAGGAAGTCATCAAGGCGGGCGAGCAGGCGGCGGATCGTGTCTGGCAACTACCGCTGTGGGATGACTATCAGGAGTTGTTGAAAAGCAATTTCGCGGATATGGCGAATATCGGCGGTCGCGCGGGCGGTACAATTACAGCAGCTTGCTTTCTGTCGCGGTTTACCAAAAAATTCCGGTGGGCGCATCTTGATATTGCCGGAACAGCGTGGAAGTCCGGTAAGGAAAAAGGTTCAACCGGCAGACCCGTGCCGTTACTGACACAGTTTTTAATCAACCGGGCCGCGGCTGCCAAAGTGTGATGGAGACAACCTGAAGCCTGAACTGGCCGGCTGGAAAATGCTGCTGTTGATGAAGTGTAATGACCGAGATCGTTTTTTATTCAGGCGCTGCGGACAAATTGCATGTGGCATGCCGGCTTTGCGCCAAGGCGCTGGCCCAGAATGCGCGGATAATGATTTATGCGACTGATACGGCGATACTCGAGAAAATTGACAGACAGCTCTGGACTTACCAGCAGACCAGTTTCCTCCCGCATTGTGCAATTGATGACGATGAGCAACTGGTCAAGTCGACACCGATTATTCTGAGCAATCGGATAGCGTCAGCGCAGGGCTGTAACATACTGATCAATCTGGATGCGCAATGCCCGCAGATGATCGAGCAATTTGATCGGATAATTGAAATTGCAGGCGCATCGTCAGAGGATAAGCTGGCAGCCCGCGATCGTTATCGTTTCTATAAACAAACGGGGTATGTGCTGCATCATCATGATTTAACAACGCACTGATCTTTTATGCACAGTACTGGCAATTCCGAACTGGAGCTCGAGAATGACAGGATTCTCGAGAAATTTAATTTCCTGATCGAAAAGTATCATCAGCCTGATAACGTCGTGAACGAGATGCAGGGACTGATCGATGCGGATAATATCCCCGTGCTGACTGAAGTCGTCAGATTGCGATCAAAAGAATTGCAGCCGGAATTTGGTGAATTGTCGCCGCTGCGTCTGTTGCTCGATGCCGCATTGCATGATGCCCATGTCGATCTGAATTACGCAGACCGTCAAGCCTTGGTGCGGGCGCTGGAGAACCGTATCCTGGTGCAGGAAAAAGATACCCCGGGAGAAAACACGATAGCTTAGCCCGTGCGTCAAATACCTTCAAATCATAAAGCATGGTTTGCAATCCGCGTCATCCCTTATAATGGCAAACTTTTGCCCTATATCCTTACAATCAAATAACTCATCTTTTACATGGAACTCGCGAAAAGCTTTGATCCGAAGCAAATAGAGAATCGCTGGTATCCGGTCTGGGAAACAGCCGGTTATTTCAAACCTGAAAATGCCAAAGCGGCTGAGAATGCAAAAGCTTATTGCATTATGCTGCCGCCACCGAATGTCACCGGCACGCTGCATATGGGGCATGCTTTTCAGCATACATTGATGGATGCGTTGACGCGCTATCATCGCATGCAGGGCGACAATACGCTGTGGCAGCCGGGTACCGACCATGCCGGCATTGCGACACAGATCGTCGTCGAGCGTCAGCTTGATCAGCAGCATATCGACCGCCGTGAGCTCGGGCGTGAAGCGTTTCTTGAGCGCGTGTGGCAATGGAAAGAAGAATCGGGATCAACCATTACCCGTCAGATGCGGCGCCTGGGCACATCCTGTGACTGGACGCGCGAGCGTTTCACGATGGACGCGGAACTGTCGCGCGCAGTGACGGAAGTGTTTGTGCGGCTTTATCGCGACGGACTGATTTATCGCGGCAAGCGGCTGGTGAACTGGGATCCTGTATTGCAGACCGCGGTTTCCGATCTGGAAGTGATTGCCACCGAGGAAAACGGTTCGTTATGGCATATCCGCTATCCGCTGGAACTTGACGATGGCGGAATTGCCGCGGACGAAGCGCTGATCGTCGCCACGACGCGCCCGGAAACCATGCTCGGCGATGTCGCTGTTGCTGTGCATCCGGAGGACGAACGCTACAAACATTTGATCGGACGCCATGTACGCCTGCCGTTGTGCGAACGCAGTATTCCGGTGATTGCGGACAGTTACGTAGACCCGGAATTCGGCACCGGGTGTGTCAAAATTACGCCGGCGCATGATTTTAATGATTATCAGATGGGACAGCGCCACCATCTGGTGCCCGTCAATATTTTTACGCTGGATGGCAGAATCAATGATCTTGCACCGGCAGAATACCAGGGCATGGATCGCTTTGACGCGCGGAAGAAAATAGTCGCCGATCTTGAAGCGCAAGGCTATCTGGTTGAAACAAAGCCCCATAAACTGATGGCGCCGCGCGGTGATCGCACCAATACCATTATCGAACCGATGCTGACCGACCAGTGGTATGTGTCCATGGGCGACATGGCGAAACGCGGCCTTGAAGTGGTGGCCAGTGGCCAGGTCAAATTCACCCCGGAAAACTGGACGCATGTCTACAATCAGTGGCTGGAGAATATTCAGGACTGGTGTATTTCGCGGCAATTGTGGTGGGGGCACCGCATTCCGGCCTGGTACGATGAAGATGGCCATATTACGGTCGCGCATAGTCTCGAGGAAGCGCAGCAGCTTTCAGGAAAAACCGGTCTGCGTCAGGATGAGGATGTGCTCGATACCTGGTTTTCTTCAGCGTTGTGGCCTTTCTCGACACTGGGATGGCCGGATGAAACAGCCGAGCTAAAAACGTTTCTGCCGACGTCGGTGTTGATTACCGGCTTTGATATTATTTTCTTCTGGGTCGCGCGCATGGTGATGATGTCGCTGCATTTCACCGGCAAGGTGCCATTCCGCGAAGTGTATATCACCGGCCTGATCCGCGACGCGGAAGGCCAGAAAATGAGTAAATCCAAAGGCAATGTGCTCGATCCGCTGGACTTGATCGACGGCATTACGCTGGATGAACTGATCGCCAAACGCACCACAGGGCTCATGAATCCAAAACAGGCCGAGTCAATCGAAAAAACGACCCGCAAACATTTCCCGAATGGCATACCGGCTTTTGGCACGGATGCGCTGCGGTTTACTTTTGCCAGCCTGGCGTCGCACGGGCGTGATATCAAGTTTGATATGCAGCGTTGTGAAGGCTACCGCAATTTCTGTAACAAATTGTGGAATGCGACGCGCTATGTGCTGATGAATTGCGAAGGTCAGGATACCGGATTGGATGGCAGCCTGCCATGTACTTACGCGGAGACCGATCAATGGATGATCAGCCGGTTGCAGCAGGCGGAAGGCGCCGTTGCGCAGGCTTTCACGAATTATCGCTTTGATCTGGTTGCGCGGGAAATTTATGAACTGGTCTGGGACGAATATTGCGACTGGTACGTTGAACTGGCCAAAGTGCAGCTCAACAGTCCGGATGAATCCGTTCAGCGCGCGACACGCCGGACACTTGTCCGTGTGCTTGAAGCGATGCTGCGGCTGGCGCACCCGATCATTCCGTTCATAACCGAGGAACTCTGGCACAAAGTTGCGCCACTGGCCGGAAAGTCCGGTGACAGTATCATGCGTCAGGCGTATCCGGTCGCGGATGCGGCAAAAATAAATCCACAGGCGATAGCGCATATCCGCTTGCTTAAGGAAATGGTGAATGCCTGCCGGACGCTGCGCGGTGAAATGAATTTGTCACCTGCGCAGAAAGTGCCGCTGCTGGCCGCAGGCGATCCACGCATACTGGCCGGCTTTTCGCCTTACTTGCAGTCGCTGGTCAAGCTCTCCGGGGTTGAGATTTTCGCGGATGGACTGCCTGATGCGGATGCGCCGGTGGCCATCGTTGATGATTTCAGGCTGATGCTGCGCGTCGAGATCGATGTCGCGGCGGAACGGGAACGGTTAAACAAGGAAATTGCGCGTGTTACGGCTGAAATAACCAAGGCGGAAAGTAAATTGTCGAATCCGGGCTTTGTTGAACGCGCGCCGGAAAGCGTGGTTGAACAGGAAAAAGAACGCCTGGCGGGTTTCAGCTCACGTTTGAGCAGCCTGAATGAGCAGCTGAAAAAACTGGGATAGAGTGGTGGTGTCGCCCATCACGTCAGGCGCGCCGCTTTTCTCGGGCCGCCGGAATGATGAGCTGCGGCATTACAGATTGCAGAAGGTCAGTCATGATGGTTGCGTATAAGCATGACTATTTAGTGGCTGGACAAATAGTAGTGCAACGCTTATATTTAAAGAGGCCTTTGCACGGTTACTACGCGGTACGATAATCGCGTTAAAAATTTGCGAAAAATGCTCATTTACTCCGTGTAAATTCCGCTTTTTCGCAAATTTTTGCCTTATTCTCGCACCGCTCATGACACCGTGCAAAGGTCTCTTAAATTAATTGAATTTAATTGATGATGATTAACATGAATACGCGTGTTGTGACCGCACACATTCCCAGTGAACTGGCCGAACAAATTGACCAGCTTGCGAAACGCATGGATCGCTCCCAAGGCTGGATAGTTAAACAGGCCTTGATGTCTTGGGTCGAACTCGAAGCTAAGCGGAGCCAATTAACGCTGGAAGGTTTGGCCGATGTCGATGCTGGCCGTCTTGTTGATCACGCCGCGGTTGATGCCTGGGCTAAAAATCTTGATAAATGAAACTCCGATGGACCGCAAGCGCTGAGCGGGATCTGGTTCGGCTTCATGCTTTTTTGGTTACGATCAATGCGCATGCGGCTGCACAAGTCGTTCGACAGCTTGTTGCGTGCGGGTGCGGAACAGCTCATGCAGTACCCGCAGCTTGGTGTAAAACTTGAAGAATTCTTGCCGCGTGATGTTCGCCGCATCATCATGGGTGATTATGAAATGCGGTATGAATTGACCGATGAAGTCATCTATATTCTCCGGCTCTGGCATGGCCGGGAGGATCGGTAATAGCCATCTTGGTGTTCAATTTCCTGATGCGAGAATAAAGCAAGCCTGTTAAATCCTCCGGTTTGATCCAGAGATTTCCGCTCTGCGACATTAAAAAAATCCGTCTTGGATGACTTGAAAAAGCGTTACAGGTTGCAGAACGTCAGTTCGAAAGCGACATCCTTTTCGTAAACTTTTATCCGCTGCCCGGATTGTGACGGAATAAAACGGATATTCAGCGCATATTTGTTCGCACTGATTTCTGGAACGCAGGGAAAATCCTCGTTTACGCTGACGCGCAGCATATGCGCCATATACTCTGAGCTCGGCTGTTGAAAAATACCATGCTGAGCGATGCACTGCATCGTTTTTCCGCTGCTTCTGAGCAGATAAAGCACAATGCCGAACGCGTTGCGTATCGGCAGCAACGGGGCCAGCCATTCATTGAAGTCTTTGCGGCGCAAGGCCGGATCGAGACTCAGCCAGTAATGATACGAAGGCAGATCAAATTCACAAACGCCGCCGGGAATACTGCTGCGCTGCTTGATGGTCATCAGCCACTCGTTATCGCGCAGATGTTCGCCGACTTTACCCGAAATTTCCAGCATGGAACGAAATGTAGACTGTATGTTTTCAAGTACATTTTCCAATGCCGTTTCAGAAATGTTCGGATTCTTGCGCATGCCTTCGAGAAACTGTTTCTGACGTTCCAGCTCCTGAAGCAGATCGGATTTGATATCCGCGCGCGTAGTGATTTCCAGTGCTTCAAAAAGCGTCATCAAGGAAGCATGATGTTGCATCGGGGAATCTTTGGCGGAGAAAAAATCAATTCTTTTGAACAGGTCTTCGAGTCTCAGCAGCGTGCGGATACGTTCATTGAGGGGGTGTTCATAACAGATCACGGCGAAATCTTTTCTCAGTGTAAAAAGTTCAAATCTTGCCTTATGCTGATCAAATATACAAATGAAAATTTCTGTTTTCCCGTCGGCATCAAGCGCATCCTGCTCATCTGGGGTTTCCGGTATGAGAGGGTTGTCGATTATAGGATTGCCGCAAATGACACTGCATGCTATCGATCCGTTCAATGAGTCATTAGGTACGGCTGTCATTGATTTTTACTTATCATTCGGAAGAAAAAAATGATGTAATATCATCGCAATGTTATGTACAAAGAAGTGTTAAATTCCAGTTCGCCATGCAATTGAGTTCAGTTTTGTGAAATCGAATAACAATCAATAACAAGGAAAATCAAATGAGCCGGTTCAAACTTTTTTTGTTGATATTTCTTTTTGTCCACAGTTTTAATGTTTCCTCAGAGATAATTGATGTCAATGGGAGTGGGCAGTTTCTTCGTATTGAAGAATACTATGCTACCGTGGATGGTGCTCGTCAAGCTTGCTACGATACTATAATTATGCATGGACAGGCTCATTGGGCTGATGCAAACTGTGCCGGTGCCGCACCAGTAGGCTATGATACAGAGAAAGAACTCCATTTCTACGGGTTTGGATTTTATGTTTCTTCTTTATGGAGTACACCGATATTCCCTGTATTAGTATCCGCCAAATTTTACGTTGTATCTGATTGTCCTATAGGAACTACGCTTAATAAAGACACAGGCAATTGCAATCCAGCCTTCCCAGGCACAAACTCCGGCCGCCCGCTTGATTGCGTAAGCAATCCAATAAACGCCGCTACCGGAAACAAATATGCTGAAGCAGTTGACATTTCCTATCCTTCGGAGCTGTTTTTTTCACGCCATTACAATTCTGAAAGCCTTTCAATTGGTGCGCAAATCGGTTTCTTATGGCGGCATAACTATCAACGCAGCCTATCAATTAATTCAGAAACGATTTCAGCTACACGAACCGATGGCAGAACTGTTTACTTTGAATTGACAAATGATGTCTGGATCAATCAACAAGCCAGCAATGAATCGCTAACCCGCATTGTTAATGCCGATGGAAATACCACAGGCTGGCAGTTACTGAGTAGCGACGACAGTACCGAGCATTACAATACCAGTGGCAAGCTTCAATCCATCACCAATCGCGATGGCCGCACACAAACACTGACGTACGATACCGGCAACCGTCTGGTTGCTGTTACAGATGACGTTGGCCGTGCATTGCATTTCTCTTACGACGCTTCAAACCGTATCGATACGGTAACCGATCCTGCTGGGAATCTGTATCAGTATGCCTATGACGACCGCGACAACCTGACTTCAGTTACCTATCCCGACGGGAAGGTGCGCACGTATCATTACAACGAACCGGCCTATACCAGCGGCGCTGATCTGCCGCATGCCCTGACCGGCATCACCGACGAGAACGGCGTGCGCTATGCGACCTATACGTATGATGCACAAGGCCGTGCGATTGTAACGGAACATGCAGGCGGCGCAGACCGGCATGTATTGAATTACAGTGCTGACGGCAGCAGTACGGTTGTCACCGATCCTTTGGGCAGTGAATACACGCATCAATTCCAGACCATACTCGGTGTTGCACGCAGTACAGGCCAGTCGCAACCGGCCGGTTCCGGCTGCAGCGCGGCGTCTTCGGCGATTACCCATGATGCGAATGGCAACGCCATTAGCCGCACCGACTTCAATGGCAACAAAACCTGTTATGTGTTCGACATGAACCGCAATCTGGAAATTGCGCGGGTTGAAGGTCTGGCGGCGGGCAGTGCCTGTCCGGGCGACCTGGTGAACTACACACCGGTTGCTAATAGCAGCGAGCGTAAAATCCTCACCGACTGGCATGCGGATTTGCGTCTGCCTGTCCGTATCCTAGAAGCCAACCGCGAAACCACGACCCACTACGATGCCTACGGTAATGTGACACAACAATCGATTCGTGATCTGACTGCCAACGAAACGCGCACCTGGAACACCAGCTATAGTTATCACGGTTCAATTCCGGGCGTTATCGTACAGCAGACCATCGACGGCCCGCGCACCGATGTCTCGGACATCACCACCATCGATTACTATACGCCCGAGGAGAACTGTCTCGGCGGGCATTTCGGTTGCCGTGGGCAGGTGTCACAAGTCACCAATGCCCTGGGACATACCACACAAATCACCCGTTACAATGCGTACGGCCAACCCGAAGCAATAGTCGATCCCAACGGATTGAACACCACACTGACCTATGATGCGCGTCAGCGGTTACTGGCCCGAACCGTCGGAATCGAGACCACCCGTTATGACTATGACGGCGTCGGGCAACTGACCCGCGTTACCAACCCGGATAACAGCACGCTCAACTATACCTATGATGCGGCGCACCGCCTGACCGGCGTCACAGATAGCCTGGGCAACGCCATTCAGTATACGCTGGATGCGGCAGGCAACCGCATCAAGGAAGAAATCTTCGACTCGGGCGGCGCACTTGCACAAACCCGGCAACAGGAATTCGATGCGTTAAGTCGCCTGTGGCAAATGATCGGCGCGCAAAGCCAGGTCACGGAGCTGGCGTATGACGCCAACGGCAATCTGAAACAGACAACCGATCCCTTATTGCATACCACTGCGCGCCAGTTTGACGCACTCGATCGCCTGATCAAAATCAACGACCCGGCAGGCGGCCAGACACTGCAACAGCACAATGCGCTGGATCAGCTTGCCAAAGTGACAGATCCGAAAGGAATCGAAACCACCTACACGATGAACGCCTTTGGCGATGTATTGCAGGAAAACTCCAAAGACCGTGGAATAACCACTTACACCTATGACGCGGCAGGCAATCGGGTCACCCGCACCGATGCACGCGGCGTGATGCAAAAGACTGTTTATGACGCGCTCAATCGCCCCATAAAGCAGACTTACGCTTCTGGCCCTGGCATACCGTACACCGCGCCGGTAACCTGGACGTATGACACCGGCAGCAACGGTATCGGGCGATTGGCCGCAATGACCGACGAATCCGGCAAGACCACGTATCAGTACGATGCGCTGGGACGCCTGTTGAGCAAAACACAGACCGCAACCTACCAGCGTGACAGTTATACGCACACTGTCAGTTATCAATACGACAGCAGTGGGCGCTTGAGCCAGACAACCTATCCGTCCGGTACGAAAATCAGCACGGTTTATGGCGCGGATGGCCGGCCCGTGGAATTGCGCATCAATGGCGATGTGCTGCTGCACGATATTACCTACCACCCATTCGGCGCGCCGGAAAGCTGGACATGGGGCAACGGGCGCGTGCATCACCGCAGTTTCGATCTGGATGGCCGATTGACGCAACATCCGCTTGGCGCGGACACGCAAACGCTGGCCTACGATGCGGCCAGCCGTATCGTCAGCACCACGCAGTCCAACCCGATCTACAACCGCGCCTATGATTACGATGTGCTCGACCGGTTGATCCGTCAGGGAGACAGCACTACCGTAAAACTGTGGGATTACGACGCCAACGGCAACCGGATACTCGAACAGTCGGGTGCCACGGTATATCCGTACACCATCGATGCCAGCAGCAACCGCCTGCTCAAAGTGGCAGGCCCGGCAGCCAAAACCTATGTCTACGATGCGGCGGGCAATACGGTAACCGACAGAACACTTGTTTTCGCATGGAATGCCGCCGGGCGGCTTTCAAGCGTCTCGACAGGCAAAAAGGCTGTCGTTTCCAGCCTGTACAACGGACATGGAGAACGCACATTCAAAGCGAAACCCCAGGGCCGGAAAGTCGAATTGACCCTGTTTGTCTATGATCCGGTTGGCAAACTGATTGGTGACTACAGCGCCCCAACCGTCAGAAGAAAATCCGGTGTATGGCAACTGAACCAGGAAACCATCTGGTTTGGCGATATTCCGGTTGCAGTCATCAAACAGGAAAGAGCGAATAAGCCCATCCAGGTGTATTACATTCACGCTGACCAAATCAATACCCCACGAATGATTGTGGACAGCAACAATACACCGGTCTGGCAATGGAACAACCGCAACGCATTCGGCGACAACTTGCCCGACGAAGACCCGGATGGCAATCATAAAACGTTTGAATACAACCTGCGGTTTGCCGGACAGTATTTCGATACCGAAACCAACCTGCACTATAACTATTTCAGGGATTATGAACCGGCTACGGGGCGGTATTTGTCATCTGACCCGATCGGGTTGAGGGGTGGGTTGAATGTTTATGGGTATGTGGGTGGGAATCCCCTTAGTTTTAATGATCCGACAGGGCAATTTTTCCCAAATGCAGTTGGTGCAATAGGTGGTGCAATATTTGGTGGCGCCAGTTCATTCTTTGACACTCTTATATCAACAGCTCGATGCAAAAATGGCGCTATGGTGCCAGACTGGGAAGCTGTTTTCGAGAGTACGTTGAAGGGGGTTTTTTTTGGAGCAATCGGTGGTGCGACTTTTAATTTTACAAGTGTTGGCACAGTAATTAATGTTGCTCGATCAGCTGGTACTGTGTCGGGAATTCTCTCTGGTGTGGCAAGTAATCTTATTCGGGGGCGGGATTTAAGTTGTACTTGTAATTAATTAGCGAACTATATGCGACACCGATGGTTTGATTGGTAACTTAACTGGTTTGGGTTCCGGCCTAGTAATGGTGGTTGGTAATGGTTTGAGTGATTCAAGTAAAGTTGGACAAATAAGCTGATCGGTACTGTGCTGTTTTCTCCGTCATACCTGACATAATCAGTAACTTATAATTGTCTCTTGAAGAAGGCGTCGATTGATTTCATGTGAAATGATCGTATCGAATCAAGTATGATCAATACGTCACTGATTTAATCCCTATATGAGTTAAAGATGAAGCCAATACGCAAAATTTATCAGGATGCGCCTGACAGTATCGATATACCGGAAGAATTACGTCACCAGCCAGTGGAAATCATTATCTGGCCGCTATCCGAACAGATAGAATCAACGGGGCTGTTGGACGAAAATGGTTGGCCGCAAGGTTTTTTTGAACAAACCTTTGGTTCGCTTCCTGATTTGCCGGATCGCGAATGGCAAGGCGAGTATGAGGAACGGGAGCCGTTGGCATGAAGTATTTGCTGGATACCAATGTTTGTATTCGTTATTTGCAGGGACGCTTGCCTGTCATTCTTGACGCTATCCGCTCCAGAAAACCCGATGAAATTGTGATATGTTCTGTAGTGAGAGCTGAGTTGTATTATGGGGCCATGAAAGGTCAATTTCCAGCGGAGACAGTGGTAAAACAGCGTCAATTCATAGACTGGTTTCCTACTCTATCTTTTGATGATAGTGCGGCACTGATTTTCGGAAAAATCCGCGCCGACTTGTACCGCCAAGGTAATCCAATCGGTCCTTATGATTTGCAAATCGGTGCAATTGCCCTCGCCAATAACCTGACTCTCGTTACACACAACACACGCGAATTCAGCCGTATCGAAGGCCTGCAACTGACCGACTGGGAAATTTGACCGCCAGCATTTCGCGTTATTCCATCAATTTGCAATCGCCTTTCGCTGCCCCGCTGAAAGGACGCTGCCTGCTTCTGTTTGAACTTATGGCCTGATCCTGTATCAGCGCCGCAATAAATCAACCAAAATCATCCATCATGCATGCGTTTATCCGTATGAATCTTGCCGTCGCGCATCATGATCTGCCGGTGCGCGCGGTTGCCGAGTTCGCGGTCATGGGTGAC
>JADZAR010000060.1 GCA_020852475.1 Nitrosomonas sp.
GGCACCAAATGGCTTGGCGAACAAACGCCACAGTCCCGTAAGCATCTGCTTAAAATAAAAATTCTTATCTGATTGGTGTTTTGTGATGCACATGGATTGCGGGCTCGCGCAAAATCTTATCACTCCGAAGCCAAAAACAGTTTTGTGGATATGTGCAGGTTTTTTCGGTTGCAGATTTCGATTGACAAAAAACAGAGTATATAGACGATGCGCCTTGCGCTTACCGCCGCAAGTCTAAGCCGTTCCGGACAAAAGTACAAGCGATAATCCGTTTTTCACCCGATTCGGCACAAAAACCTCAACTTCCACTTTTATCAGAATGCCATCGCAACCGGTTAATGCGGACATCAGCTGACTGGGCCAGATCATCCGACGACTCATCAAGCGCCATTTGACAGCTTCAATCCAACGATGCCCGCAATCACCAGCAGCAAACTGACCAGCTTGAGCGGTGTCACCGCTTCATGAAACAGCATAATTCCTGCAATTGCCGTACCTAACGCGCCGATGCCCACCCAAACGGCATAGGCAGTCCCCAGCGGAAGCGTGCGCAGCGCAACGCTGAGCAGATAAAAGCTGGCGCCCATTGCGGCAAGCGTAACCAGCGATGGCGTAAGTTTTGTAAAGCCTTCGGTGTATTTGAGACCAACGGCCCAGACAACTTCAAAAAGACCGGCGAGGAACAAAATCAACCAATTCATGACGTGATTCCTGACTGTGCAGGGTCGTCCCCACGATTGGAAAAACACGCCGGGGTCGTCCCTGGCGGTTATCGTACTTACTGCAACCAGCTTTGATGCTTATCACAATGTTATCGGGTTGTTGCACGCGCAAGTATATTTTCAAGGATCATACTCTTTTGCATCCGGATATCCGGACCCAGACCATTCAGGTTACGAGACCTTTGCACGACGTCATGAGCGGTACGAGAATAAGGCAAAAATTTGCGAAAAAGCAGAGTTTATACGAGGTAAATGAGCATTTTTCGCAAAATTTTAACGCAATTATCGTGCCGCGTAGTAGCCGTGCAAAGGTCTCGTTACGCCTTTCCAATTGACCTGAGTAATGTCCAGGCAACCGGTTGCAACGTATGCGCAACCACACTCAGCACGATAACCAGCGCAATCGGCGATACTGCGATCAACATCGATTCGCCGAAGCGCAACGGCGGTCGCGCAAACCTTCCCGCCAGCCAGTGCATGCCGGCCCAGAAAACAGGCGCGATCATCAACAGGACAAGATACAAGACAGCAAGCCCCTCCATACCCGAAGTGCCGCGCGCCGGAATCATGACGAGCATCGCCGTGACCAGCGCGATCGGAATCGTCGCAAGCCGCACCGGAAGCCACGCGCCGCCCTTTCCCCGCTGCCGGAAATAGCGGCGCTCCCAGCGCAACAGGAACACAAGCGCCGCAAAAGAAAAAACCGCAAACAACGCAAGCAGAATATGAAACGGGTGCATAAACCAATTCTTCCAGGTTAGCGGGAAATACGAAACCGATGCGTGATCGGTCTGAACAGTTCTACCGGAGCAGCTTGCATGCCGCTGCTAGCGGTGATATTCCCCCGCTCTTTCAGGCTGATAAATCACTTCCTTGATCTTCACCTTGATCAATCCTCCGCCGGGTTTCGGCCACTCGATTTCATCACCCTGCGACAATCCCAGCAACGCGCTCCCAACCGGTGCAAGGATGGAAATTTTCTTCCCGCTTGAATCAATATCCTTGGGATAGACAAGCGTCAGCTCAAATTCATCCTGTGACGATTCAACGCTGAATCTGACCGTTGAATTCATGGTCACCACCGTCGGCGGAATTTCTGCCGGCTCAACAACATTCGCGCGCGCAAGCTCTGACTCCAGGTCGTTTTCTTCCAGAAAACCGCCTGACGGCAAGGACGCCATCAGCGCGTACAGCCTTTCCGAGTCGATGGATGAAATGGTAATTTCCGGTCTGCTATTCATATCTGCCTCAATATTTCTTTTTATCAATAAAACTAAAACGGTGATTATAACCCACCCGGATCGAACCGACCCGCAGGAACGCGCACCGGTGCAACAGCGGATCATTAACAGCACATTTGACAGTCCACGACGCGTCCAGTACAGTGAAACTCAGCAGCACAGCCTGCAACCGCATTTACGGTTTCTGTCATTGCATTTCTCTCAAACCACTTCCAGAGGAGAAAGCATCATGTCCAAATCAGCCCAATCAGACCATCTGTTTATCGTTTTGTTCATACTTGCCAGCCTGCTGGCGTGGACGCCTGTCATGGCCAACCCGATGGGACAGGCGGAGTTTCAATTCGACCGGCCCGGTGGCGACTATCACAATTTTCAAGCAAACAGTTTCAGTCAGTGCGCCACTTCCTGCGCAACCATTGCCCAGTGCCGGGCCTACACCTTCGTCAACGCGACTAAAACCTGCTGGCTGAAAGATACCGTACCCAAGCGCGTCGCAAACAATTGCTGTGTTTCGGGCATAAAAATCATGGGCGCGGCGGAAATAAACGTTGACCGGCCGGGCGCGGATATTAGACCCGGGTTTGATGTCAGCCTCTATTCTTCGGAATGCGAGGATGCCTGCAAAAAAGATTCGCAGTGCCGCGCCTATACCCTGGTCAAGCCCGGCATTCAGGGCGAAAGCGCAAAGTGCTGGCTGAAAAACGCCAAACCGGCAAAAGTACAGAATGCGTGCTGTATTTCAGCCGTCAAACTAACAGCACCACCCGCCCGGAGAATTCAGCAGAATACGCCGCTTCGCAGTTCAGATTAATGCTGTGGCCGAAGCTCGTACTCTAACAGTGCGGCTTCGGCAATAATTGCCAACCCACCGGCGAAACAAAACCTCCTTGGACGAAGCGAACTAATCCAGGTTACTTGCTAGAGCCGCTAAATTTTTTCAATTTATCAAATGATGAAGTATTCGAAAGCCTTCCCATCATTTGCAAGTTTCTCACGATTCTTTCTTTAGGCTCATCAGGATCAAATAATTGCTTAGACATATTTATATCTGCAACAACCTGACGAAGCTTCTCTTGTCCTTCAGGTGTAGAAAGATTATCAATGCTGTAAATTTTTTCTTGCATTAATCTTGCTTTGGTATTAATTGTTGTATAAAAAACTTCGTGCATTCGATTTCTTGCATAAGACATCTCGGCACAAGATTCAAAAAATCGATTAAAAGCAGCAAAATCATCCTGAGAAAAATCCTTGGCAAACAGATGCTTGTATTTCGACCAATTGTTTTCAAAAAGAACATCTTTAATTGATATATCTATCTGATTCTTTTCAAGAATAGATTGAACAACACTCTCTGCATGCCTAACATCCATAATAATAATTGTTGCAGCACTTGATTTCTCATAACGTTTTCCCAACCAGTAAACAGCCAACGCTGTTCCACCAACTAATAAAGTCATCAAGCTATTGATCAGAGCAGAATCCACTAAAAAACCCCCACAATTCTATCTAAAAGTATACGCTCAAGAAAACAATCCCTAGCAATTCTCGCTGATTCTCACACACCCAATCAACAATATTTCCTAATTCTTATGATGCATACCTCCACATCAATTCCCGCCATTCGTCCCGGCAATCTCTATGGCCATAACATACAATCGGTTTCTCGGGCCTCTGCCGCTGAGCCGTTCGCTGTAGTGCACTTTGACCAGCGTCGCCGCTTTCAGGTTTTTCACGGCGAATTCGTACAGGTCGCGGTCGTTCATGACGAAATGGCTGAATTTGTTTCCGCTGCCGCCGACCTGCACCGTCATGTAATACGTTCTGCTGATGCTCTTGTTGCGGACGGCGTTGGTTATTCTGCCGTATTCGACGCCGTGCGCCACTTCGAATTCAAACGTACTGATACTGCCCTCAACCGCGGTTTCATCAGGCAAGTCATTTTCATCGACAGGATAAATTGCAGTCATTTCGGCGATCGCCGAGCAGGAAAGCATGGATGATCTGCGCGGCGTCTTGAATTCAATCACGACATTCCTGCCGATGTATTCCTCGAGCATGTCAAATTCATCCCTGTCAAAACAGAACGGCCAGGGGTTGTTGTCCAGGCTGAGCGGGAATCCCCCGTAACTGATGAATGAACCGCTGTTGACGCCAAGCAGCAACTGACCGGCATACGCCTGATTGAATGCGCTGTTCAACTTGTTTTGCAAGCCGATTCGACTCAATTGGCCTGCTGCATAACCCTGTGTATCTACTACCGGCGCTATCGGGATGAGTTGTCCATCCTGCACGAACTGGGCGGCGGCATTGCCCGGCAGTAAAGCGCCGCAGAACATCAAAATCGACAAAAGAAAAGCAGGGAGATTATTTTTTTTGCTGGCGGCTGTCATTATGGGCGCTCGTTTTTCGGTATGCTGTATCCGGAAGAAAGGACTGCGCGGAGAATGGAAACATGATGCGCATCGCTATGTGCATTTCCCGCGCACCAGCATTATAGGCTTATCCGCAGTAAGCCAAAGTGAAAAATATCACGCCGCTCAGGCAGCGCAGGATGACGGTAGGCCATGATCCGGCATGACGACGTACTGATACACCGTTACATGCCGGTTATCGTTCAGCCTTCGAAAAATTTCCCGCCGCTGTTGATGCAGGTTTCCTCTATGGTTGTCGCATCCCAGTCGTGTTTTTTTCCGGTGCCGCGATAATAGTGCTTATCAAAGACCAGACCGTCCGGATCCTTATAGCGCACGCAATAGCCGATACGGTCTTCCGCCGGGCAGCGCGCGCCAACGGTACAGTGCTTGGTGATCAGTTGCTTGTCGGTGGCGGACAACGTATTCAGCCGGTACTCCTCGCAAATACCCTGACGCTTGATGCGCTCGCAAATGACAAATCCCTTCGGATTCTCTTCTCTCAAGCCTTCATCCGGACTGCTGTGCGCACTGCCTGTTTGCACGACAAACAGGGCAATTAAACCAATGATCAGCAAATACGCTTTTGTCATGAACTGTTTCATTTTTACCATTTTCCACTTCTGTTTGTTTCAGGAATGTTGATCATAATCGATCGCCTGCGGTATCGCCGCCTTTAAATAATAAACCATCGACCATAACGTCAGAAACGCGGCTGCGTAAATCAGCCAGGTGCCGATTTCCTGCGCATTCAACCCCGCAGCCAGATCAACCTGATACAACAGCAGGGGGATCGCGATCATCTGCGCCGTCGTCTTGATTTTTCCCAGAAAGGAAACCGCGACGCTTTTTGATTTGCCGATTTGCGCCATCCACTCGCGCAGGGCAGAAACGGCAATCTCGCGGCCGATAATGATCAGCGCAATGGGTGCGCCAAGCCGGTCCAGATAAACAAGCACGATCAGCGCGGCGGCGACCATGAGCTTATCCGCGACAGGATCGAGAAATGCGCCAAAGGCCGAAGTCTGATTCAAGGCGCGCGCCAGATAACCATCGAGCCAGTCGGTAATCGCCGCACCCGCGAATATTACAGTCGCCGTCAGATTCTTCTGCATCGGCGTCAGCCAGCTGTCAGGCAGATAAAAAATACCGACGAACAGCGGTATGGCCAGAATTCTGAGCCATGTCAGTATATTGGGGAGGTTATAGAACATAGGATTCCATGCCGTTTCGGCATATTATTTTCATCTTGAGACCTTTGCACGGCTACTACGCGGCGCGATAATTGCGTTAAAAATTTGCGAAAAATGCTCATTTACCTCGTATAAACTCCGCTTTTTCACAAATTTTTGCCTTATTCTCGTACCGCTCATGACACTGTGCAAAGGTCTCATCTTATTAATAAAATCAATTGCTGGGCATTCGCAAAATCCTGAAAACCGCAGCCCATTATCCATTAAACGGCTGCATCATATCACTTGTACGTCAGTCCGCATCAGGCAAATAAAGCATGGCCGAACATTCAATCCATGAATAAACAGTCGCCGTCAGTGCAGTTCCCGGTAGATTTTCTCCGCCAGTTTTCGGCTGATGCCTTCGGTCTGCGCGAGTTCCTCAATGCTGGCATTCTGCACGCCTTTCAGTCCGCCGAAGCGTCCCAGCAGTCCCTGGCGGCGCTTGGCGCCGATACCGCTGATATCTTCCAATGTGGAGGCGGTGCGCGCCTTGTTGCGCCGGCTGCGATGCCCCTGGATCGCAAAACGGTGCGCCTCGTCGCGGATCTGCTGAATCAGGTGCAGCGCCGGATGATCATTGGGTAATTGCAACGCCTTCTCCTGTCCTGGAAAAATCAACTGCTCAAGTCCGGGTTTGCGCGCTTCGCCTTTCGCGACGCCCATCAGACAGGCGTCACTGATGCCGAGCTCATCGAGCGCCTCCCGGGCAGCATTGACCTGTCCGCGGCCGCCATCGATCATGATCAGGTCGGGCAGACGGCCTTCACCTTGCACGGCTTTCTGATAGCGGCGGCTCAGCGCGTCACGTATGGCCGCGTAATCATCGCCGGGCGTAATGCCTTTGATGTTGAAGCGGCGGTATTCCGCGTTGCGCATGGCGAACTGATCGTATACGACACAGGACGCCACCGTCGCCTCGCCCATGGTATGACTGATATCGAAACATTCAATACGCATCAGTCCGTTCATGTCCAATACCTGCTGCAATGCGGACAACCGCTCCTCTTGACTGGCCTTGCGGCGCATCAGCTGTTGCAGCGCAAGCCGCGCGTTTTCAGCGGCCATCTTCAGCCACATGCGCCGCTCGCCAATGGGATTCTGGTTAATCGTCACTTTATGGCCGGATTGTTCGGACAATAAATCCTCCAGCACTTCGCGCTGTATTTCCCGGTCGACAATGATCTGGCTGGGCACGCCACGGTTCAGGTAATGCTGCGCCAGAAACGCCTCAATGACCGAGGACGGATTATAACCGTCGGCATTCTGCGGAAAAAAGCTTTTATCGCCGAGATGACGGCCGCCTCTGACCATCGCCAGTGTCACGCAGATTCTGCCGTCTTCATCCCCGGCGCACGCGACGATATCCGCATCCATTGCCTTGCCGCTGTCCATGAACTGCTTTTCCCTGATTTTACGCAGCGCCTGCATCTGATCGCGCAAGACCGCCGCATGCTCGTATTCCAGATTGTCCGACGCCTGCTGCATCTTCTGCGCGATGCTGTCGATGACTTCGGATTGCTTGCCCTGCAGAAACAGAACCGCGCTCTGCACGTCCTCGCGGTAATCCGCCTGCGCAATCAGGTTGACGCAGGGTCCGCTGCAGCGCTTGATCTGATACAGCAGGCAGGGCCGCGTGCGATTCGCGAAAACACTGTCTTCGCAGGTACGCAGACGGAACACTTTCTGCAACAGCTGTATGCTCTCGCGCACCACCCCGGCATTGGGAAATGGCCCGAAATACTGATGCGTTTTTTCCAGCAGACCGCGATAAAACCCGAGCCGGGGATAGTCATGCCCGCTCAGAATGATGTAGGGATAGGTTTTATCATCGCGAAACAGGATGTTGTAACGCGGCTTGAGGCTTTTGATGAGGTTGTTTTCCAGCAACAGCGCTTCCGCTTCCGAACGCGTCACCGTGGTTTCAATGCCGGTGATATGCGATACCATCAACTGCGTGCGCGGCGCCAGTCCGGTTTTCTGAAAATACGACGATACGCGCTTCTTGAGGTCGATCGCCTTACCGACATAAATCACCTCGCTTTTTTCGTTCAGCATCCGGTAAACACCGGGCTGCGCAGGCAGGTTCCTGCAAAAAGCTTTTGCGTCGAATACTGGAACCGGTTCGTCTTCGCCTTCCACCTGTGTCAAATCTTTTCCTGCCTGCACCGTGATTGCCGTTCAGCTTCTAGCCTTTTTTGCCGAGCAATTCACCGCCGATTGCCCAGTTTTCGTGCGGCACTTCCTCAAACGTTATATAGGTATACGATTTTGATTTATTCGCCACGCGGACAAATGTATCGGTGATCTCTTCGGCAATTTGCGCTTTCTGATCGGTATTCAAAGCACCCGCAACGCGGATATGAATATAAGGCATATCGGTTATTCTCCCTGAACAATGTGATTGGATAAATCGGCGGCAATACGCGCAACAACCTGCTCGAACATCGCCGCCGTCAGTCGTCTGGTCTGCGTATTGTAGCGACTGCAATGATAGCTGTCATACAGTTTGAGCGCGTCAGAATGCCCGTTAGCGTGATCCTGCAAGGTATACTCGGCATCATGCGCAAACGGATAATCCTTCAGCCGCAGCCCGAGACTGCGCAGCACCGCCTGATGTGCAATGGCGCCCAGCGCCAGCAGCGCCCTGCCGCCCTGATGCGCAAATTCACGGATCTCCGCCTGCAGATAATGATTGCACCGGCGGATTTCATCGGGATTCGGCTTGTTCTGCGGCGGCAGGCACTTCACCGCATTGGTAATGCGGCAATTGATCAGGCGCAGATCATCATGCCGCGACACTGATTCGGCATGACTGGCAAAACCGAAGCGATGCAATGTCTGATATAACAAAATACCGGCGTAATCGCCGGTAAACGGGCGTCCGGTGCGGTTTGCACCATGCATGCCGGGTGCCAATCCGACTATCAGCAACTGTGCATCGCAATCACCGAACGCACTTACCGGACGCGCGTGATAATCCGGGTAGCGCGTCTTCACAGCATCCAGAAACGCCGCCAGCCGCTCACACTGACGGCAATCCGCCGGTTGCGAAGGAAAATCCGTATTTGGTGTAGAATCTAAAGGCATGGCGCAAAAAATAAACAGTTTAAACGATTGCAGCGTGATCTCCGGCGCCGGAAATACTACTGCCGGGACTACTGCGCGCACTTTGGCGGGACATCTGTTTTCCGGCGTTCAAGCACTGCGCGCAATCCGTCTGATATCCGGAAAAATATTTGTTATCGCTCTCTGGGCGCTTTGCACAGGTGCGCTTCTGACCGGCAACACGCCCATTTTAGCGGAATCCTTTCTGATGCCCAAGAAACCCCAGCAAAACGGTTTTGTCACCCTGTCCGCGCCGCAGTCCATCGCGGCATTTCTCGAAGAACATATCCGGCTGCCCGAAAAACCGTTTGCCAACGACATGGCGCAACGCGCTTTCCTGCGCCGGAGCAAACAGGACATCGAGGAATTGCTGACCACACAAGGCTATTTTTCCCCTGTCGTCACATTTGACAAAATCATCAAAGATGCAACCGAAATCCCGGTAATCGAGATTGATCCGGGGCCGCTGACGCATGTCGAATCGGTACAGATCGAATTTCAGGGCGACATCACCGCCGATGATCCGAAGCAGCAAAAAAAATTGCAACGCTGGCGCAAAAAATGGCCGCTCAAATCCGGCGAACCGTTCCGTTCTGCTGACTGGGAAAACGCCAAAGCCGCGCTGCTTGCCGATGTGACCTATGAAAAATACGCCGCCGCCCGCATCGTCGACAGCGAAGCGATTGTCGATAAAAACAACGCAACCGCCGCACTGCGTATCGTCATTGACTCCGGCCCGGCGTTTTACTTTGGCGAACTTGAAATTACCGGACTGGAGCGCTACGACACGGAAATGATCGAAAATTACCGGCCATTCCGCACCGGCGACCCATACAGCAAGGAGCTGATGCACCTGTTTCAGATTGCGCTGCAAAGCATTCCGCATTTCGGCAACGTATCCGTCAGCATTCCACCGAACACAGAAAAACACGCCGCCGTGCCGGTTTATGTCAGCGTGACTGAAACCAAAGCGCAGCGCATCGCCATCGGCGGCGGCTACAGTTCCAATAACGGCGCGCGTGCGGAGCTGAATTTCAGCAACCACAACTTTCTGCATCGCGCATGGAATTTCAACACTCTGCTGCGCCTGGAACAAAAACGGCAGACATTTCTAACCGGCATCAACACACTGCCCGACCAGAATAACATTTATTACGCCGCCAGCGCGAGTCTGCAAAGAACCGACATCAGGGATCTCGTCACGGTACGCCAGCGCGTCGACGCCGCGCGCATTTATCAAACGCGCAACCTTCAACGGCAGTATGCATTGAGCTGGCAGCGCGAGGAAAAACGCCCTGACGGCGCGATCAACCAGACCAATGAAGCATTGGCATTCGACTGGCGCTTCCGCTACAACGTCGTCGACGATCCGGTCAATATCCGGCGCGGCAACATTTCAGAAGTCCGCATCGGCGGCGGCACCGAACTGATTTTCTCCGATCAGGATTTTATCCGCACTTATGGCCGCCAGCAGAATTGGTGGCCGATCGGCAAAAACGGCGTTATTTATCTGCGTGGCGAGGCCGGTTATACCTTCGCCGCCTCGCGATTCGGCATTCCGCAGGAATATCTGTTCCGCGCCGGCGGCATCCAGTCGGTGCGCGGCTATGACTTCCTCAGCCTGGGCGTGCAGGAGGGCAACGCCATTGTCGGCGGCCGCGCCATGGCGACCGGAACCATCGAATACACCCACTGGTTCATGCAGAATTGGGGCGCCGCGGCGTTTGTCGATGCAGGCAGCGCAGCCGACAGCATCAAGGACATGCACCTGTTCGTCGGTTATGGCATCGGCCCGCGCTGGCGCAGCCCGGCGGGTCCGCTGGCGCTGGATCTGGCGCGGTCGCATGAAACCGGCACGTTGCGCGTGCATTTTTCGATGGTGGTCAATTTCTGATGACGCCACCGGACGATCTCAATCAGCAGAATCCTGCTGCCAGCAGTCCGCCGCAGCGGCGTCGATGGCGCATCCTGAAGGTTCTTTCAGGCATTATGCTAACCCTGTTGATCGCGCTTACCGGCGGCGGTTACTGGGTTCTAAACATGCCATCCGGCATACAATGGCTACTGACCGCGATTCAACGCGCCAGCAATGATGCGGTGCAATTCGAGGCCATCAGCGGCACCGCCACGGCGCTGCGTATCGGTCGCGTGAGTTTCGCCGATGCAGCCACGCAAATCGCCATCGATCAATTTGAATTGCGCTGGTCGCCGCACCGGCTACTGACCGGAAAACTGCTGATCCATGCGCTGAGCATGCAATCCATCGCCCTGCACAGCGCGCCATCGGAAGAAGAAACCGTCATGCCCGAAGATTTATCCCTACCGGTTGAACTAACTGTCGAGCGCCTGCACATCGGCGCGCTGCATGTTTATACCATTAACGACGAGCCACCTGAAGCCCGGCAAGCCGGTTTCTCCCTGAGCGGTGTATCGCTGCGCCTGGATAGCCATGCGCGGCAACATGCAATCAGCCGCGTCGCGTTGAATTCGACATTCGGCGCTCTACAGGCCACGGGATTTATTGAAACCGCCCCGCCGTTCCGGCTGCGCGCCATGCTGCGGCATAATGCACCGGAAAAATGGGGCGTCACACAGGCAGCCGTCAGCGGAACATTGGAGCAAATGAACCTCAAGCTGCACCACCAGCTTCAATCAGACAATGCATCCATGCAGGGCTATATCGATGTGCAACTGCAACCGTTCGCCCCGGAACCGGCGGAAATGGTGACTGCGCTCAAAGCCGCTGTTACCGGCTTCAATCCGGCCAGTTTATTTCCGGATACGCCGCAAGCCAATATTTCGCTGCATACCGATTTGCGCCGGAACACGGAAAACCGGCTCGAAGGCAGGTTGACGCTGATCAATCCGGCCAGCGCGCCGCTCGACCGGGACGGATTGCCGTTGGCTGCACTCCGAACGACGGTTCAGCTGGATGCAAAAACACTGAAACTCGACAGGCTTGCTATACGGCTGGCAGGTAATGCCCGCATCTCGGGCGACGCCGCATGGCATTTCAACGAAGAATACGGACTGTCCGCGCTGGATATCGGTAACCTGAACCCCGCCGCCATCGATACGACACTACAGGCCGCAAATATAAACGGTGCGCTCAGGCTGACCGGCGATGCCGATCAACAGCGCATCGAAGCGCGTCTGCGCGATCAATCGCCGAAATTGTCGAAATCATTGCAACTCGATCTCGCCGCCGTGCACAGCGCCAACCGGATTGTGCTGGAACAGGTCAATCTGAGCCGTGGCCAATCCAGTCTCACCGGCATGGGCGAGTTGAATCTGCCCGGTGCAGCGGCAACCGGCGAAGCGCTGCCGTTCCGTTTCACCGGTCAGCTCAGACAATTCAATATCGCTGATTTCATCCAGGGTTATGAATCCCGTTTGAACATGAAACTGGCTCTGGCCGGAAACTGGTCTCCCGAACTGACCGGCATGCTCGACTACCGGTTCGAGGACAGCCGCTTCAACCGTCAGCCTGTCGCCGGCAAGGGCCGGATCACGTTCACGCAGCGGCCATCCTCCGCCATCGCCATCGTCAGCGCCGCCGACTTGCAAATCGGATCAAACCGGATTCAGGCGCACGGCCAATACGGCAAACCCGGCGATGCGCTGACCCTGCAAATCACCGCGCCCGCGCTGGATCAAACCGGATTCGGCGTATCCGGCGCGCTTCAGGCAACAATCGAACTGCGCGGTGTCATCGACAAACCTGCAATTGACTTTGATGTCAGCGGCGAACAACTGGCGCTGGCGGATGCGCAGTCTGTCGGCCATCTCGCGGCACGCGGCAAACTGCACCCCGACGCGCTGGCACTGACGCTTTCGGCCGATCAGATTCGTTCCGCGGACAAAACGCTGCTTAAGCAGCTCCATCTGAAGGTGGATGGCCAGACGACACAGCATACAATACAGACTGAATTGCGCATCGACCGGGAACAAGCCGTTACGCTGCAAGCCGAAGGCGGCCTGTTCGGACATGATCGGCAGAAAACCGCGCCACATTGGAAAGGCGCGATCACGCATCTGGCTGTCAGCGGACAACTGCCGGTGCAACTGCAAACACACGCCGCTTTGACACTCGCCAGTGACAAGGTAACGCTCGACAATGCGCGGTTCGCCGTTGCGGGCGGCGAAGCCAGCATTGACACCGCGCTCTGGTCGCCGCAAAAATGGCAAACCCGCGGCCGCTTTTCCGGCATCGCGGTTCATCCGGGCAGCGATCTGATTGCCAAAGAAGACATGCTGCGGCTGCGCGGGCAATGGGATGTCCAGGCGCACAGACAACTCACCGGTGAAATTGAAGTAACGCGGGAGCAGGGCGACTGGTTCCTGCCCGGAGAACTACCCTACGCCATCGGCCTGCAAAACCTGCACCTGCGTGCCAGCGCGGACAATGGTCAACTGACCGGTCGGTTTGATCTGATAAGCGCGCATCTCGGCCAGGTAGCCGCCAGCATCACGCTGCCCGTCACCGCTTCCGCCAGCAACGATTTTTTCCCGCCGCACACCGCGCTCAACGGCGCGTTAACCCTGAAGTCCGCCGATTTGTCCTGGCTGGATAACCTGGCCGACAGTGCAATACACGCCGGTGGCGTGGTTGAGGCCGAAGCCGCCATTTCCGGTACGTTCGAAAATCCGGCATTACAGGGCCGGATTACCGGAAAAGATCTGGCGCTCGCGCTGCCCGACGAAGGATTGAATCTCGATCAAGGTCGACTGACGGCGCGGTTTGATCAATCGGCGCTGCATATTGAACAACTCCGCTTTGTCTCGCCGTATGAAGCGCCGCCCAAAGATCGTTTGCTGAGAAAACTGAAACTCGAGGAAAAAGCCGGATCCATCGAAATCACCGGCGCACTCGGATTTACCGACAATGCACACCAGCTCGCCGTCGCGCTTGATCAGGTTTATCTCGTACATCCGCCGCATTACTGGATCGTCGCCTCCGGCAACAGCACCGCAACCATGCTCGGCAATGTGCTCGATCTTAAAGGCGAAATCACCGCTGACGCCGGTCTCATCACGCAGCCACCGGCAACCCGGCCGCAACTCGCCGACGACATTGTTATCGCTGATGACAAAGCGGAACCATCCATAGAGCCAGCGAACGATACACAATCGCCCATCGTCAATCTGAGCGCGACGCTTGATCTCGGCAAACAGTTTTTCCTGCGCGTCGCCGGACTCGAAGGACAACTCGACGGCAGCCTGCGGTTGCAGAACGATGAAAAAGGTCTGAACGCGACCGGCTCCATCACCACCAAAAATACCAGCTACAAAGCCTACGGCCAGAACCTCACGGTGGAACGCGGCATCGTCAATTTCTACGGCCCGCTCGACGATCCGGGGCTGAATGTACGGGCAGTCCGCAAAGGACTTGAAGTCGAAGCCGGCGTGGAAGTCGCCGGCACCGTGCGGCATCCCCAGATCAAACTGGTGTCGTCACCGAACGTACCCGATACCGAGAAGTTGTCATGGATTGCACTGGGCCGCGCACCCGATGTCAGCGGACTGGACACGTCCCTGTTGATGACCGCCGCGAATTCCATTCTCGGCGGACAATCCGGCTTCGGCGTGACCGACCAGATCCGGGATCTGTTCGGTTTCGATGAATTTTCCTTCCGCCAGGGCAGCACCCCTGGCAGTACGCAAACCACCGGTCAGGCCGCGACGCAGATCAGCCCTTTCACCAATCCCTACGCGTTTGCAGGCAGTACGCTGGGCGGACAGATCGGCACCATCGGCAAACGCATCTCCTCACGCGCCTATCTGAGCTACGAACGCGGCATCACCGCAGCCACCGCGGGTATCACCAAACTGACCTACACCCTGACGCCCAGCATCACCGTCGTCACCCAGGCCGGCGAGGACAGCGCGGTGGATCTGTTTTATACCTTCCGGTTTGA
>JADZAR010000061.1 GCA_020852475.1 Nitrosomonas sp.
CCCGCCCAATCAAGCCGTGATTTTTCGCGGGTTGTTGTGTATCATTGATCCCATAGGCATCAAGGTCAACCGGATCAAGGCCTTAACATTATGATTAAATAACAATAGTTTCGTAAGCATACTGATTGACGTAACCGATAACCGCGATATTCTCGTTTTATATAAGGAATACCCATGGGTGCCATCTTTTTTTATATCTTCATCTATTTTCTGGGGTATTACGGATCGAATGTCCTCAACATGTTCACCGTCCGCCCGCTCATCACTAACCGTTTTACCGCGGCGTTGATTCCTGTTTTCTGCATCGCCCTGCTGCATGGCTATATGATTGTCACCAAACCACCTCCTGCATCGCAGGACATCACGGTTGAATCCGCCTTGTTCACCTACGTTGCGATGCCGGTCGTGATCGTTACGCTGGGCGCGTTCTACTTCATGTGGAACGCACGCCGCTCCGAGGAGGAGGAAGCCGAGGAAGCCGCTCGCAGAGCAGCGGAGGACGCGGAAGATGATGATGACGAGAGTCTTAAAGATGAACAGGAAACATCCGGCGCATCAACTGCTGATAAAACAACGTCAGATGCGGATGAAAAGAGAAATTGAGATGCTTGATTGATGCTTTAAAGATAATCATGCCGCAAAAGCGGCATGATTATCGTGCGACAAAACAGCAGGATTAATGCAGCGTAATGGCCTCTTTCTCTGCTTCTTCCTGCGCTGCTTCACAAATCAAATTGGCGCAATAGGTTTCGTGGATGCCATCAAGGAAACCCCAGAGCGCGTCACACGCTTCGCGGGTTGCTGCGAGAACTTCTTCCTGCTTTTCCGGTGTATCGGCGAAACGCTCGATAATATCCCATTCAGCCTGTGAATGATAAATATCCGCTTTCTGATGAACCGAGAAAAATTCATAATCTTTAGGATTAGTCATATCGTAAAACTCCGCCAGACCTTCGATTTTGACTTTCGCAATATCGGGGACCTGCGACTCAAATGCATGCAGCGCCGCCAATCCGGCGTAAAAAGGACGATTCAAGCAAATATCACGGAATGTGGAAACCAGTTTGTCCGTATTAGGCAGTGCCTTGGCGCTGGCCAGACTTTCATCGTTCGCACCCAGGGCAAACGCGAATGCTTTCCATAAAGCCGGATGATTGGATTCACCGTGCTCTTCGTCGATCAGATTTTTCAGCACTTCCTGCCGCACGCTGATGTCACCACTGTTCGCAGCGGTGCTGAAATGCGGTGTATTAAAGTGAACGGCGCTCAGATAAGTCGGTTCCGCCAGAACATTATAAAAATATTGCTCGGCATAGTGACGCAATTGCTCCTTAGTTAATTTGCCTTCTGTCCAGGCAATGTAAAACGGATGTTTGAGCAAATGTTTTGCATTGATCGTATTTTTAACGCTTTGTTTAAATGTATTTTGGATAGTCATAGTGTTTCCTTTTCTAGTTGGGTTCTTTCTGATTACCTCTAATTGCTTGCTTCCGGTCGCCTTTGTTCTATTACTTACCGATGCTAAACACAAGCGATCTAAACGAAATCAAGCGGGATTAAACGAAAATAAACTGGGAGCTCCAAGCTGCATATCATCGCTAATTAAACCCTGCAAGTCAAATTTACCTGGCCGGAACGGTTCTGAAATGCGCCGCCAAATAACGACTGGCCGCAACCATATTTTTCAGTGCAGGTCTGACTTCTTCCCAGTTTCGCGTCTTCAATCCGCAATCCGGATTGACCCACAATCTGTGAATCGGTATCCGCCGCGCCGCATTTCTCATCAAATCTGCAATCGCATCCATTGAAGGAATATTAGGCGAGTGAATATCATAAACTCCCGGTCCGATTTCATTCGGATAATGATACTGATCAAAAGCATCCAGCAGCTCCATCGCGGAACGGGATGTTTCTATGGTAATGACATCGGCATCCATCCGGGCTATGGCTTCCATGATATCGTTGAATTCCGAATAGCACATATGCGTATGAATCTGCGTACTGTCCTCAACGCCATTAGCGGCAATGCCAAACGCCAGAATCGCCCAGTCAAGATAAGTCTGCCATTGCGACTTCCTTAATGGTAGACCTTCCCTGAGCGCAGCCTCGTCAATCTGAATAATGGCAATTCCGGCTTTTTCCAAAGCCAGCACTTCATCGCGTATCGCGAGCGCCAGTTGTTTGCAGGTTTCCGAACGCGGCTGATCATCCCGTACAAAAGACCAGTTCAACATAGTGACCGGGCCGGTCAGCATACCCTTCACAGGTTTCCCGGTCAGCGACTGCGCGTATTGAATCCATTCCACGGTGATCTCGTGCGTGTGCGATACATCGCCATAGAGAATCGGCGGCTTAACGCATCTTGATCCATAGGACTGCACCCAGCCGTGTTGCGTCAGGGCGAACCCCGCAAGCTGCTCGCCAAAATATTCCACCATATCGTTGCGCTCGGGCTCGCCATGAACCAGCACATCAAGGTCGAGCGCTTCCTGTTCGCGCACGCAATGCTCGATCTCTTTTTGCATCGCCAGCCGGTATGCTTCCGCCGACAGCCTGTCCTTGCGGAAATCCAGGCGGGCCTGGCGAATTGTCTGCGTCTGCGGAAAAGAACCGATTGACGTGGTTGGAAAAAGCGGCAAAGGTATTTTTCTTCTCTGTTCTGCCGCGCGTTGCGCGTAAGACGACTTGCGTCTACTCATTGCCGGATTGATTTCGAGCAGACGTGAATTAACCGCAGCGCTATGCACAGATTCAGACTGCCGACGGCTTTCGATTGCCGCCCGATTCTCCTGCAATGCCTCGGAAACAGCTTCCCTGCCATGATCGAGCGCCGTTGCCAGCACCTTGACTTCCTGTAATTTCTGCACGGCAAACGCCAGCCAGGAACGAATGTCATGTGTTAACGCCTGCTCACTGTCGAGATCAATCGGCACATGCAGCAGCGAACAGGATGGCGCAAGCCACAAGCGTTCCTGCAGGCGCGCATGGACAGGCTCCAGCCAGTCCAGTGCGGCATTCAGATCGGTTTTCCAGATATTGCGTCCGTTGATGACACCGAGAGACAGTATCTTGTGACTTGGCAGCCAGTCGATTATTTTGGCGACTTCGTCCCTTGCTGTAACCGCATCAAGATGGACCCCGTCCACGGGTAATTCGCAGGCCAGTTGCAGGTTCTCCTGTAATTGGCCGAAATAAGTCGTCAGCATCAGTTTTACCGGCGCTGCCTGCAACTGATAATACGTTTTCCGCAATGCGTGCTTCCAGGATTCATTCAACTCCATAACCAGCACCGGTTCATCAATCTGCACCCACGTAACACCCTCATCCTTGAGCGCTTTGAAGAGCTGTTCATATGCATGAATCAAATCGTCCAACAGATCATGCTTATCCGTAGCGTCCTTGCATTTGCCGAGCCAAAGATAAGTAACCGGTCCCAGAATAACCGGTTTCACCCGGTCATGCTGCTGCCGGGCTTCCCGGATCTGCTGCAGCAGCTGACCGGCATTGAGCGAAAACCGTGTGTTTTTATCAAATTCAGGGACAATGTAATGGTAATTGGTATCGAACCACTTGGTCAGTTCTCCAGCGCTGACACACGCACAGTCAGCGTCATCAGATACACTGCGCCCTCTGGCCAGGCGAAAATAATGATCCATCTTCTTTCCGGCTGATTGACTGATCCGTTCCGGCACGTTACCCAGCATAAAGCTGGTATCGAGCACATGGTCATATAACGAAAAATCACCCGTCGGCAACCAGTCAAGTGCGGCCTGATCCTGCCAGTTCTGAATACGCAGATTTGCTGCCACCTCCAGCAACGCCTCTTCGGTTATTGCGTTTTTCCAATAACGCTCCAGCGCGAATTTCAGCTCGCGCTGACGGCCGATACGGGGAAATCCTAAACTATGTGTTGTTGTCATGATTACTTTACCATTTAAAAAATAGACGCATTATTGTACAAACAGCAAACAATAAATAATAATGATGAATTTCAAAACTTCCATTAATATTTCTCATACATGATTGAACACAGTCACCTTAGAATCATACAATCGCTTGAACAGTACGGAACACTCACCGGAGCAGCGCATGCCTTGTGTCTTAGCCAGCCGGCGCTATCACATCAGATCAGCTATTTGGAAAAGAAACTGGGCATTGCGTTGTGGCAAAAAGAAGGGCGCGGCCTGCGGCTGACACAAGCAGGCCGATTATTATTGGATGTTGCAAACCAGATTCTGCCTGTTTTATCGCAGGCGGAGAAAACATTGAAGGCCTATAGTGAAGGCTGCCAAGGTATTCTGCGCATAGGCGTGGAATGCTATCCTTGCTTCCAGTGGCTGAATGCCGTCATCGGTCCATTCATGCAGCAAATGCCCGGAATCGATATCGATATTGTGCAGAAATTTCAATTCTCCGGACTCGAAGGATTGCTCAATCACCATATCGATATTCTGGTTACGCCCGATTTAATCAAAAAAGAAAAAATTCACTATGAAACCTTGGCCGAATATCCACTGGTTTTACTGGTATCTCGCAATCACGCGCTGGCTAGCATCAAACAATTGAAACCCGAAAACCTCAGCAAGGAAACCTTGTTGTCTTTTCCAGTGCCCTTGGAAAGGCTTGATATTTTCACACGTTTCCTGGCACCGGCGCATATAGCGCCTGCTCGAGTAAAGCAGATTGAATCGCTCGAAATTATTTTGCAGATGACCGCGCTCAATCGTGGCGTGTGTGTTTTACCGGAATGGCTCATCGATTCAAAAATCAATGCATTGAAACTTAAAAAAATCAGCATCGGAAAACAGGGTCTGCGTCAGAAATTATTTCTGGCCATTAGAGAAACCGACCGCGCTGTTCCATATATATTAAAATTCAAATCGGTCGGACAGCAGGCGGCAGATCACCTGAATGGATATCCACATGTAATATAAAATGGCATCGGAAACACTTTAGAGCCTTGCTATACGACAGATATATTTTGGTATTCCCGCGGCTTACCTGTCCGCGCAGACTTATAACCACTTGACTGGACTAAACTGATGGATGAACAAGCAAGCCTGCTGACACTTTTTACCAGCAGTTTTCTCGCCGCGACACTGCTGCCCGGCGGTTCTGAAGCTGTGCTCGCGGGCGTTCTAATTGCCTACCCCGGTCTGCTCTGGCAGGCGCTTATCCTCGCCACTATTGGCAATACGCTGGGGGGTATGAGTTCCTATCTGATCGGGCGGCTCATCCCGGATGAAAAAACAATACTCAAAAAAACCGGTGACACCTCACGTTATCTGAAATGGGTGCACAATCATGGATCACCGATTCTGCTGCTATCCTGGGCGCCGGTTATTGGCGATGCACTGTGCGTTGCGGCTGGCTGGTTGAGAGTTAACTGGATATCCGCCATGATTTTCATGGCGATTGGTAAATTTGCACGCTACTGGATTGTCGCCACAGCGGCCAATGCTGTTGCGGCGACAATCGGCTGATCGTTATTGGCGTTGCGAAAGCCTATTCCTTGAACAATTCCTGCAATTCGCCGCTCTGATACATCTCGGTCAGAATATCAGAACCGCCAATGAATTCGCCATTGACATAAAGCTGTGGAATTGTCGGCCAGTTTGAATAATCCTTAATACCCTGACGAATTTCCGGATCCTGCAGCACATCGACCGTAAAAAGCTCATCGACGCCACAGGCACTCAAAATATTGATGGCATTGGCGGAAAAACCGCACTGCGGCTGCTCGGGCGTACCTTTCATATATAACACCACAGGATGTTTCGTCACTTGCTCTTTAATCACGTCTTCTACATTCATTTCCATTCACTCCATAACAGTAAAAATTACATAAAATAACGGCCATTACAAACACGTTCGATACCGACCAGATCCTTGTGTACCTTGATGTCTTCAAATTCAGCGCGCTCCATCAATCGTTGACAGATAGCTGATTGATCATAACCATGTTCCACCAGCAACCGCCCGCCGTCAACCAGATAAGCAGGCGCTTCTGCAATAATATGGCGCAGACAGGCAAGTCCATTTTCGCCGGTCGATAAGGCGATTGACGGTTCAAACCGCAAATCGCCCTGCTGCAGATGCGGATCATGCTCAGCCACATAAGGCGGATTAGAAACGATCAAATCAAATTTTTCATCTGCGCCAAGCGGTTCATACCAACTACCCTGGATCAGTCGCACATTATTGGCGCCCAGATTGGACGCGTTCCATTGCGCAACAGACAGTGCATCATTAGACAAATCTACCGCGACAACATTCGCCTGTGGTCGGTGTTTAGCGATGACAATCGCGATTGCGCCACTTCCGGTACCAAGATCCAGAACCCGGTATGGCCTATCCTTCTCAGTCATTGTTTCCAGCGCAAGGTCAACCAGCAGTTCAGTCTCCGGACGCGGAACCAGCACAGCGGGCGTCACTTTGAAAGTTTGATCATAAAATGCCCGCTCGCCGGTCAAGTACGCCACCGGTGTACCACTCTCGCGCCGCAAAACGAGCGTACTGAATGCCCCGGCCTGCAGCGCGGAAACTGGTTCCTCAGGGTGAGTTATCAAGTATGCATGATTGACCTGCAGCACGTGCTGAAGCAACATGCGCGCGTCTATAGCATCAATTTTCCGGTATGCCCAGGACAATACCCGTGCAAGCGTATCCATATACGAACCAACCTTTTCCTGATGGCTGACGTGTTTCTCCAATCCGTAATCTCCGACGAAAGATCAGGGTATCAACCGGATTGACCACGCACCTACGGACATGCTTTCCGCTTATTCTTCCATCGAAGCAGCGAGTTGCTCGGCTTGATGTTCCGCCATCAGCGCTGAACAGATTTCATCAATATCACCATCCATAATCTGATCCATTTTATAGAGCGTCAGATTGATACGATGATCGGTCACCCTGCCTTGCGGAAAATTATAGGTGCGTATTCTTTCGGAACGCTCCCCCGTACCGACCAGCGATTTCCGTGTAGCAGCCTGCTCAGCCTGTTGTGCACGCATCTGTTTGGCATGAATACGCGCAGCCAGCACGCTCATTGCCTGCGCCTTGTTTTTATGCTGCGAACGACCATCCTGACATTCAACCACAATGCCGGTCGGCAGATGCGTGATTCTTACCGCCGAATCGGTCTTATTGATATGCTGACCGCCCGCACCCGAGGCGCGGAATGTATCAATCCGCAATTCAGCCGGATTCAATTGCACTTCACTGATTTCATCCGCTTCAGGAATAACCGCCACAGTGCACGTCGAAGTATGAACACGCCCTTGCGTTTCCGTCACCGGAACACGCTGCACGCGATGCCCACCGGATTCGAATTTAAGCCTGGAATATGCGCCCTGACCAATGATTTTGGCAATAATCTCCTTATATCCACCGATATCCGATGGACTTTGCGATATGATCTCGACTTGCCAGTTGCGTCGCTCAGCATAGCGTGAGTACATGCGAAACAGATTGGCCGCAAACAAGGCGGATTCGTCGCCACCTGTCCCTGCGCGTATTTCCAGAAAAATATTACGTTCATCATTGGGGTCTTTGGGCAACAGCTGTTTTTGCAGCTCTGTTTCAATTACAGCCAGCTTTTCCTTCCCGGTTTGTATTTCAGCCTCAGCAAATTCGCGCATTTCTGGATCAGCAGCCATTTCACGGGCAGTCTGCAAATCCCGTTCAACCTGTTGATAAGCATGATACAGATCAACTACCGGTATGATCTCGGCATGTTCGCGAGACAGTTTGCGGAAATTATCCAGATCGGTGGTAACCGTTTCGTTGCTGAGTAATTGATTGAGCTCGTTAAACCGTACACTCAGACGGTCGAGCCTGCGGGTAAGGCTGGCTTTCATTGCGGGCGATGCAATTGATAAAGCTTATTAACGAGTTCAACCAGTTGCTCGCGCTCGTCAACAGTCGCATGATTCAGAGAACTGGACGGGATATGCAGAAATTTATTCATTAAACCGTTACTCAATGACTCCATTACCTTCTGTGGATCTTCACCCTTGGCGAGCAACCTGGATGCACGCTCCAATTCGTGGCGGCGATAACGCTCGCCCTGATCGCGCAATGCGCGTATCGTCGGCACCAACTCGCGTGTCGCCAGCCAGCGCATAAAATCAATGACATTATTATCGATAATGGATTCCGCCTGCGCTACGGCACTTTGCCGTGCATCCATGCCCTCTTTCACAATCTCTGACAAATCATCAACATAATAAAGGAAAACATCATCCAGCTCGGAAACTTCCGACTCGACATCACGCGGCACAGCAAGATCGACTATAAAAATGGGGCGATGTTTGCGCGCCTTAATGGCGCGTTCAACCATACCTTTTCCCAAAATGGGTAATGGACTGGCCGTACAGGTCACAACGATATCGTGCAAAGCCAGCTGATCCGGCAAATCCGCCAGAGTAATCGCCGTGGCGTTGAATCTTTTTGACAACGCCTGTGCACGTTCAATGGTTCGATTGGCGACGGTAATATGTTTTGGGTTACGCGCGGCAAAATGACTGGCGCACAAATCAATCATCTCTCCAGCACCGATAAACAGGATGCGTTGCTCACTGATCTCACCGAAGATCCGTTCAGCAAGCCGTGCTGCTGCGGCAGCCATAGATACTGAATTTGAACCAATTTCGGTGGAAGTCCGCACCTCCTTGGCAACAAAAAATGTCCGTTGAAACAGCTTATGCAGCAACAAACCCAGCGTACCGGCATTCTCAGCCGACTTAACCGCGCTCTTCAACTGCCCCAGGATCTGCGGCTCACCGAGCACCATCGAATCAAGTCCACTGGCCACGCGGAATGCATGCTTGACTGCCTTCTCGCGCGGCAGCTTATAGAGATAAGGATCCAGATCATTCACCTGCAAGTGATGAAAATCCGCCAGCCAGCGCATAGCTTCTTCAGGCTTCTCAGTGCTGCAATAGACCTCTGTACGGTTGCAAGTCGACACAATCGCGGCTTCCTTGATCGGATTACGCCCAACAAGATCATGCAGCGCATGTTCCATGGCATTCTCCGGGAATGTGACCTGTTCGCGCACATCCAGAGGCGCTGTAGTATGGTTAATACCAAAGGCGAATAACTGCATGAGCGTTAGTGTCTAAGCAACTGGCCAGAATAAAAAAACTTGAGATTATAATATCAAGCGAATATAAATACTATCCCGCTTTTGCAAATCCTGCGCAGATCGATAACTTGCCATAACCGTCATCCCGCCACCATCATCGTACACATAAGCATCTGCAGGAATCTTTTTTTGTATCTGACAGCACCGCGCACTCTACGTTCTTTGCATTTTAGCGCTGGTTTCAAAAATTTCTTAATATCTTTTCTGACACCTGCAAAAACCACTATATTTTCCGAAATCACAATCAAAAAAACAGTGCCCCACAGTATGGCTTGGGTTATACTTCCGCTGCTAATATATGGGTCGGATGGTCACTTTATTCCGCACGCATCATTTCAATGTTGTTATTTTTGAAAGCTATAGCACTGAAATTAAAAAATAAACAAAGTTCGTCATGGAGATTTTATGAACAAAAAGTTTTTTTGCACACTTTTGTTTTTAGCATTAAGCCTTTCCTGCACAGCATACGCTGAATCTGATGAAGACACAGCAGATGCAACCGATGAAGCAGCTGCAGCGGAAGAAGAAGCAGCAAACGACTCAACCGGATTGGAAAGCGGAAACGGCTGGAAAACCGTTCGTATCGCCGAACTGGGCAATTCAGGCAAAAAGGTTTACATGGTGCTCGTCGAGCAAAGCCGTCATACCGACAAAACGGTATACAGCAACGCCATCAGCCGTTTATGCCAGAGCGAAGACGAGTTCTGCAGAATACGTTTCTGGAGTAACGAGCGTTTTATTCCTGAAAGAGCGGCGTTAACCGCAGAGCAGAACAAACAATTAAAAGCGGACTATCTGGTCAACAAAACAGCAGGCATAAAAGAATTACGCTGGTCCTGCGGCGTTGATCCGAAAAGTCAGAATTGCTTACCTAACTAATTAGAGTTTTTCATTAATCCGCTTTAATTGACCAAAACGGCTGCATACATCGAACGACCCAGGCCATTCCAGATCAGCCGTTTTCATCTCAACACTCAAGTAATACCTCCCTCCCATCCGGATTCAAAAAAACCAGACTCTGCGCACATTTTCCCGTCGCATGACAGCAATCAGATATGCAAGGCACGGTTATTTGCAGCCAGCGCCGCTTCATGAAACACTTCTGACAGCGAAGGATGCGCATGAACGATAGCGGCAATATCCTCGCTGCAAGCCGAAAACGCCATTGCCATCACAGCTTCGGAAATCAATTCGGAAACATGCGGACCGATCATATGAACGCCCAGCACACGATCCGTCTCGGCGTGCGCTAACACCTTGACAAAACCACTTGCCGCATTTATCGCACGCGCGCGGCCGTTGGCCATGAAAGGAAATTGCCCCGTTTTGTACGGAATACCCGCCGCCTTAAGCTCCTGCTCGTTTTTCCCCACCCAGGCAATTTCCGGCGCGGTATAAATCACCCAGGGAATCGTATTAAAATCAACGACCTCATGTTGCTGACCATCGCCGTTTACACTGGCGGCAATCGCTTCCGCCACAAACACGCCTTCTTCCGATGCCTTGTGCGCCAGCATCGGCCCGCGCACCACGTCGCCGACGGCATAGACATTGGATAAACTGGTGCGGCAATAGTCATCCACCACAATAAAACCGCGCTCATCCAGCTTGAGACCGTTCTCATCGACACCCAGTCCCGTAGTATTCGGCACTCGACCAATCGCCACGATCAACTTATCAATCAACAATTGCTGCGCGTTACCCTCCGCATCAAGGTAATCGACAGTAACTTGCGCATCACCGGTGTTGATCGCATTGATTTTTACACCGGTCAGAATTTTCAATCCCGTTTCCTTGGTAAAAATTTTCCGAGCCTCCTGCGCGATCTGTGCATCCGCCGCCATCAAAAACTCCGGCATCGCTTCAAGGATGGTGACTTCGGCGCCCAGTCTGCGCCACACACTACCCATTTCAAGCCCGATGACACCCGCCCCGATCACGCCCAGCCGCTGCGGCGTCTCGGATAACGACAGCGCACCGGCATTATCGAGTATGCGATCATTATCCACGGTGATCATCGGCAGCTGACGCGGCACCGACCCTGTGGCCACGATGACATGTTTCGCCTGAACATGTTGCACCGTATCACCATCGACAACTTCGATACGCCATGCTTCTGCGGAATCGTCGCGTTTGAGCAGCTTTCCCGTACCATGAACCGATTTGACGTTATTCTTTTTAAACAGCGAGGCGATACCCGCTGTAAAAGTCGTTACGATCTTGTCTTTCCGGGCAACCATGGCTGACACATCAATCGCTGCATTCTCTACCTTGATGCCGTGCGCTGAAATGTCATGCTGCACTTGAAAAAAGCGCTCCGAGGATTCCAGCAATGCTTTGGAAGGAATACAGCCGACATTCAAACAGGTGCCGCCCAGACTGGCGCGTCCCCTCGCATTTTTCCACGCATCGATACAGACCGTATTCAATCCTAGCTGCCCGCAGCGTATTGCCGCAACATAGCCTCCCGGCCCACCGCCGATTACCGCAACGTCGTAAGTTTCTGACATTATTTACTCTTCTTCTTGAATTAAACAGATAGGCTATTTTACAAGAAACCCGCCCTCTTTTACGGACGCATTTTCTCGGATCGTAAAAACATTTGCGCGCGAACCGACGACGGACATTCGAAGGTCAACATAGACGGCTCAGCAACCATTGCATCGGCCATAACGACTATTTGACTGGAACAAACTCACGCAAACGGATTACGTATTAAAAGCTGCGCATCAATCATCTGCCCGTCCTGCATGTCTTCCGAATAAAGCGTTGTACAACCTGCCGATAATGCCGCAGCGACGATCAGTGCATCATATATCGATAGCCCATAGTTTTCCGCAATTCGAAGTCCCTGATCATGCACCGTGACAGTAACCGGTATCACTGGACACACCATGCATATGTGCGAAAGAAATTCCCGGATTTCATCGAAAGATAAATCCAGCTTTCTCCGAGCCACACTTGCGAACTCATTGAGCACCTGAACACTGATAACACCGCCAGCCGCGACGGTGCTTTCCGCCTGAACAGATTTTGTTTCATCTTCGGATAACAGATACAACAGAATATTCGTATCCAGAAAAGCGCTATGATCTTTCATGCGCCTCGATGCGGTCAAATTTGAAGTCTTTCGGCAACCGCCCACGATACTTTCTCAGACGTTCAAGAATTTCACGGACTTCCGGTGTTTTCATAATCTCAATATCACGGGAACCCGCCACGTGAATTTCAATCGTATCGCCTTCCTTGAGATCGAGTATTTCAACAATCGATGCGGGCAATCGGATTGCCAGACTATTACCCCATTTTGAAACCTGCATGAGATGGCTCCCCTGAATGATATACACATTTAAATTGTATATCCAGATACTCTCATTCTCAAGCATAAATTGAGATTTAAAAACAATTACTCGGCCAGTTCGCTGGAATCACGGCTTGTGCTCTGACACGGATTTTTTCACCGTGCTGTTTATGCGCCTTCGCAAGGCGCACTTGGGGTTCATTGCATTCACCCCAACAGTGTTAATGCCGGATTACGCTGCGCTAATTCAGCCTAATCCGGCTCGGCATGGTGATATTGGCAGGAATAATCACGCTTCTTCAACTCTGGTTTGTTGATGCGATGGATGGACTGGCAAAATAACCGGCGCAGGCTTTGAGCTCATCGGTCGTCATGAAGCGGCTATGGGTATAACGGGGCGCGGTAATCCCCAGATTCTCAAGCTTGCCCAGCCAGAGCGGGTTGTACGGCATCAGTGCACAGGTTTTAACATCGTGTTTTGCCAGAAACGCCGCGATGCCTTTCAGGTTACGTTCGGTTGCAGTAATGCCGGGAATCAGTGGTATTCGGGGAATGACAGGGATTGTCGCGGTTTTGATCAATGCCGAGAAATTGTCGAAAATTTTCTTGCTGGATCGTCCGCTATAGCGCTCGCTTTCAGCCACATCGATCAGTTTGAGATCAAAATAAATCAAATCCAGCCAAGGCAGCATTTTCTCTTTGAAGGCGTCAAAGGCAAAAAAACCGCCAGTCTCCAGCGCGGTATGAACCCCCTCCTGCTTGAGCGCCTGGAGCAATTGTCCGGCAAAATCCATTTGCAGCGTCGGCTCGCCGCCGGAAAGTGTTACGCCACCGCCCGTTGTTGTAAAAAAAGGCTTGTCCTGCACTAAGCGATAAACCAGTTCATCCACCGTATACCACGTCCCAATCCGATTGCCGTTCACATCGGCTTCCGGCATAAACCGCTTGCCTTCCGGATTCTGACACCAGATACAGGACAGCGGACAGCCTTTAAAAAAAACCACGGTGCGAATGCCCGGCCCGTCTTCCGTACTGTCGCGCTTGATGTCGAATATCAGGCCACGATCATTCATATCCGTCGCTTTTATCACAAGCAAAACTAATGCATTCCTGACAATACCGCCTGCACATGCTTACCGATCGCGCCAAACTTGAACATATGGCCGAAATTCCCGCTGATCTGCACCAGATTTTCAAGCAGCAGCTGCACCACATCGGCGTCAGGCCGTTGAGCCAGATTCAAAATCGCTTGGGCATCCCTGAAACGAATCACCAGGTCGACTTTGTCCGGATTCTGTTCGATGCGGTTCGCTTCTGCTTCGCTCAACACCTTCGTATCGACCACAGCGCAGGGATTGAACCGCCGGCCCAGCGGCGTATCCAGGTAAAGTTCGGACGGATTGGGACAGAACCGGATGAGCACATTCATGTCGTCATCCGGTTTGCGTGTGCAGATGAGAATTTTTCCCTGGTAATAACGGATACCGTGCGGTGCATAGGGGTCTTTAATAACGAAATTGTCCTGAAAAAAAGCCTGCGCCTGCGCTGCCTTGCTTTCGCTCAATCCTTCGCTGATCAGAAAGCCAAAACCCAGTTTAATCAGCGCGGCCATGCCGCCGGCAAGGATTCTGCCTTCCGCCTTGCTCAACAATCCGGCCAGCTCGGGCTGCTTCTCGCCGAGTTGCAGCCCCGTTTTTAAAAGATGATGAATACCATTCGGCAGTGCCGGTAACGTAGCATGCATTTTCAGCCTCCCATCGCGGCATGTTGTTCGACTCCGCTTTTCATATCAAAATTGGCGCGATCGATAATTTCCTGGCGCATTTGCGAACTCAGCGTCACGTAATAGGCCGAGTATCCGGCTACGCGAATCATCAGATCCTTGTAAGGCGCCAGCGCTTTTTGCTCGGCTTCGCCCGCATCTTCCCTGCCTGCCGCCGTCGCGGCCCGATGCGCGGCGATAAAATCTTCGATCGAAGTCACACAAAGCTGCACCAGCACGCCATCCTGATCCATAAAGGTTTTCATATGCATGGCGAACAGATCGGTATCTTCCCTGAAGTATTGCCTGCCGCGCGGCGTCAGGCTCAGATTGTAGGTATAGCCATTTTGCACCGTATCGGGATCAACACTGACAACCGACAGCATATGATCAAGCAACAGCACCGGATCGCCGTTGCCTTTGACAATGCCGGGGCATGGCGTAATGCCGCTGGCAAATGATGCGCTGTCACGGCGGCCGTTCGGCGTGGCCTTGTAGAGCAGGCCGAAACCGGCATGATTGGTCATGCTCCAGTACCCCGTCAAATAACGCCCGCCACGGTGCGTGCGATATTTGAAGAAAACATCCTGTATCATTCTGGTCAGCAAGCGGGTGTATTTTACCGCCAGCGCATTGTTGTAGAGCCCATCTTCGGTTTCATCCACACCGGCGCCGTATTTCGGCGCGAGACGGATCAGTTTTGCGCATTCCTGTAAACGCGCCGGTGTCAGTTTGATGAATGGTTTGTCTTCACGATTCGAAAACTGTTTGCGTATCTTCGCGATCAGGGTGCTCAAGATATTCCGGCGCTCACTTGCCGGTAATTTTGCCGGATCAAAATTGGCGTCGAGTACGGCGACCAGCTCATCGGCCGTCATTTTACCGCCAAATACCAGCGCATCGATCACGCAGAACGAATCGATCACATCGGCAAGTCCGATAATCGCCACACCGGACGAATTGTACTTCGCACCGCCGGAAGAGACATCGCGGAATTTAGCGCCGCTGCCGCCGGGTTTGTTGGTCGGGCCATCAAAAAGGCCGGACAGGAACGGCGAAGGCCGCACTTTCTCCAAGGTGCGGCCCAGATAGTTATTAAACTGCACGCAGTGCCGCGCCATTTCGTCGAGCTGAACCTGAAAGCTGTCGATGAAATCCTGCATTGACGTCATTTCCCGTAGCGGTGGCGTGGTGTGTTCCGGCTTGCCATAAAACAGATTGGGATCATTTTTACCGATACCGTCACTGCGGTGCTTGCCGCCAAACATGGCCAGTTCAAGCACAGCAGGCAGAACCAGCAGGGTCGATCCGGTATGCCCATAGTGCTTATGATCGGCGTTCTGTTCAATACATCCGATGGATGCATAGTCATGCGCATCGGCAAGCGCTTCCTCCAGCGTGACATGATCGTGCCGCGCATAATAATTCGCCATGCTGTGAATCACCGGCGCATCGCCATGCAGCGCAGGGGTCGCACGCGTGATCAGATTGACTTGGCAAACCCGCCGCAGATACGGTGAAAATTCGTTCAGCGCCAGCGGACGGCCATCGGGCGCGCGATGATGCACATCCTTGTGATAACGCGCATGCACATTGGGATCGCGAATCGCCAGTATTTCGGTTGCTTTGAGAATGATATAGGTCATATCGTTGACCGCATCGACGGTTTTGCCGTCGACATAGCGCGTGCCGCCAACCGTCAGCGCCTGATTGGAGCCGCTGCCGGCAAACAAAACCTCCGCCGTTTCCGGCGACAAAGGCACATGATCGGAACAGCGCAGAAAGAAATGACACATCAGTTCAACCGCTTTCTGCGTATACGCGGCTTTTGATGCTTCGTCCGGCTGCTGCTGCCAGTCGTTCAGATAGTAATCATTCAGTGTTTGATCCAGTCTGCCCAACGACAGCCCGAAATTGGTATTTTCCTGCAACAACAGGTGATAGCAGATCCACACAGCCGTCAGCGCCTCGGCCAGCGTTTCCGCCGGTTTTGCCGGCACCTTGCGGCAAATGGTTGCCAGCTCGCTGTTCCCAGTTTTCTCAGCGGCTTCGGCAAGATGTTCGGCATAAATCCTGACGCCCTCGTAAACCGTAATCACCGATTCGGCAAATGCCTTCTGCTCGTCTGTCAAGCGCGCCGCATTGACATGCAGAATATCCAGCTGTATCTGCGCGATCAGGCCGTCGATACCATACCTGAGCACACGGCCGAAATCCGGCGCAGTGTGCGAAACAGCCGTGGCTTTGTCGGTCAGATAAAACGCAATACGTTCAAACAATTCCTGGCATTTCGGCGTTTCACCCACGCGTTTCTTTAACGGCGGATCGATCGACGGCCGGTCGCCCGTCATGCCGCCATCCACCGTATCCCGATGATCATTGGTGTAATCCGCCGTATCGTAATCCGCATAACGCGCAGCCTCCTGAACCGTACGCCGCTCCAGCCAGAACGGAAAAATTTCCTCGTTCAGTCGTTTGGCCACCTCCGGTGTGATCTTGAACGGATTCTGCGGCCGTGTCGCGATGGTTTCCAGTTCCGGCCAGATACAGTACCCGCTCATATCCATATGCACCACCGGGCCGACAAAACTGGTCGTAGTCTGCCCCGGTAGCAGATCGGTTTTGCGCACCAGCGGCGTTTTATGGCTGAAAATATGCTTCAATGCGCGCGCACGCCGCGTCGCGGGCGGCAGCGCATCGTTTTCCGGTATGCGCAGAAACTCGGTCAGCAAACGCGGCAGTTCATCGCAGACTTCCGGTATCCATGCAGGATCAAACAACTGGTTACGCCACGCTTCCACCAGCGGAAAATCGCTGAGCCGGATATGACTCAGCGCAAGATCCCGCAATGTTCTGATTTGCTCCGGCGCATCATTGGGAATGGGAAAACAGGCAACACCCTCACCCGCCGCATTGAACGCATCCACTTCAACAGCGCCCTGCTCAAGATCGATGGCTATGCCGCCACGGTTTAACTTCGCTGTCTGCATCGCTTGGTTCCTCCTGTCAGATTAGTGCAGCGTATCCAGTCCAATTGCCAGCCGGTGATGTTGCCAGGCATCATCGAGCAACAGAAAATAGCCAAAAAGCTGATACTTATAATCACCCGGATCAACCGAAGAATGAAAAGGCACCGTTAGCGCCGTTGAGTAAATCAGTTGGCCGAGATACAGACCATCAGCGATTTCTACAAGTTCATCCAGGCAAAAACCGATGGGCGTCGGACCGCCGATCATGGGAAAACGATAATGAAACTGAAACACTGTTTTCCTTCTTTCCGGACCGTTATTCATCACCAGCACTGATTCCCGGTCATCCGTCCCCAGAAAAATGTAGCCTTGTCGTGCAAACGGCGTCGGCCCCTCCGCAGCGGCCGCCAGCAGGGAGGCATCGGGCACGCGGTAATTCATGTCGACGATACGCATCAACGGATCTGCCGCAACGATGCGCCGGTCCTGAATATTGTTGCCGTCCACCCAGTGCACGGCGGCTTCCTGTTCCCAGAACGCTTTGTCTTCATCGGACATGCCGTTATCCCAACCGCCGCTTTGCAGATGTTTCGCATAAGCGCCGCCCGCTTTCCAGTAATGCTCCCGGTTTTTTTCCACCAGCATGTAATGCGGTCTGCTGGCCAGAAAGGATTCGAGCGTTTTGACTCTTTCAGGATAGCGTTCGGCCAGATCGTCGCTTTCATCCAGAAACATGCTCAACTTACGCGCGGAGATTTTCTCAAACGACTTTCCCGCCCACGGAAAAATAAATTTCCCGATGGAATGCCACGTCATATTCAGCAGGTTTGGCGGCGAGCCCATATCCAGCAGGTTCGCCAGCGAACTGGGAAAAAGCTTGGCATCGTCGTGCTTTTCACGCCGCTCCGGCGAGAACGTTTCAGAAAATCCGCAATGCAGATTCAGCGTAGCCCCATGATAATAATCGAATCCGGTGGTGCGCACCGGTTCGCCGTACCAGTCGTTCGTTTCCCGGCTGTCGAGGCGGCAGTTATAACCCCGCTCGCCGCTGCCCTGAAACAGGCCGCTGCTGACTTTCGGCGCAACACCACGGCGAAACAGCGCATTGAGTTTCTCAAAATGCTTCAGTTCATCGTCGGGATTGCTTTGCGCGGAAATTTCATGACTGATCCGCTGCAACATCTGGAGTATCGATTCTCCTTCTCCGCGCATGCCCTCGACAAAATCATCCTGCGCACCCAGCGGCGAAGCCTCCAGGATAAACGTGGTGAATTTCTTGGCAAGCGCCGGATTCTGTTGCCAGCCGTTAATCCAGTCGGTCATTTCCGGTTCGTACCGGGCTTTGCCGGATGCAACGGCAGCCCCTTGTGATTCTGCCGATGTGGAAATTGGCATTGCGGCTTCAGACTGATCATAACCCAGTTCATGATAACCGGTTTCTCCCGGACGCGGCCGCAACTGCGGAAAGGCGTCATCGGCATAAAACAGCCTGGCAAAAGCCGGATCGACCATCAAAAAGAAACCGTTATTCTGGTATCCGTAATACTGCCTATCCTCCGCGCCGCCCATGCCGAGCAAGCGTTTGATTTTTTCCCAAAAGCCGCGTTCGGGATAGTTTTCACCGATGGAAACAACATCATCATTGGGCAACGTGATGCTGCCAAGGCTGAAGTGGCGCGTGGCAAAAACCAGTTGCCCGAGATAAATGCCGTCATCGATACGCACGATCTCGTCGATCAGGCGCGTCATCGGAAAACTCGGCTTCAGCGCAGGCCAGCGGTAATTCAATTGATACACAGCCTTGCGATTCATTTCAGGAACAACCGATTGGCCGGTGTCACACAGAAAATAACCGCCGGTCATCGTGTAGGGAATGGCTTTCTCCTTTTCCAGATTCTGCGCCAGCAACTCGCCGTCAAAACCTTCCACGCCCGTATTCAATGGCCGCTTTTTCAGATTCCACAATGCCGTCAGTCCAGGCAGTCCAATCGCCTGGATCAGATTGGGGTCGGGCGGCTCGCGGAAAAAATTGCGCCCGATGCGCATCGTTTCCGCATTGTAGGCACTCACCGTCGGCGTATGATTGCCCGTTTTTTCCGCAACGGTGTCGCGTGAAACGGGTTCAAATGTTTTTCCCATCCACAGGCCGGTATCGGCATACGTTGCGTTCCAGGCCGTCGCCATCCACTCGATGCTGGCCATCACTGATCGCTTGTCAGACCCGTCATGATCCAGATGCTTGAAATAATCGCTGTCGCGTATCGAGACGGGAATACCGATCATCGGGCCGCTGATCACCTCCGCCTTGCCGCATTTGAACAGCGTTTCGAGTTTTTTGTGCACCACAGGCCAGACATGACGTTGGCCGTTATCCGCCAGAATACGCTGATAACGTGCGAACATGGCATAAAAACTGCCTTGATGATCTTGAGCAAGGATGTGTCGAAGCGCATTTTCAAGGGATTGGGATTCATCCCTGGAAGTTGCCGGTAAATGCGTGCTGCTGAGAAAATTTTGCGACGAAGCTTGCACCGGAGTTTGCATTTTGATCCCCTCCTTGACGATGAATACTTACATATTCATATCAGAATTGCAAACCGAACATTTTGATTTGAAACAAACAACAGTCACTGATTAAGCGCTTGACCGGCAATACATGCCTATTCAACTTCAGCGCATGGCTAATCGATAGCCAGAATCTTCGTCATGGTAAACGCGCCACGCAATTCACCAGGCTTGTAACCGGTGGCGGCGTCCTGCGGATATTTTTCCGCCAGCGCCGCGCGCACCGGCTCAGAGATGACTTCACCGTGACAGGCCATGCAAACCCCATCAACCGGTATCGCTTTCATAAACCGGTAACGGGTCTCGCCCGCATCGGATTCAACCGTGCTGTTCTGCAGACTGGCCACAGGCACGCCGGATGCGAGTTGCTGTTCAAACGCGAGCAACGTTGCCTGTTCCCACGCATCCGGCCGATTGGCAGGATTGCGCAGTTTCAGACTGGTGCGCCCGACTGTCCAGCCGTCTCTGGACAGCTCCGCCGCAATTTCCGGCGCAGCGACGTTGCACACCGCAATCGCACTGGCCGGCCCGCCCGATTCAATCGCCGATTGCAGCCGCGCCTTCAACTGCATGCCCAGTTGCGCGGCAAGCTGCCTGGCTTTGTCTTCAAGCTGCGCCGCGTTGTCATTTTCAGCGGCAAGATGTGTGGAACACAGCATCAACACAAGAACAGCAAAAATCGTACGCATGGTTCCTCCGGAAATTCAAAGTTATCAGGATAGATGGATTATAGACCTGCAATATTCAACCTGACCAATGCAATTTTTCATCAATTGGCAAGGTAGCCATTGTAGGGTGGATAAACGAAGTGCCATCCACCACACAGCCATCCATCCAAAATTCCGGTTTATGGTGGATGACGCTGCGCTCATCCACCCTACTCTGTGAATCAATCCAAACGCTCTCCGGTATCCAATTCCGCCTTATCGCTACCTGCCCAATCCAGCGGATATACGCCGCGTTCAACCCACCGATGAAAAGTTGAATAAGGCCAATCCCTGACCGCCTGCACCCAGCCATGCTTGACCGGGTTGAAATGAATATAATCCACATGCGCGGCATAATCGCGCTCACTGATAATGGTGTGCTCCCAGAAGCGCCGCTGCCAGATGCCACGTTCCTTGCGTTTGAATTGCACAGCCGTGCGCTGTTCATTTTGCGGAATGGATTTCGAAAAAGCTTTTTTAATCGCCTGCCAGCGCCCGGAATAATCCGCATCGTGTTCAGGCAATGTCCAGATACAATGCAGATGATCCGGCAACACCACCCACGCATCGATATGAAACGGGCGGGATTGTCTGGTTTTACGAATGGCATCACGCAATACGTCGATATGCTCCACCAGCAAACCGGACTGGCGGTCAAACAAATTGACGGTAAAGAAATACGTACCGCCAGGAACGCGATTGCGCCGATAATTCGACATGGTTTTTTATAGGATGGAAATACAAAACCAATCATACCCCATAGCAGTAGGGGGATAAACGAAGTGCCATCCACCATAACCAACGATTGAAACCGCATTCTGGTGGATGACGCTTTGCTCGTCCACCCTGCAAATCCCTCAAAATGTAGGGTGGATAAATGAAATGTCATCCACCACAGCCATCCATCCAAAATTCCGAGGTTATGGTGGATGGCGCTGCGCTTATCCACCCTACACGAACGCGCAGTCCACTCCCCGTCTGAGCCTTCGCGCGCCCCGTCGCGCTGCGGTCAGCCGGCTGCTGACCTGCTCACTGAAGACCATACCCTCCGGGCATGTCCCTGCCTGACCTGAGAGCAATGACCTCGGGCAAGACGGAAACCGGTGTAGGAGTGGCGGGTGAACGGATCGTTGTGGTTGCGATGAGCAGAGCGGCAGTGCCCGCCGTGGAAGTACCACGAGCCGCCGCGCAACACGCGCCAATTTTCTCCTTCCGGCACTTCGCGGCCGTCGCTGGCCCGATACGGATATGGCTGGTACAAACTGCCGGTCCATTCCCATACGTTACCTGCCAGATCGGCAATGCCGGAATTCGATGTGGATATCGAAGCAGGCGTGTCCGATTCGGGAAACACCCCCACCGGCGTGGTACGCCGCAGCCGGGTTTCAATCGTATTACACCACGTGGCATCGAACGTTTCTCCCCACGGATAACGGCGCCCTACCTTCCCGCTTGCCGCAGCTTCCCATTCAGCCTCGGTCGGCAGGCGATAACACTGCACGGATTGCGCGCTGAGCCAGGCGCAATACGCACGCGCTTCAAACCAGCATACGCCGACTACCGGCTGGTTCGGCGCATCAAACCCCGAATCACCCCATCTTCTAGGTTGTACAAAACGCTGATCCGGCCACCGTTCTTTCAGCATCGCTTCAAACACGTCATCGGTCATCGCACAATAGTCCCGCCCTTGCTGAATTTCCGCTTCAGTCCAGGCATGTTTTTCGCAAAATTGAATAAAAAACTGTGCATCGTTATTAAAACGATCGCGGGCAATACGCATAGCGCTCCGGGCACCTTCTCCGGTGCCTTCGCCACGTTGCCAGCGCTGCGCCTGCGGCGTGTCCCACCAGCGCGGGTCGTCATAACCGCCGGATTCGATGAAACAGCGGAATTCCGCATTGGTCACCGGAAACTGCCCGAGTGCAAACGGTGCGAGTTGCACGTCATGCCACCGTGCTTTATCGTCTTCGAGTTTTTCGTCGCTGCCGATTGTATACGTGCCGCCGTCAATTGCGATCATCGGCGGCAACAGGTAACGGCCCAGCGGCCCTTGTTGCACTTTGAAACGTGGATCACCCAGCCGGCCCAACGCATCGCCGGCCAGAATGCGGGCGCGCAGATCGGTATCGATGTCACGGCTGCGATCAACCAGTTGGCGCTGCAAATCCGAACGCAAATCATCGGAAAGGCTGACATCAGGCTGAGCCGCGCAGCGACCTGCCAGCGGCAGATTGACTTTCGCCAGTGCACGTACGAACGCATCGGCATCCGCCGTCATTGCCGCAGCCAGAGTAAACGTTTCCTCCCAGCCGGTGGTCGGCAAACCCGGCAACGTGCCCGAACGTGGCAATTTTTCCAGTTCCTGCTGCACGGTTGGGGAAATATCGGCAACGCGCCAGACACTGCTGGCCAAACCGGTCAATGCAGTGCTTTCTTCTGCCGTTGCCGCGCTGAAGCGTTCGGCCAGATGACGCGCGGCAAAGTATTCCTGCAGCAGTTGATGCACAAACAGGACATCGTTGCCCGGCATGTCGAGAATCTGCAAGTCCACCGCGGTATTGAGCAGATGCTCTTGCTGTTCTTCATCCGCGATCTGCGCCGACAACATATCCAGCGCGTCGTCAAAATCGATACGAACCTGCGACTTGTTTCCGGAATGGCCGACATTGTCCGTTTCGCCATCGTGTTGTTTCTGCTGCAATTGAAACGCAAACGCTGCCAGCGTATTAAACAGCTTGCCACGTTTGGGCAGTTCATAGTCATTTTGGCATTGACCGATTCGCTTGCGCTCGCGTTCGGTCAGCAACCAGTCCTGCTCGCGCAAACGCTCGTTGTCCGGGATTTCGCGTTGCAATGTGGCGCGCACGAAACCGGTAAACAGTGCCGCGCGCCCTTTGGGTATCTCGCCATCCTGCGTCTGATCGATCAGCAGTTTAAGGTAATACGGCGAACGGTACAGATCGGCCTGCGGCGTACCCTTCAATTGCCGCCATAATGACTCGCCATGATCCGGGCTGTATATCGACAAAAACTGTTCGATTTGCGGGTCGGTCAACGCGGTGATTTCCACCTGCGGGATGCGCGGCAGGTCTTTGCTGGTCAACTGGCTGCCGTAATCCAGCGTGCGGCAACTGAAAATGACGCGCACGCTTGGATGATTCAACGCCAGATCCTCCAGAAAGCGTTTCCATACCGCGAGCCGGGCATTATAATCGGTGCGGTCGGCATGCGGCATTTCGTTCAATCCATCGAGCAACAGCATCAGCGGCTGGCGCCACAATGCGTCAAACGCGAACAAATCGCCCGTCATCCGGTTCCAGTGCATGGCGATCCAGTCTTTGGGATCGGGAATGCCGCTGCCACGCTGCCCGTAGGCATTCATCGGCAGAAAAAGCGTCAGTGGCGCTGCTTGGGCTGCATCATTACCCAAGCGCAACGCCTGGTTGGCCAAATCCAGTTCCAGACGGCGCAGCAGGGTGCTTTTACCACTGCCCGGCGCGCCGATGATCACCAGCACCGGTACATCACTGGCGTGCACAGCGTCCAGCACGTCGCGCAGATCATGATAAGGTTGCGATTGCTGTTGATAACGTTCGCCCGGCGCATCTTCGCCCTGATCGAGCATGAGCGTCAACGGGGTGAACCGTTTGTCGATCGCATAGCGCGACTGCGCCCAGCGTGCTATGCATTGCGCCCGGTAACCGGCAAGACTGCCGGGCTGGCTGTCCAGCACTTGCCTGAATTCGCGCTGACCCAGCTGATCGAGCAATTTCCGGTATTCGGCCAGCGATTCCGCTTCGCTGGCATCGGGGTGGATTTGCGCGGTTTGCGCCATACGGCTCAGAATTTCACCGACGCCGCTTTCAATGGTGTTCAATTGCCCGGCCATCCGCTCCTGCCCTGCCGCCAACTGCGGCAACAGCGCCAGATAGCGTTGCGCGCCCTGTTGAAATACGTGCAACGCATCAATTCCTGCGATCGATTGGTCGATTTTTTCATCGATACCGCGAGTACAGACCAGTATTTCCTCGGATAACTTGCGCACCGCATCCAGTGTGGCAATGGTAAAAGCCGGATAAGCCTCAGGATACTGATCCGGATTTTTCAGAATTTCGGCAAACGCGGCAAACACCTGCTCGCCAAAAGAACGATTCGGGCCATTGTTCATCATCGGCAACCCGTCACGTGCCATCTGCTTCACCATCGGCGGCAGTTCGTGCACCGGCCAGCCGGTAATCGCCGCCAGCGTCCGGTCAAAGTCCAGCGTCAGCGCCTGGTTCTGCGTTTTGTTCTCTCCCGGCGCGATGAATTCGGATGTGCCCTCGATGATGGTTTGCAGATGATGGTCGATCGGGCTATCACCCGGATCAGTGCGGCGATCAAGCGCCTCTGAACGAATTTTCAGGATGGCGTCACGCGCCAGCGCTTCGAATCGTACAACAGTGGCCTGCCCACCGGATTGCGCCGTTTTCCGCACCACATCCAGTACTTCCAGCGCCGCCTGCACCCAGGCCAGACGCGCCGCGCGCAGCAGATCATGATTGCCCGCGATAACACTGAAAGGGTTGAAATCGTTGAGCCGTTCATTCGCCCGGCGCTGCCAGTGATCCGGCAGCGCCTTGGCCAGAACGCTGCCCAGACCGCTAAAAAACACCACATCAATCAGTTGTTGTTTCCAGCTCATGATCTCTTTTCCATTTCATTGGCGCACGCCAAACGCATCAAAGTATGGTTAGCCTGCATGCATTATTTGCGACTATCGGATATTAACATGCGCTGATAATCCCGAGAATTCCGATGCATCCATGTGCTTACGTAATACAGTATCTCTCACCGAAGCAATGCTAAAATAACCGCAAGATCAACGATCCGGCCAATTCCCCATGACTGACAAAGTGTATTACAACAGCGCGTGCCCGGTTTGCAAGGCCGGGATTGAAAAACAGCGCGCCATGATGGCGCGCTGCGGTGTCGACGATGTGGAATGGGTCGATGTGCATACCCGGCCTGAAATGGCCGATGAAACACCGTCATCGCTGGAGCAGGTTCGTGAGCGGCTGCATGTGCGCGATGACTGCGGCCAGATCCGAATCGGCGCGGATGCTTTCATCTTCCTCTGGCTGAAAACACCCCGGCTACGCTGGTTGGGCCGTATTGCGCAACTGCCGGTCATCCAGCAGATTTTCCAAGTGTGCTATAACGCTTTTGCCCGCCTGCTTTACCGCTGGAACCGCAGCCTGAAACACTGGTAGGCCGGTCGGATTACGACAGCGAATCCATCAGTTCGCGCGCGCGGCACAAATCCCGCCAGGCTTTGGCTTTTTCCGGCAAGGCGCGCAGCAGGTAGGCTGGATGATAAGTGACGATCAACGGAATGCCGCAATAATCATGAATTCTGCCGCGCAGATTGGCAATGCTGTCATCGCTATTGAGCAGGTTTTGCGCGGCGACTTTGCCGAGTGCGATGATCAGTTTCGGTTGAATCAATTCAATCTGCCGCGCCAGATACGGCGCGCACTGCCGCGCTTCGCTTTCGCTCGGATTACGGTTGCCTGGCGGGCGGCATTTGACGATGTTGGTGATATAGACATTCTCGCCACGTTTCAAGTGGAGGGCAGCAAGCATGTTGTCGAGCAGTTTTCCGGCCTGTCCGACAAACGGTTCGCCGAGTTCATCCTCGCGCGCACCCGGCCCTTCGCCGATATACAGCCAGTCGGCGTTTTTGTCGCCGACGCCGAAAACGGTCTGCGTGCAGGTTTTGCGTAACGGACAGGCCGTGCAGTGCGCAACCGTTTGCGCCAGTTGTTCCCAGTTCATCTGCGAAACAGGTATTTCCGCAGGGCTGCTTTCACCCGCATCCGCTTCATCATGAACATCCGGAGCCGATGGCCGCAAACGCCAGACCGGCGTCAATCCAAGTGTCTTAAGAATGAGTTTGCGCCGTTCGTTCATAGCCGCAGTTGCATCACCAGCGCGTCTTCCCGACCACACATGGCCGGGTAATAACCTTTGCGCTTGCCAATCTGTTCAAAACCCAGTTGCCGGTAGAGTCTGGCCGCACCTTGATTCGATTCGCGCACATCGAGCAACACCGACTTCGCGCCGTGTTCTGCGGACAGATCGATCAGGTAATGCAGCATTTTTTCGCCGAGCCCTCGCCGCTGCCAATCCGGATTGATGCCCAGCGTCAGAATATGCGATTCGTCCGGGCCGATCATCAGGATGCTGTAGCCCAGTATTGTCAGGTTTTCTTCCATCACCCGGCACAGATAACCGGCTTTGAGCGAATCGGAAAAATTCGCCAGCGACCACGGAAACAGAAAGATCTGGCGCTCGATGCGGATGACCTGATCCAGATCGGATTCGCACATGGGGCGGATTTCAGGATGCAATGGCGGTGTCTGGCTCATCGCTCGGATTCCTTCAGTGCCACTTTATTGCGGATATAGACCGGCGCGGCTTGTGCCGGATCGGTGCAGAACGCATCGATCGCCTGCATTGCGGCCAGCTGCACGATTTCCTGCGCATGCGGATACTGCTCGTCCCGTATTGCCACCAGCTGATCGCGGTAAAGCGCCTGTAACGGCTCAGGATGCACTTTAAAACCATTTCCGCAAGCCATCCACCCACTTTCCGGCAATGCCGGCGCATGCCGGGGCTGACACAACGCCGGTTCGCTCACCGGTGTCCAACGGTTATCCTGCCGGATATACGCGGCATGATAAATCTCGCCCATGCGCGCATCCAGCGCCACTACGATTCTGTCATGCGCATTCTGCTGCGCAATGGCTTCCAGCGTGCTGATGCCGATGACCGGCAAACCGGTGGCGAGCACCAGCCCCTGCGCCACGCCGCAGGCTATCCTGAGACCGGTAAAGGAACCCGGCCCTGCGCCGAAAGCCAGTCCGTCGAGATCGGATAGTCGCAATCCGGCTTCAGTCAACGTGTCCTGTATCATCGGCAACAGCAGTTCGGAATGCTGGCGTTGCGCATAGGCCTCTCGCTTGACGATGCCGCCGTCATGGCGCAGCGCGGTCGAGCAGTATTCGGTCGAGGTATCAAAAGCGAGGATTTTCAAAATAGCGAATCAGTTTCAGTGATGGAATGAAGCGGCCAGCGGCCCAGTTCGGTATAACAGGCGCCATGGCTGGATAACCGGGATTGCAGCAGCAGCCAATCGTTGACATTCCATTGTATCGGGTTTTCAAGCTGCATGGGCAGATGCGCACCGACCTTGCGGATCAACGTGATATGCGGCTTGTATTGACGCTCTTCGCAGGTAAAGCCCGCGGCGACCAGCACTGTTTTCAGCATGTCGGCCAGCGCGAAAAGCGCGGCGGGATAATGCACCACATCGGCCATGACAATGCGGTTTTTTTTCCAGAACAGCGTGCCCTGAATGGACAAACTGAACATCTGCGCAGTCACACTGCCGGCGATTTCACGCAATCCATCAATTCTGTCCGATTCGACATCGCCGAGAAACAGCACGGTCAAGTGGATGTTTTCGGGTTTGACGCATCGCCCACCCTGTTCGCTGGCGGCCGCTTTTCCGGCCATCCGGTTCAGCGCGGCCTGCACCGCACTGTCGGGCCGGATGGCAAAAAACAATCGCGCTGTTTCCTGCCGGAGGGTATCGGACATACAGGCATTAACCGGTATGGCTAATCAGGCAAACGGCCTCCGCCGCAATGCCTTCCTTGCGCCCGAGCGCACCAAGATGTTCAGCGGTTTTGGCCTTGATATTCACAGCACCGCCGGGAATACCGAGATCCTGCGCGATGTTTGCAACCATCGCCGGAATATGCGGCGCCATTTTGGGCGCCTGCGCGATGATGGTCGCGTCGATATTGATAATGGCATAGTTGCGCTCGCGCAAAAGCTGGCGCACATTGCGCAACAAAACCCGGCTGTCGATGTTTTTGTATTGCGCATCGGTATCCGAGAAATGCGTGCCGATGTCACCCAGCGCGGCGGCGCCAAGCAAAGCATCGCACAGCGCATGCAGCAATACGTCGGCATCGGAATGACCGAGCAATCCTTTTTCGTAAGGAATGGTCACACCGCCGATAATCAGCGGACGATTTTCCGCCAGTTGGTGCACATCGCGCCCCTGCCCGATTCGTAATGAAATCATTGATGGTTCCTTTTTTGCATGATGAGCTCGGCGAGCTCAAGGTCTTGAGGATAGGTCACTTTGAAATTGAAATCCCGATTATGTACAAGCTTGGGATGCAGCCCCAGCGCCTCGATCGCGCTGGCGTCATCGGTCACATTCGCGTGCGTGTTTCCGCTGAGCGCATTCAGCAGCATCCGGTAGCGAAACATCTGCGGCGTCTGCGCCTGCCATAAATTTTCCCGCGATTCGGTCTGCGCAACACGCGCATCCCTGTCGCCGCGTTTAAGCGTATCGGCGACAGGCACGGCCAGCAATCCACCCACCGGATCGTCACCGATTTCATCGATCAGCTGGCGGAGCTGGTTCTGGGTGAACAAAGGCCGGGCCGCATCATGCACCAATATCCAGTCTTCGTCACTAATCAGACAGTCCGGACAGATCGTAGACGCTGCCGCCAGTCCATTGCATACGCTTTCAGCGCGTGTGGCGCCGCCGTGATAAAGTACGGTCAGTTTGTCATTAAATTGGCTCCAATCGTATTTCCGCCACTCCGGATCCTCCGTCGACAGCACCACAAAAACCCGGCTGATGGCTGTTGAACGGCACAACGTATGGATGGCATGGTAAATCATGGGCTTCCCGGCCAGCGGTAAATACTGTTTGGGCAACTGATGATCCATCCGCGCACCATAACCGGCGGCGGGTATCAAAGCAAAATAGTTTGGCATTACATTTCAAGGTGCAGTTTTTTATTGATTCGAGACCTTTGCACGGTGTCATGAGCGGTGCGAGAATAAGGCAAAAATTTGCGAAAAAGCGGAGTTTACACGGAGTAAATGAGCATTTTTCGCAAATTTTTAACGCGATTATCGTACCGCGTAGTAAC
>JADZAR010000062.1 GCA_020852475.1 Nitrosomonas sp.
ACTTGGCGCTTTCAACCACTTCTTGATCGTGTTCCGCGACAGACTCGTTCGTCGTTGAATCTCGTTAATCGACAGATGTTCACGGTAAAACATCCGCCTTATCTTTGCATACATAACCATGGTAATCGCCTCTTAAATTCTCCTGCCTAAAATTTAGGCAGAATACGTGAATTACCTGGTCAATTTTCAACCGGTACAACTAGCCTTTTCTGGTCAATTTTCGACCGGTGTCAACAATATTGATTTCGCAGAACGTGTCAACAAGGCGTGCCAACAAGATGTAACCCCGGCGTAACCCCACCTAGTAACAGAGAAACATTTCTTGTGTAACTTATTGATTTTATGGTGCCGACACCAAGAATCGAACTCGGGACCTTCTGATTACAAAACTTATTTACAAATTCCAGTTACATATAAATCAATCACTTACAATGCTTGCCAAGCATAAAAACTGTCTCATACAACCACAAACGGTGACACTTACAGAGCAGATTGGCACAAATTTGACACAGTTAATTTCGCATCTTATTTCGTTCTCGCAAAACGATGTTCCTTTGATAACTATCATTAACATAAATACCTAAGATCATTCTTCCCAAGGATTGATGACAGGCACTCCGGCAGCGACAAAAGGCGCAGTATCTCGCGTCGCTATGGTGAATCCATGTACGACCGCGATTGCGGCAATCTGACCGTCTGCCACAGAGATGAGGCGACCACTAGTTCTAGCTCGACCGACTATGGGCGCATATACTATCGCAGCCTGTTGGTCGAATGATAGTATGCGCGACCCAAAAAGCCTCTCCATCAGTTTCCTCAATGCGATATCAAGTCCTTCTTTACGCTTGCCATCCGGCAGGATTTCAATGCCGATCAGCAATTCGGAAAGGCTTGTTGCTGTCAGATACAGTGTCTCTGCCGTCTGCCGATCAAGCCAAGTTTGAACGGCGGGATTGCCATTGAGTTTCATTGGCTCGGATATGACATTCGTATCCAGAACGATCATTCGAACACTGCCGGATCAGTCGGTGTCTGATCACGAGTGTCATTAAAATCAAGCTCTCCAAAGGATTGACCAAAAGCAGCGAGTTCTGATCCGATTTTGACACGCGTCTTAGGACGCACTGCCTCCTCCAGGATTTCCCGGATTTCAGCTTCGGTGCTACGTCCATGTTGAGCAGCACGCAGTTTAAGCGCGCGATGCGTTTCTTCAGGCAAATTACGAACAGTAACAACAGACATTTGACTTCACTCCTTATCATGCGATATCAATGATAGCACATATTAAAAAATGACATCAATCCTTGATGTGCGCTCATTCAGTGCAATGGAACAGAGTTATTCGAAACTAGGGTAATCCCCCCAAAAATTGAACGAGCAAAGCAGTAGAATTTTCTATCCTAGACGAAGTGGAATTTTACTGATGAAGAAACAGCGATATACGGAAAACCAGATCATGCAGATATTGAAGCAAGCTGAAGGAGGAATTCCTGTGGCTGATTTATGCCGAGAATATAGAATGAGTAATACAAGTTTTTATAAATGGCGCAGCAAGTATGGTGGGATGGATGCTGACTTACTATCTGAAATGAAGGCGATGGCTGAGGAAAACAAACGGTTAAAGCGGATGTATGCGGAAAGCCAGATGCAGAATGAGCTATTGAAGGAGGCACTTGAAAAAAAGTGGTAAAGCCCTCACAGCGCAAAGTAATGGCACATTGGGCAGCACAGGATAAGTCCGTTAGTATCGTTTTGGCCTGTACAACATTTGGCATTTCTGAGACCTGCTATCGTTATCGTCCGGCGCTCAACGATGAGAACGAAGAAATCGCCGATTGGTTACTGCGCCTAACGACTTTTCACAAGCGTTGGGACTTTGACTTATGCTTTCTTTACTTGCGTAATGTGAAGGGTTTTGGATGGAATCACAAACGTGTGTATCGTATTTACCGTGAGCTGGAATTGAATCTACGAATTAAGCCACGCAAGCGATTAAAGCGGGAGAAGCCGGAGCCGCTAGCTGTGCCAGAACGGCCCAATGACACATGTTCGATGGACTTCATGGCTGATCAACTCACCAATGGCCGGTCTTTTCGAACCTTTAATGTGCTGGATGACTTCAACCGTGAAGGGTTGGGAATCGAAGTGGACGTATCGCTTCCATCAGAACGCGTTACGCGGGCTCTGGACCGGATTATCGAATGGCGCGGCAAACCCAGGAAGATTCGTTGTGATAACGGGCCGGAAAATATCATTGGCACGCTTTGTTGTTGGGCAGAAACTCGAGGTATCCAGCTCGATTACATCCAGCCAGGAAAGCCACAGCAAAATGCCTACATGGAACGCTATAACAGGACCGTCCGGCATGAATGGTTGGAGATGAATGAATTTGCAACCATTGAAGAGGCCCAACTCACTGCGACACAGTGGTTATGGATTTATAATAATGAACGTCCAAGTATGGCACTTGGAGGTATCACGCCAGCAATGAAGTTGGCAGAAGCTTTTAAATTAAAACTCTCTACTGCATGCTCCTGTTAAAAATGGGGGGGATTACCATGATACAAATCATCGGAATTACAGGAAGTCTACGTAGCGGTTCGTACAATACTGCACTGCTACGTATGGCCGCAGGACTAATGCCGAACGAAGCCAAGTTGGAGATCGCGACACTCAAAGGCATTCCGCTCTATGATGAAGATGTCGAGGTCAATGAAGGTATTCCTCAAACAGTTATTGCGCTGCAAGAACAAATTGCTGCTGCGGATGGATTATTGCTGGCTACCCCAGAATACAATAATTCCATACCGGGCGTGCTCAAAAATGCGATTGACTGGCTATCTCGGCCACCAAGCAGTATTGCACGAACTTTCGGCGATCGTCCAGTTGCACTGATGGGAGCATCGCCCGGCGGATTTGGCACAGTCCTGTCTCAGAATGCCTGGCTCCCTGTGCTACGGGCATTAGGCATGCGTCCATGGTTCGGTGGACGGTTGCTCATATCACGAGCACATCACGTCTTCAATGAATCGGGTGAAATGGTAGATGAGGCAGCACGTGAGCAACTCCGAAGTTTTCTTGCTGGGTTCGCCGAATTTATCCAAGCTAGCAGCAGCCGCGCTGGAGATTGAGTGTTGCCTAGAACCATTTGACTATGTGCTTGCTCAGCGTAACGGGCGCCCGAAACGGGATGCCTGCAGGGTGACATCTGCACGCTCCCAAGCTTTTTTGAAGCGCGCTTCGATAAGCCTTGCCTGATCATCCTTTTTTTGCGCGCGCAATGCCTGTATCAGTCCGTAGAGCGCCCAACCATTGTTACGATTTCGCCGCAAGTCTTCCCAGTAAACGGTTTCCGCTTCAGTTGGCTGACCTGCTTCCAGCAAGATAGCACCCAGTGCCAAGCGTGGCGGGAGATGAAATTCTGATGGCTCTGTATATACCAGGGCATCCTCTAGGCGAACCGCTTTTTCAAGGTATGCAATAGCCTGATCGAATTGACCGTGAGCAGCGGCAATTTCACCTGCCAGTACTTCAGGTGCGATACTAAGTATGGTGCTGGTGGTATTTTTAGACAACAGCGAATTGTCTAGTGACGGGTTTTTCATGATCTTGCGCAGCGCTATTAACTCCTGCTCAGCTTGTAGCGGTTGCCTCATCGCAACAAATGCTAGACCGCGTACATAATGCCAGCTCCCGGTCAAAAATGGATTGGTTGACGGTGGCGCAGGTTGTTCAAGAATTTCTTGCCAATGTCCAAACCTGGCTAATGCCCAATAAGGTGTCACGCGAAAAATAGCCGTCAATGGAATCGCTTTTAGCACTTCATCGTCAATTTTGCCAGCAGCTTGTTTGGCAGATTCGATTGCAATCTTGCTTTGACCATCCATTGTGGCTGCGAACCAGAGAAAGTGAATGTTGTGCGGATAATAGACCATCGGGTATAACCCTTGGGCATGGCATTGTGTAATGTAATTTTCGTCTGCCGCGATTGCCAATTGATTGCTTTTCATGGAATCGGCGTAGCGTCCGATCCGCTGATAAATATGCGATGCCATGTGTATTATGTGCCCTGCCTCCGGCATTAAGTTCAGCAAGGTATCGGCTGCCTTCTCTGCACGCTCAGGTGTACTGGTCGGCTCAATCAGGTGAATATACATGTGCAGCGCGCCAGGATGTTGCGGATTGCGATGTAATACATCTTCAGTAAGCGCGACGATTTCGGCTGTGCCTTCATACGGAGTACCGTCGAGCATCCAGTAGCCCCAAGGTCGCAAATCCATCATGGACTCGACATACAGCACCGCGATATCCGCAACATCCGGAAAACGCTGATGCACCTCCCGCATTGCCTCCGCGTAAGCCTTATCATTCGTTGTTCTGTGTTCGGTTTTTCCTGAATAGCGCTTTTCCAGTGCGCTGATGAGTGCTTGTTCCTTTGGCGAAGCATTCATCATCAGTGACTTGGCTTGCTGCATAATTTCCAAAGCCTGCGGCTCTTCGCTCGGCTCCATCATGGCGTTGATATTAGGACCGAGTACGAGTGCCTGACCCCAGTAAGCCATCGCAAGTCCGGGGTCAAGCCTTGCCGCTTCGCGAAATGCGCGGCGCGCCTCAGCATGATTGAATGCATACGCTAGATTGAGGCCCTGGTTGATATATTGCTGTGCCAGTGGATTGCGTGTACTGACTGGAAATGTGTGCGTACCCAGATTTTGCAGTCTAGGTATAAGCTG
>JADZAR010000063.1 GCA_020852475.1 Nitrosomonas sp.
TAAACCGGTAAAAATTATCGGCGTGCAACCCGAAGAAGGCGCGCAGATTCCGGGAATCCGGAAATGGCCGCCCGCCTATCTGCCCAGAATTTACGACGCGTCCCGTGTCGATGAAATGATTTACGTCGGCCAGACCGATGCCGAAAACATGACCCGCCGACTGGCGCGCGAAGAAGGCATTTTTGCGGGCATCTCCTCGGGCGGCGCGCTGGCCGCCGCGCTCAGATTGTCGGCCCAGGTCGAAAATGCAGTCATCGTGTTCATCGTCTGCGACCGGGGCGACCGGTATTTATCCACGGGTGTTTTTCCGGCTAGATAGGTCGAAGCTGTATCGTTTGATTCAAAAATATAAGGAGATAGCATGCAACTGGATGTGTTAGGTTTCATTTTTGACGCAAATTATTACGTCATTTCGGGCGTATAATTCTGGTTAGATGTCCGTGGCAGATCGTAGATCGATCAAGCAAGCGCACGAGCAATTTCACGTGGCAAATTTTTTGAAATGGCTAAATAGTACGTACAGGACTGACTATGTGGTTGTAGCTGAACCTGATCCACCGGAAGCGATCATTCGTTCCAGCCGACGTACTAGATGGGTAGAGGTGACGACCGCCTTTTTGAACTCTGAATTCGCGCAGGACGTCATGTCTTATGTAACCCCCGGGGAGGAGCACAAATCTATTGATGGGAAGCTCATAGTCGGCCCCGATGAACAGTTCGCCCACAGCTTCGTTGATGTCGTGAAGAAAAAACTCCAGAAGAGGACGTACGCGAAATTTGCACAGGATTACGGTCCCGGGTTTCTGATCGTACCCATCCATAATCCACTATTCGATCAGACTACCTTCGACTTCATGAAGCGTATATGGGCAGAGACTAGGGTCAACGATCTTGGCTATTTCAGTAGTGTGAGATTTGCGTACCGATTTGGCTATGATTGGAAGCTGCATCTTTGGCCACGGACTGGGCATTTAACATGAGGTCGTCCGTCGGAGCTGGCAATCTGTCACGGCGCTTGCTTGCGCAACCGTTGCGCTCGTCCAGGTCGCTTGACTTGGTGTCAATTGGACAGCGGGCGTGAATTTATGACCATCTATGTCAAGCGTGTATATGATCCACCCATTCCAGAAGATGGATGCCGGGTGCTCGTTGATCGGTTATGGCCGCGGGGCCTTTCGAAGGAGCGGGCGGCGGTGGACGAGTGGCTTCGCGAGGTGGCGCCGTCAACGGCTCTTCGGCGCTGGTTCGCGCACGACCCGGCACGGTGGGATGAGTTCAAGCAGCGTTACTGGGAAGAATTAACGGGGGCAGCGGCCTGTGAAGCAGTCAAGCGTCTTCGAACCCTCGCCGCCGCAGGCGAGGTCACGCTTCTTCATGCAGCCAAAGATGAAGTGCACAACAATGCCGTAGCCCTGCGAGAGTATCTTGCGCTGCCTCGGTAACGAAGACCGAGGCCCGGGAGGAGCAAGGATGAAACCGGCTGACAAGCGACTGGGCTTCTTCGGAATGGTGTTGCCGAGATCATCAATTTGCAGCCTAAGGACAAAAAGGCCAAACCTTATCAAGTTAGGCAAGTCAGGGGTATTCTTGTGAAATATCGGTTGGGAGAAAACGATGTCGATTAAATATGAACTTGTCATCTACTGGAGCGAAGAAGATCACAGTTTTGTAGTCGAGGTTCCGGAGCTGCCGGGATGTATGGCAGACGGCGAAAGCTACGAACAGGCGGTGGCTAATGTACAAAAGGTAATCGAGGAATGGATTGAAACCGCGAAGGCGCTCAATCGCTCGGTTCCGCAACCCCGTGGCCGCTTGATGTATGCCTGAGAAATAAGATTGGATCGCGCAAAAAATGTCGCAGCAAAACAAGCACGGTAGGTTGGGGTGAATGAAATGATCCCCAACATCACCCAAGGTGCTTGTTGCATTATTAAGTTGGGGTTCGCAAACTCACCGCCAACTTACGCAGTTGGGTTGATCCTAAGGAGGTTGTTCTTCATGAATACGTCATTCAAGCAAGTCGAAACGCAGGCTTTAAGTGTCACAGCGACAACGCAGATCATTTTTCAACAGCTTGCCAATGCCACACTAATCGCAAAAACCCCGCCAGGAAAACCCTATGCCCGTTAAAAAAGTTGTCCATATCAAAGCAGCACCTGCACAAGCTGCGTTGTCACCCGCGCAAAAGAAATTCAACAACCTGATCAAAAAAATCGATGCGCAAAAACAACTATTGGCGGAATGGCAGGAAATGTTCGAGCGTTGCCAGCGTGATGCCGTCGAGAAGCTGGCGCCGTTAAAACAAAGCATGAAAGAACAGCAAACGGCGATGGTGCAACTGCTGGATCGGCAATTTACCAGTAATAAATTCACTAGAATCCAACAGGAAAAACTCACGCACATCATCGTGGAACTCTGCGAAGAACTGCTATGCAGTGACGATAATGCCGAGTTAAAAACCATGTATAACAAATACACGCAAAGCGATTACGATACCGAAGCGGAAGAAGAACAAGACATGACAACCGAGTTCATGAAGTCCATGTTTGAAAAAGAGTTCGGTATCGCCTTGGACGATGATGATATCGACCTGCAAAATCCACAGGCAACCGCTGAACGTCTCACTGCAAAAGTCAAACAGCAGGAAGCCGAAGCAGAAGCCGCCGCAGCCGCCCACTCGCAGCGCAAAAAATCCGCCAAACAATTGGCAAAGGAAGCCAGGGAAGCGAAAGAAGCCGCCAATGTCAGCAAATCCATCCAAGCCGTTTATCGCCAGCTCATCACTGCCTTGCACCCCGACCGTGAGCAAGATCCCGTAGAACGCGAACGCAAAACCGAACTCATGCAGCAAGTTACTGTCGCTTATAGCAATAAAGATTTGCTGAAATTGCTGGAATTACAACTTGCCGTCGAGCAAATCGATCAGAGCAAACTCAGCAGCCTGAGTGCCGAACGCCTTAAGCATTACAACAAAATCCTCAGTGACCAACTGGCGGAATTACAAGATGAAGTTTTGTTTAAGGAAAACGAAATCCGCATGATGTTGCAGCTTTCACCGTTTAAGCCACTCTCTCCAAATCGCCTTGCGACGCTGCTCAAACACGACATTCAAACCCTGCGGGCAGCACTTAAGGGCATCCAAAACGATTTACAGGTATTTCAGGATGTGAAAAATCTTAAAGCATGGCTGAAAAACTTTCGTCTGCCGGAGCCGGAATTCGAGTTTGACCCGTTTCTTGATGAATTTCCGCCGTTCCGTTAGGCGTTCCCAAGCAGCTGGTACAGTTTGAGACCTTTGCAGTTGCATACTACTCGGATCACTGGACATCATGTGTTGTGGCGGCGTTAACAAGTTGTTTGAGGTGTGCAAACTTTGCGTGTTTCAACGGGATGGTTATGAATAACCGGTTACTTATTTTATTAATCGCCGCCATCGGTAGTTACCTGCTGGCGCTTTCAGCTTCAGCGGCTTATCCGCAGCTGAAGTTCTCGGTTGCGAATATAGAAAGCCCTGTTTTTCAAACAAAGTCAATAGAAGTCCAGATAGGTAGCAGTCAGTCGGGCGCGCGGGAGTTGATTATCGCTATCGAAGAAATTGCCGTGCAGGATTATGTGCTGAAAGAACTTCGCGTCGTGTGCCGGGCATTTCAATGGAACCGGCATGAAATCGAATGCACAAACGGTCAACTGATCGCGCGCGATCTTTTCGCATCTCCGCTGCCCATGCAGTTTGTTGCCACTCCCTCTCATCTGACCGTCGATCTAAGACCATCGGGCGGCGAGCATTGGCAATTCAGCATCGAGTGGGATGCCGCGTTGTGGCATGCCGCACTCACAGTCAAAGCGGGAAAAATGACGCATCTTGCCCGCTGGTTGCCGGAAATGCCGGATAATGAAAATTTCCCCAAGCTGACCGGAGGCAAGCTCCACGGCAAAATTAAAGTCAACGGCGACCTGAAGGGTGTGACCTCGGCGGGTATCGATCTGTCGATTGATGCGCTGGCGTTTTCAGATGCCGCCGGGATGCATGCCGGTGAGGATATAGCGCTTTCGGTGAAATCGAACATTGAGCATGATGCGCGGCATCAGCACTGGAAATGGCGTGGTGATATGCATTGGCGGCAAGGTGCGGTTTTCTGGCAACCGCTGTTCTTTTCCGGCACTGATTATGCTTTGAAAATGCAGGGTGTTTTTGATGGAAAAACCCTGGCGTTGCATGACGGCCAGCTGGCGCTAGCCGAAATCGGAACGGTTAAGTTTTCAGGCGTTGCTGACTGGCCGAACGCCAAGATGCGTGAATTTCAACTGGATGCCGGCAATATGGCGTTGCCGGCGCTATTCGATCAGGTGTTGAAGCCCTTTCTGGCGGATACCGTGTTTGCCGAGCTGGAAATCAGCGGGCTGGGCGATTTTGCGGTAGTGATGCAGGAAGGCGTTCTGCAGGAGGTCAACCTGACGTTGGAGGACGTCAATATCATCGACCGGCGCGATCGTTTTGCCTTTCACCGTATCCAGGCGCATATTCCATGGCAGGCCGCGAATACCACCATCGCCGATATCAGTCTGTTGGACGGACATCTGTTGCGGATACCGCTGGGTTCGGTGCGCGTGCCGCTGGAGATCAAGGATTCCCATTTGTATGTGCCGCAACTGGCGCTGCCGGTGCTGGACGGGGTTTTAAAGCTGGAAGATTTCAGCGCGGCGCATACCGACGCCGGCTGGCGCTGGGGGTTTGGCGGCAAACTGACGCCGGTTTCAATGGAAGCGCTGACAGAGGCGTTGCAGATTCAACCCATGCACGGCATTTTATCCGCTTACATTCCGCAGGTGCATTACGATGGCGAGAGCGTTTCTGTGGATGGCGTGCTGCAAGTCAATGTCTTTGACGGCAGCGTCGTTATTCATCAATTGAAACTGATTGAACCGATGGGGCTGGCGCCGCACTTGACCGCAGATATCGCCATGCGGAATCTCGACCTGGGACTGCTGACCAGCGCTTTTTCATTCGGCAAGGTGGAAGGGCGCGTTGATATCGATGTCAACCAGCTCGAACTGGCGAACTGGAAGCCTATTCATTTCGATGCGCATATGTTCAGCAGTCCGGGAAGCTACACGCGCCGGATCAGTCAGGCGGCAATCAGAAACATTTCCGCTTTGGGCGGAGAGGGTGCGGTGGTCGCCATACAGCGGAGTTTTCTGCGTTTTTTTGAGGAATTCAGGTATGCGGAAATCGGCTGGCGGTGCGCCTTGCGCTTTGATGTGTGCTATATGGGCGGAATCGAGCCGGAGCCGGATTCGCGCTATACCCTGATCAAAGGCGGCGGCATACCTGCGATCAATGTGATGGGCTATAATCGGGATGTCGGCTGGCAGGAGCTGATCAGCCGCCTGCAACGGGTAACTCAGGAAAATGAGCCTGTCATTCAGTAGCGGGGTAGCGATAAGGAGCGATAAGGAGCGATAAGACGATGATGAAGAAAAATAATTTGCTTTATGGCATTTTGCCGGTAACAGCGGGCATGCTTTTATCGGCATGCGTCACGATTAATATCTATTTTCCGGCGGCGGCGGCTGAAAAAGCGGCGGACAAAATCATTGAAGAAGTCTGGCAGTTGGAGCAGGAAAAGAAAGATGAATAAGCCGCGATATTCGGTACTTGCAGACCGCTGCTTGTTGACAATAATCAGTTTAATTTTCAATCCGAGGTGACCATGGTGAGTCGATTCTATAACGTGCTGATTTTTATGGCACTGGCGCTAGCGCCATTAGCGGGTCTGGCGGAAGCCAATCTTGAAATCAATACGCCAGCGATTGCCAGTCTCAAGCAAAGCATGCAGAGCCGCCATGCGCAGCTTGTCGAACACTATAACAGTGGCGCTGTGGGCCTGACCCGGGATGGCATGGTTGCCGTGCGTGATGCGAATGCCGTGCCGCTGGCGCAACGGCAGGCGGTCAACGCGCTGGTTTCGGCGGAAAATCAGGACAGGGCGGCGTTGTATCGTGAAATTGCACGGGCAAACAATCATCCGGAATGGGAGTCGAAAATTCGCGCCACTTTCGGTCAGCGCTGGGTCAATCTGGCCAGATCCGGTTGGTGGTATCAGGCTGATGGCAGCGTCTGGAAGCAGAAATAATCCAGATTATTCATGCGCCTGATAAAATCAGATGCATGAATCTTCAGTTTGACAATCGTTCTTACGTTAATGTAAGTTCTGCTGTTCAAGGTCAAATAATAAACATACTACCATAAAGGTTTTTCATGGTATCCTTGAACTAAAAGCATGGTTTCAAGTCACAACAGTTTGAATAATAATTCTGTTTCTAAATAAAGTAATAGGAGGTTGTTTTAAATGGATCAAGACTACTCAAAAAAATCCCGCGCGCAAGCGCAATCCGGAGTGGAAACAACAAACGCTCAGGTCATCGAAATCAATGACGGGCAATCAGCAACGATAAATTCTGCGCGTTCAAGAGCTGGCGCGGGTATAGAAATCAACAAAGTATTACGCAATACCTACATGCTGTTATCAATGACGCTGTTGTTCAGCGGACTGACAGCATCCATTTCCATGGCGCTGAATATGCCACCGATGACGTATCTGGTTTCGGTCATTGGCGGCATGGTGATTGCCATGTTCGTGCTGCCGCGCTTCGCCAATTCACCGGCGGGCATAGGTATTGTTTTCCTGATTACTGGCATGCTGGGCTTTGGCTTGGGGCCGATGCTGAGCATGTATGCTTCGCTGCCGAACGGCGGTAATATCATCATGCTGGCGCTGGGCGGTACGGGCGTTATCTTTATGGGTCTTTCCGCCTATGTATTGGCGACACGCAAGGATTTCAGCTTCCTCGGCGGTTTTCTGATGGTGGGTTTCCTGCTGGTGCTGGTTGCCGCAGTTGCCAACATCTTCCTGCAAATGCCGGTAATGTCGCTGATGATTTCATCGGTGGTGATTCTGATCATGAGCGGCTTCATTCTGTATGACACCAGCCGTATTATTCACGGCGGTGAAACCAACTATATCCTTGCTACCATTGGTCTGTACATGACGATCTTCAATATCTTCATCAGCCTGTTGCAGCTTCTGGGTATCATGGGCGGCGACGACTGAGTTTCCTGTATAGACTGAAGCAGTTGAAGCAGTACACGAAAACCCCGGTTTATCCGGGGTTTTTATTTTCCAGTTTTTAAATCAATGAATCAGTAAAGGTTAACCATTATGGACTGGATGCAAATCGTTGCCGCATTGGCATTGGTTATGTTCATCGTATTTCTGTTTCCGCGAGCGCGTTATATGCTGGAAAACAGTCCCAAAGGATCGTCGTCCGACTGGATGAGCTTCCTGATCCCGGTCATTGCGATTATTTTGTTTGTTATGCTGTTGATCCAGCTGGTGTAATGGGTTGCTGCGGGTGGAATTTTACTTTGCTGCTTTGCCCCATGAATCGCGCAACGTGACTGCGCGGTTGAAAACCGGTTTTTCCGCTGTGCTGTCAATGCGATCCGCGACAAAGTAACCATTGCGTTCGAACTGAAAACACTGTCCGGGTTCGGCGCTCTGCAAGGCCGATTCGACAAACGCATGGATAATCGTTTTTGAATCCGGATTGAGCGCATGCTTATAATCCTTGCCGCCACTGTCAGGATGTGGATCGGTAAACAGCCGGTCATACAGGCGAATTTCAACCTGCTGCGCATGGCTGGCTGAAAGCCAGTGTATATTGCCTTTGACTTTGCGCTGTGCTGCGCCTTCAGTGCCACTTTTGGTGTCTGGATCATAGGTGCAGTGGATGGCCTCGATTTCACCCTGCGCATTTTTGTCGACCGACACGCATTTAACGATGTAGGCATAGCGCAACCGCACTTCTGCGCCCGGCGCGAGGCGGAAATAGCCTTTCACCGGTTCTTCCATAAAATCATCCTGTTCGATATAAAGCATCTTTGAAAGAGGCACGCTGCGTTTTCCCCATTCTGGTTGCTGGGGATGATTGGGCGCAAAACAGTCTTCAACCTGCTCTTCCGGATAATTGTCGATGATCAATTTCAGCGGTTTCAGCACGGCGATACGGCGTGGCGCGGATTCGTTGAGATCTTCCCGCAGGCAGTCTTCCAGGATGCCCATGTCAATCCAGGAATCCGCCTTGCTCACGCCGATACGCTCGGCAAACAATTGAATCGCGCGCGGTGTGTAACCGCGTCGGCGCACACCGGCCAGTGTGCTTAAACGCGGATCGTCCCAACCGTCGACAAGCTCGCTTTCCACGAGCTCGATCAATTTGCGCTTGCTCATCACTGTGTAAGTCAGATTCAGACGGGCGAATTCAATCTGCTGCGGGTGGCAGGGCACTTTCTCCTGAAGCTGATCCAGCACCCAGTCGTACAGCGGGCGATGGTCTTCAAACTCAAGTGTGCACAGCGAGTGGGTGATATTCTCCAGCGCGTCCGAGATGCAGTGCGTGTAATCATACATCGGGTAGATGCACCAGCGATTGCCGGTGCGCTGGTGATGTACATGCCGTATGCGGTAAATGACCGGGTCGCGCATATTCATATTGGGCGAGGCCATGTCAATCCGGGCGCGCAGTACATGCGCGCCATCGGGAAACTCAGCGGCTTTCATGCGGCGAAACAGGTCGAGACTTTCAGCGGCGGGGCGGTCCCGATAGGGACTGTTTTGGCCGGGACTGGTCAGCGTGCCGCGCTGTTCGCGAATCGCATTCGCCGGCTGACTGTCGACATACGCTTTTCCCTGGTTGATCAGGTATTCGGCAAAATCATACAACTGATCGAAATAATCCGACGAATAATACAGATGCTCACCCCAGTCAAACCCCAGCCATTTGACGTTATCGCATATCGCATCAACATATTCCTGTGTTTCCTTTTCCGGATTGGTATCGTCAAAACGCAAGTGGCATACACCCTGATACTCTTTGGCAATGCCGAAGTTCAGGCAGATGCTTTTGGCATGGCCGATATGCAAATAACCGTTGGGTTCCGGCGGGAAGCGGGTTTCTACGCGGCCTTGCCATTTGCCGGTGCGGTTGTCTTCATTGATGATGCTGCGGATAAAATTGGAAACAGCAGGCTCTGCCGGTGTGTTTTGTGCGGATTGGTCTTTCAAGTTCGTCTCTCGAATCGGATGTTGTTAAACAGGTTAAGCCGTCGTGTATTTTACACTGCGATCAATGTTTTAACGCAGATCAGGCTTTGACATGCGCGCGTCTCTCGCTTGCTGGTTTGCGGCCTGCCGACGCCGAACAGGCGGTGTCATTGTATTGCGCATATGGTATCAGATGGTTGTTTTGAATGGGTTGCATTCCAGGGACGCAAAAAATTATTTTTTTGTGTAAACCGATTACCAGGTGCCGCGTTATTAGCTTGTTCCCGGCCCCTTATGCCGCATTTTCAAACCATCAAACGCGCCATGAAAAAACTGAATATCGTCTATACCTGTAATGTCAGAAAGCCGGATATGGAGGACGAGCGTTACGGTGAGTTTGAAAGCCTGGAGACGATTGAGGCTGTAACCAGCGCATTAGAGCGCATCGGCGCGGATGTCGAACTGATCGATGTGGGGCCGGAAATTTATCATCAGCTTGAAAAGCGCAAGGATCGAATCGACCTGGTTTTCAACAATACCGAAGGTCTGGAGGAAAAGGAATTGCGCGAAGCCATTGTGCCGTTCTTCTGTGACTATCTGCATATTCCTTGTACCGGCAGCAGTCCCAAAACATTCATCAATAAAATGGATAAGGCCACCGCCAAGCGGATTGTGGCTTATGACGGTGTGCCGACCGCGCGATACCAGCTCCTGAACCCCGGCGATCGTCTGAGAAACCTGGCGTTCCCATTGATGGTGAAACCGTATAGCGAAGGCACCAGCATCGGTATTAGTCAGAACAGCAAGGTGCATAACCAGTCGGAGCTCGATGATGCGGTGTCGTCGATTCATGCGCAGTTCGACCAGCCCGCGCTGGTAGAGGAATTTCTGCCCGGTAGGGAGTACACCATTGGATTGATCGGCAACTATGTGCTGCCCATACTCGAAATCGATTTCGCCAGAATTCCCGGTCAACCCCATGTGCGCGATCCCCATGTCAAGGATATCGAGAATCCGTATATCGCGCATCTCGACTGGACAGCCACGGCGAAACGCTTTGCGGAGATCGCGATCAAGGCGCACGAAGCGCTGGAAGTCCGCGATTATAACCGCATGGATTTTCGAATGCGCGATGATCAGCTTTATTTTCTTGAAGCCAACGTTATTCCCGGCATACATCCGACTGAAGCAGACCTGACGAACATGTGCCGCCATGCCGGTCTCGCGCATGCGGATATGATCGCGTTCATCGTGCATACCGCCGTGCAGCGGCTCGCTCCAATTTATCCCGAAAGATTCAGCAGCAAAACTGAAACCCTTGAACAGCTGACAACCGCCGCAATCGGCAAAATTCCGTGCGCCGGATCGATACAGTATCAGGACAAAACATACATGCTTTTAGGCAGATAGCAGGAGAACGCGCCAATCATGATAACCCCCATACCGGCAGCATTGTACCCGCAGCTCGCAAGCATCGCGATGCAGGATATTGGTTCCATGTATCAATCCGAGATTCTTGAAGAACTGGAAGACATTTCGCGCGGCAAATGTTTTGGCGTTTGCGCGATGGAAAATGAACAGCCGGTCGGTTATGTCACGGTCAAGAAGACCGTGAATACCTATCACCTGCTGACAATCGCCGTGGACAGCTTGCATCGCGGCAAAGGTTATGGCTCAAGGATGCTCGACGGCATATTTGCGGAAATCGAGAATCAGGGTGGAAGAATACTCAATGTCATTACTGACGCGGATGCCAACCAGAGTCTGCGTTTTTATCTCAAGAATGGTTTTGTATTGACCGGCATTGTGCAGGATGAATTTATCTCGGGCGTTGCCCAGGTGCACCTGACCAGGCGGGTAGGGTACAAACCATGATTTTTCCACGCTAGTCGGAGTAAAAAAACGATGCGAATCGGTGCAATGAAAATGGATGGGTGCGGTAACTCATTCCTGGTGGTTGATGAAATGAAAATGCCGCTGGCAGGGCTCGACAGGTCGGCAATTTCCAGGGCGCTGGCGAATCAGCATGACACGGACGGCGTGCTGTATGTGGATAGATGGCAGGGTTTGCCCGCAATGAAAATTTTTGATCGTGACGGCACGGAAGAAACCATGTGCGGCAATGGCCTGCGGTGCGCGACACGCTATTTTCACGATACCTGTATTCCTGAGCGCCGTTTTTCAATTCTCACCGGCGACGGCGAAAAGGCAGTGAGCGTGCGTGAAAACCAGGTCGAAGTCAATCTGGGCGAGGCGCGCGACTACCGGCAGATTGCCCCGCATCTGCACTATGTTTTTACCGGCGTTCCGCACGTCGTCGTCATCGGTGACGAAATCGATCTCGAATCCGCCCGGATTCTGGGCAAATCATTGCGGGAGGAAAAGTCGCTCTGCGAATTCGTCGGGCATCCCGAGGGCGTCAACGTCAATTTCATCTGGCGGAATGCGCAGGGCATTGCCGTACGGACGTATGAAGTCGGTGTTGAGAATGTGACGCAAAGTTGCGGAACCGGCAGTGCGGCAAGCGCTTACGTTGCGTCCAGGGTATTTGGAACGGCATTGCCGGTCATCACCGTGTCTCCCGGCGGAGAACTGGAGATCCGGGCAGTCGATGATCAGTTGACCATCTGCGGCATAACCCGCTATCAGGGCAAGGTCACCGGATTTGTCAATGCAGCGCATCCGAAATCGGTCGCGCCTGTTTATGACTGGCCGCGCAACTATGCATGGCCCGGCATGCTCTAACAAAGCCTGCTAGGCAGCATCAATTCGCCGGTATTCTATAACCATGACGCCCTGACTTGCCGCAGCATATTGTCATAAACATTTTGTGGATTATGGAATTTTCGATTATCAAGTTTCTGCTCATCATGTTTGCCATGGCGCTCGCGGATGTATTCTGGACACTTTATTTTATCGACGTCGAAGGTAGAAGAGCGCATCACGCTTCGACGTGGTCCGCCATGATCATTCTGGTTACCGCGTTTACGGTGACCAACTATGTCGACAACCAGATTTACATTGCGGCGGCATTTGTCGGTGCTTATCTGGGTACATTCCTGACCATCAAATGGAAGGTGAAACAGGAATCCGGAGTGGATGGATGATGAGACTGAGCCGGCTATGTTGAATCCACAGATTTAACGCGCGCAATTTTGAAATTGAATCATCAAGAAGGTGATACGGCTTGGCGACACGGCAAGAATTTTCTGATTTCCTGAAATCAACCGAATTGCGCGCCTTCAAACAGGCCATGTTTGCCGTGCGTGATGAAAGCATGGCGCTGGATATTGTCCAGGAGGCGATGATGAAACTGACCGGAAAATATGCCGACAAACCGGTCGAAGAACTGCCGCCACTGTTTCAGCGCATATTGCAGAATGCGATTTACGATCATTATCGGCGGCAAAAATCGCAGTCACTATTGACCACCCTGTTTTCCGCTTTTCTGCCGCCATTAAATCAGGGCGGGCACGATCATTATGACGCTGATTCTGATCCATTGGAAACGATGCATGTTGCGGACGGCGGAAAATACGGCGAAAATCCGCAAACCGCGCTTGAACAGATTGAACTGATCGCTGTCATCGAAAAAGCGCTGGAAGATTTGCCGCTGCGTCAACGCGAAGCTTTCCTGTTACGTTATTGGGAAGAAATGGATGTCAGCGAAACAGCCCGCATCATGGGATGTTCGGAAGGCAGTGTAAAAACGCACTGCTCCCGGGCAGTGCATGCACTGGCCGCCATGTTGAGGAATAAAGGAGTCACATTATGAATAAAGACGATGGTGTCGAAAAAAAGGTTGTCGAATTATTGGATCAAAGCCTGAAGGGCGTCAATAAACGGACTGCAGCCCGCTTGCAGTACATACGCAATAATGCGCTGGAGAATTTTGAATCCCGGAACAAGATGATCCCGGATGGCAAGGCGGCGCATACCTTCGCAGCCATCGCATGGCACAAAAATGCAACGAAATGGCTTTTGTTAGTGCTTTTTGTCCTGCTGCTGGCGTGGACAAGCAGTGTCTGGCAGATCAGGCATCATGCTGAAGATACCGGTGCGGCTGACGCCAATTTTCTTGCAGATGACCTGGACAGCCACGCGCATCCGGACGATCCGCTTGAACACTGGCATCACCCTGTTCGTTCCAGATGATGCGGATGTGTACGGATAAAATGCAGTGATGCCTGCGCGGATCATTATTGACGCCGGCTTAGAAACACACTGATTTTATAATCTGGCGCAGCAGGTCAGGCTTGCGGCGCGGCGCTGTCCTGCTGGCGCACATACTCATCCCACCGATAGAGGCAGACGTGCGTTCCGCGACGGAACGCAAAGTCGGTGATTTCAGTGTTTGCATCATCCTAAAGACCTCAGTTGAATGGAGTTTAAATTGCGCTGATTTTTATTTCCGGCAAGGCACAATGAGGCGTAATAACGCGTTATTACAACGAATTGTAACGTGGCCAGAATTAAAAAGCAGCGTGCTATAAATCCCATTCAACTGAGATTTCTAGGATAATCGCTGTTTTGGAAGAACGCGCGCTGCACAGCGCGCAGATTCATCATGATCTTTTCAAAGCGTATCGGCAGATTCAAGAACAGTCGCACCGTTATCGCGATGGTATGCTTACTGACGTTCATCCACGCACCCGCTTTGCGCGCGGCAGACGAAGATTTTTATACCTGGACCGGAATAGAGATGACGAGCGGTGTTCCGGCAGCACATCCTTTTCTGAGAAATTTCAGATACAAACTGTTCATGCAGGGTCGTTTCGGTGATGATTCGTCACGTTTTACGCAGGGCCTCATCCGCACCGGCCTGGGATACGCATTCAGCGAAAAAATGACCGTATGGCTGGGGTATGACTGGGTGCCCACCAGCCGCCCACTGGCGCTGCGTCCCTTTAACGACCATGCGCTGTGGCAGCAGTTGTCGTTGCAGGAGCATTATTCATTCGGCACGCTGGCCAGTCGTACGCGGTTTGAACAGCATTTTTTTGATATTCCAGGCAGTACCGATACCGCGCAGCTTTTCCGCCAGATGTTCAAACTGTCATCGCCGTTGCATCCGGTTTCAACGAAACTCAGCCTCGTGGTCTGGAATGAAGTCTTCGCCAACCTGAATTCGACCGACGCGGGCACCCGAAGCGGTTTTAACCAGAACCGGGCTTTTGCCGGCATCGGTTATGCTGTTAGCAAGGACAAAATTCTGGAAATCGGTTATATGAACCAGTACATCAACCGTCCCCACAATCCCCGTCCCGACCAGATGCTGCATGTTTTTTCCGTCACGCTGCTGGTGAACTATTAAGCCGGACTGTCTTACAGTACTTTTGATGAGAGATGACTTACTTTTTTAAAATTCATCATGCTGTCGGTTTATTTGACAACCATTCGGCTTTACTGTAGCTTAAACCACGATTAAAAAAGGGTTTAATGTTCTTCGCATGTTTCCGTGCGCTGTTAAAGGAGTTTTCTCGGCATGAAAAAATTTATTTCCGAATTTATCGGCACGTATTTTCTGGTGTTGACCATTGGCTTGACGGTCATACCCGGCGGATCTGACATTTTAGCGCCGCTTGCGATTGGTTCCGTCCTGATGGTGATGGTTTATGCGGGCGGGCATATTTCCGGGGCGCATTATAATCCGGCGGTTACGCTGGCTGTGCTGATGCGAGGCCGGTGCGCGATGTCGGAAGTGCCTATGTACATGATTGCGCAGATTCTCGGCGCGATCGCGGCGGCGTTTACGGCGATGTTTTTTGTCGGTTCCGCTGCGAGCGCTGCTTCGCTGGATGTCGGTAAATCGCTGGTGGCCGAATTTCTGTTTACCTTTGCGCTGTGCTACGTGGTGCTGAACGTGGCGACAGCCAAATCAACCAGCGGTAATTCCTACTACGGCTTGGCGATTGGTTTTGTCGTCATGGTCGGGGCGTTTTCAGTCGGCGGCATTTCCGGCGGTGCGTTTAATCCGGCAGTCGCGCTGAGCGTGCCATTTATGGGGTTGCTCAACTGGAACGACATCTGGATACATCTCGCCGCTGACTTTGCCGGTGGCGCGTTCGCAGCGATAATGTTCAATATGCTCAATCCCGACGACAAATAAGTGCTGCAAGCTGAGTGTTCCTGATCGCGGCACCAATAATTTCGGAGTGCTGCGTACTGCAACCGGAATAGTTATCCACTGTTCAATCCGGATAACCGTTCCGGTTTTTTTGCGCTGTTTCTCGATTGATTTTTTGTTGCTGAGGCGATGGTGTCAATGTTGTGTTTCGTTGGGGGTCGCAGGTTCACCGCTAACCTACGACTTGCCTGTAGCCCTGTGGTAGGGTAGACAAACGCAGTGCCGTCCAACAGGCTTTGCAGTATTGGCGGCGCGGTGCTGCGATATTTAACCTGTCTTTTATCTTTTAAACACTGCGATAGCGTGTCCTGTCTTCAACACCGGCTGCTGCGAAACCTGCGCGACGGATGTGGCAGGCGTCGCACACGCCGCACGCGCGTCCGGTGGCATCGGACTGATAGCAGGATACGGTGAGGCTGTAATCGACACCGAGCGCGAGGCCGGTGCGTATGATGTCTTTTTTGGGCAAGTTGATCAGCGGTGCGTGGATGGTGATGCGGTTGCCTTCAATCGCGGCTTTGGTGGCGAGGTTTGCCAGGGTTTCAAACGCGCGGATGAATTCGGGACGGCAGTCGGGGTAGCCGGAATAGTCGATGGCGTTGACGCCGGTGAATATGTCGCGGCAATGCAATGTCTCCGCCCAGGCCAGCGCGAGCGACAGCATGATGGTGTTGCGCGCGGGAACGTAGGTGACCGGGATGCCGCTATTTTCGCCTGCCGCCGGGACGGCGATGGATGCATCGGTCAGCGCGGACCCGCCAAACGCGGTCAGGTCGACGGTGAGGATTTTGTGATCGGCAGCATGCAGTGCATCGGCGATTTTTCGTGCCGCGTCAAGTTCGGCGGTATGTCGCTGGCCGTAGTCGACGCTGAGCGCGTAGCAGTCAAGTTGCCGGTCTTTGGCGATCGCCAGCGTGGTGGCGGAATCGAGGCCGCCGGATAGCAGCACGACAGCTTTTTTTCTGGTTGGGTCAGTCATGGAATTATGGGTAGTCAGCGCCCCGGGCCGTCTTCCCAGAGCAGTTTGTGCAGTTGAATCTGCATGCGCACGGGGAGACGATCGCGCAGTATCCAGTTGGCCAGGGTGGCGGGGTCAAGCTGACCATGCACGGGCGACAGCAGTACCGGGCAGCGCTTGTCGAGACTGTGTTCGGCGATGGTTTGGCATGCCCATTGATAATCCGCCGCATCGCACAGTACGAATTTGATTTCGTCGCGCGGTGTCAACCAGTCGAGATTGGTCCACAGGTTTTTGTCGACTTCGCCCGATCCGGGGGTTTTGATGTCCATGATTCGGCTGACGCGTGGATCGACAGCGGAGATATCACGCGCGCCGCTGGTTTCCAGCGAAACCGAATAGCCCGCATCGCACAGCGCGGTCAGTAATGTCAAGCAGGTTTTCTGCGCCAGCGGCTCGCCGCCGGTAACGGTGACATACGGCGTGTGGTAGGTTGCGCTCTGTTCAAGAATGGCGTCGATAGTCATGTTCTGGCCACCAGTGAAGGCGTAGGCAGTATCGCAATAACCGCAGCGCAGCGGGCAGCCGGTGAGGCGGATGAAAACGGTCGGCAATCCGGTGCGGCTGGTTTCTCCCTGCAGGGAATAGAAAATTTCGCTGATGCGTAAAATCTGGGATGGATCGGCTGGCATGGTGTGTGACTGGCGTATTGTGAGGTTTTAGGATTAAACGTAACCCCGGAAACAACGGTACTGCTAATGGACTATCGGTGCTGGAAGTTCGAGCGGGGCACTTAAGCGGTTGCGTGCCGGAGATAGTGTCAATTCAATCGCGTGAGGCGCTGCTTGGCTTTCTCGGCCGCGCCGCTGAACGGATATCGGGCGATCAGTTCTTCCAGCGTTTGTTTGGCGGCTTTTTTGTCGGCCAGCTCGGTCTGGCTGCTGGCGATATTCAGCATGGCATCGGGTACTTTGGCGCTGTCCGGGTAGCGGGTGATCAGGTTACGCTGCGCGGCGATCGCTTGCTGGTAGTCGCGCAGCGCGTAATGGGCATTACCGATCCAGTATGCGGCGCTGGGCGCAAGATTGGACTGCGGGTGGTGTTCCAGAAATGTCTGGAACTGCGA
>JADZAR010000064.1 GCA_020852475.1 Nitrosomonas sp.
GCGGTGTGAGCTGCGGGTTGATCAGAACAGTAAAAGGTACTTCGTCCGCATCGGGGTAACGTTGATTTTTTTTAAAACCGAATATCACCACGCGCAAGCTGACGCCGATCTGCGGCGCGGCAAGACCTGCGCCGTCGAGGGCTGTCATTGTATCTTGCATATCCTGAATCAGTGCATGAAGCTCGGGGGTGTTGAATTGTTCGACAGCCTGCGCGACTTGAAGCAGCAGCGGCTCGCCCATCTTTAATACCGGTTTAATCGCCATAGCAGTTCACCAGATGTTCCAGAATGTTTCTGACATGCGTCATCGCCTCATCAAGAATGGCAAAAATTGCTTTTAATGGAATGCCGTCAATGTTCGTGCCACGGCCAGCTGCGTAATTGGCGACAACAGCCAGCGTTGCGTAACGTAATCCCTGCTCCCGCGCCAGTGCGGCTTCCGGCATACCGGTCATGCCAACCATATCGGCGCCATCACGTTCAAGGCGATTAATTTCAGCCGCGGTTTCCAGTCTTGGCCCTTGTGTTGCGGCATAAACACCGCTATCAATAATGGCTTCACCGGCGCGGCGGGCTGCTTTCAGAATCAGTGTGCGTGTTTCGGCGTTATACGGACGGGTAAAGTCGATATGGGTTACCGGTTCGTCCCTGTTTTCAAAAAACGTGAAGTCGCGGCCATAGGTATAATCGATAATTTGATCCGGTACGACAAGACTGCCAGGCTTGAGGTCGTCACGAATGCCGCCGACGGCGGCGACAGCGATGATATGTGCGGGTTTCAGAGTCTTCAGTGCCCATATATTTGCACGGTAATTGACCAGATGCGGCGGAATAGTGTGACCGTGCCCATGGCGGGCCAGAAAAACGATCTCATGACGGTTGATTTTTCCGAACGTAAAGGGACCCGAAGGTTCACCGTAGGGCGTACGTATGATTTGGCGATGCGATATTTCAAGGCAGCTCAGCTGCGCCATGCCGCTGCCGCCGATTATTGCGAGCATAAATGATTATTCCAATGCCAGTACTGTGGGAACTGCATAAATGGCCGGCAAATTTCGCCAGATGCCATGAATATCCATACCGAAACCGAAAACGTAGCGATTGGGTAAGTTTAATCCGATAAAATCCGCCTGAAAAGATTTTACTTTACCAAGATCCTTGTCGACGAGCACTGCGCTATAGAATGCACGGGCGCCGCATTCGAGTACTTTCTTGCGGATTCCGGTCAATGTTATGCCTTCATCGAGAATGTCATCAATGACGAGTACGACGCGATCCTGAAGAAGATCATTCCGCGGAAATAATGTCCAGTTCATTTCGCCGCCATGAGTTTGATTATGGTAACGTGATACCTGAATGCAATCAAAATCGAGAGGAAAGGTCAACTTGGGCAGTAAATGTCCGGCGAATATCATCCCGCCCTTCATTACGCATAAAACCATGGGGTATTGCCCCGCCAGTTTTTCCGTGATTTCATCGGCCAGATTCTCGATCGTTTTTTCAATGACTTCTGCCGGATAAATCAAATCAGCGGTTTGCAGAATGTGTTCGGCTTGTTTTCTGGTTAACATGGGTTAGATTGTTTGCAGGAGATTTTTGAGTCCGTTTTCGTCCAATATGGTAATGCCCAAGCTGACAGCTTTTTCATATTTGCTGCCCGGGTCGCTTCCGGCAATCACATAATCGGTTTTTCTGGAAACACTGCCGGTCACTTTCCCGCCCAGTTTTTCAATCTGTGTTTTGGCGTCTTCACGCGTCATGTTTGGCAGTGTTCCGGTCAGGACGAATGTTTTGCCGCCGACGGCGCTGGTGTTCGCCGGTTCGGATGTTGTTCCGATGCTCTCTTCCCAGTTTACGCCGCTTGCGCGCAGCCGTTCAATGACTTCGCGGTTGTGATGCTCGGCAAAAAAATCGACAATGCTTTGCGCGACGATTGGTCCGATGTCGCGCACCTGGAGTAAATTCTCCATGGAGGCATCCATCAGTCGATCCAGACTGCCGAAGTGGCGCGCCAGATCCTTGGCCGTTGCTTCGCCAACGTTGCGGATGCCCAGTGCATAGATAAATCGCGCCAGCGTGGTTTGTTTACTTTTCTCAACAGCCGCGAGTATGTTGCCGGCGGATTTTTCCGCCATGCGTGCAAGATTCGCCAATGCCGTTATGCCTAACGCGTACAGGTCTGCGGGCGTTCTGACGATGGCGTTGTCGACCAATTGGTTGACCAGTTTTTCGCCCAGTCCTTCGATGTCCATGGCGCGGCGCGAGGCGAAATGTAACAAGGCCTGTTTGCGTTGCGCGGGGCAAAATAATCCGCCGGTGCAGCGGGCAACGGTTTCGCCTTCGGGGCGTACCGCTCTGGCGCCGCATGCCGGACAATGATCCGGCATGACAAAGCGCCGGGTTTGCGCCGGGCGTTGCGCGTGAACCACGGATACGATTTCAGGGATGACATCACCGGCACGGCGGACAATCACCGTATCGCCGATTCTGACATCCTTGCGGTTGATTTCATCAGCGTTGTGTAAAGTTGCATTGGTGACGGTGACGCCGCCGACAAAAACCGGTTCAAGCCGTGCGACAGGCGTCAGTGCGCCGGTGCGTCCAACCTGGACATCAATATCGAGCAGCCGTGTTATGGCTTCCTGCGCCGGGAATTTGTGGGCCAGGGCAAAGCGCGGGGCACGCGCAACGAATCCCAGTTCTTCCTGCTGCGCCAGTGCGTTGACTTTGTAGACCACGCCATCAATATCGTAGGGCAGTCGTTCACGCTGCACTGCAATACGATTGTAGTAGGCGATCAAACCGGCAGAACCCTGCACAACCGCGCACTCGCGCGCGATCGGAAAACGCAGCCGGGCGAGATAAGCCATAATGGCGCTGTGCGTGTCCTGGGGCGTCAGTGCATCGCGATTCGGCGCAATGCCATAGGCGAAAAACATCAATCGCCGTGTTGCCGTAATCGCTGCGTCGAGCTGCCGCAATGAGCCGGCGGCGGCATTCCGCGGATTGGCAAACGGCTTTTCACCCTTTTGCAGTTGTTCCTTGTTGAGCTGAATGAAATCTGCTTTCAACATCAGCACTTCGCCACGCACTTCCAGAAAACCGGGCGTTTTTTCCATTGGCAACGTCAGCGGAATAGCTTTAATCGTGCGCAGATTGTGCGTGATATCTTCTCCGGTGTAGCCATCGCCGCGCGTGGCGCCGGTTTTGAAGAGGCCATTCTCGTAGTGGAGTGTAACGGCGAGACCGTCAAATTTCGGTTCTACCGCATATTCAATCAGGTTTGCGGTCAGTCCTCCTGCAAGTCCTTCGCTGACCCGGCGGTCGAATGCTTTGACTTCGTCTTCGTCAAATGCATTGTTTAATGACAGCATCGGTGTGTTGTGTTGAACCTGCGCGAAAGCTTTGACGGGCGCGGCGCCAATGCGCTGCGTCGGAGACTCGGGCGTAATCAGATGCGGATAGTGTTGTTCCATCTGTTGCAGCGCGCGAAATAAGCGATCAAACTCGGTATCCGGTATCGATGGATCATTCAGGACGTAATACTGGTAATTGTATAATTCAATCTGTTGTCGCAGCGTCTTTAGTTGCTGTTGAACGGACTTTGATTCTGCGCTCATCGATTCACGTTTGATTTTATTTTTGGGGATTGCCGGACTGTTATCACGATCACACTGCAAGAAACATCAATAATCCTCATGCTCCGGGAAGCGGGTCGAGGGGTGATGGAAACTGAATTTTCATGCGTAATGTGTAACTTGTCATGATCGTCGCTATTGTAAAATACAAACCAGCGGATGTTCATCAAAAGGCAGGTCTGTTTTACTTTGCTTCGCCGAATTATTAGAATGGGCGCTGTGTCATCTGTTCGTACTGTATTGTACTTCACTTTACTGCTTAACAGCCTGTTAAAGGCTTGTGTATGCTGTGCTGATCGCCAACTGATCTGATAACGCTGATATGTCCGACAACAAACTGAAAATTCGCATACACATTCAACAGCCTAACATGTCCGGTGATAATGATCAGGGCGATCAGGATGTGCTTGAAGAAAGACTATTGCATCAACATAGGAGTGTGCTGGAGAAACCGCCATTTGATTGGCATAAAATAGCGATTGCAATCACGGTATTTGCTGTGCTCGCGGGTGTGGCGGGTTATCTGTTCGTCGGTAATGACAAAACCTCTGGTACGGATAATGCCGGTGTTAGCCACTCCGGAACTGGTGACGCTGCTGATCACCCGGCGAGACTCAACACACTCGACGATGATCGATCTGCATTGTCTCTGCCGGAAGAACAGCCGGAATCGTTACCAGATCCACAGGAAACAATGAAACCGCTAGTTAGTCATGCGTCGGCGGGTAGTGGGCGGCAACAGAGCGCCGAGGCAGCAGAGATTATACCTGTGCCCAGGATGAAGCCATTAAGGTTGAGCGGCGGGAAAATGCTGATTCCACCGAAACCGGTCATTAAACCGTCGGTTGCGGAAACCGACAGTAAATCAGCGTCCGCGCCGTTGCAAAGTGAGCGTGATGTGGTAGATATTCCAGCCCCAACGGAAGCGGTGGAATCTGTCGCGAATCAGGACCATTCCGGTGTGATTCGCGCTCAGTTGACGCATCAGATCCGCCAACGGGAACCGGTTGGCGAGGCTTATCGTGTTCTGCTCGGGAGTAACAACGCTAGCAGCAGTATCTATTTCTTTATCGAATTGTCCGGTTTTGGTGGCCAGCAGTTGGTTGTTGACTGGTACTTTGAAGATCGGCTGGTGACTGAAACAAAGCTGCATATTGGCGCCAGAAAATGGCGCACGCATGCAAAAAAAATGTTGCATAAACGTGATGCCGGCGACTGGCGTGTGATGTTGCGGGATCAGTCCGGCCGTTTGCTGGTGGAAAGAAGGTTTGTGGTCGAAGTCTGATCATGCCGTATCGAGAGTCGCGAAATGATCTATTCTTCTTGTAGAGAGCATTCATGAAATTTTGCAGCAGTTGCAGTGCGCATGTAGAGCTTCGTATTCCGGAAGGCGATAGCCTGCCGCGGTATGTCTGCACGGTATGTCACGAGATACATTATCAGAATCCCAAACTGGTTGTGGGATGCATACCCGAATGGGAAGATAGAATATTGTTATGCCGCCGTGCGATTGAGCCCAAAATCGGCTGGTGGACTTTGCCAGCGGGTTTTATGGAAAACAATGAAACACTGGCACAGGCGGCTGCACGAGAGACATTGGAGGAAGCGAATGCCCGGGTCGAAATCGGCGATCTTTATGCTATTTACAGTTTGCCGCATATCAGTCAGGTTTATGTGCTGTTTCGCGCGAAATTGCTGGATCTGGATTTTAAGCCGGGTATTGAAAGCAGCGAAGTCCGATTGGTGTCCGAAGCGGATGTGCCTTGGAACGAAATGGCTTTTCGGGTGATTCATGATCCGTTAAAGCGCTATTTTATTGAACGGAATGCGGGAAAACTGGCGTTTCATGCCGGCATTATTGATCGCCCGCACAAATCCGGTTAGGATGCTGAGCATATGCACTTCAAAAATTTTTTCCTATCAATCCTCATCCGTTTTTTTGTTGATGAGAAGGTGACGGCGCCAAAAGTTGAAGCACGATAAGCACAGAGCACCCCCGCAGTCCGTTTCTTGCATGCTGTTCAGTTTAATGCCGGTGATACTTGAAACGCTGGTTTAAGAAATTTGATCGGCAAGCTATAATAATCATTTTTAGTATAATTTCATGAAACGCTTACTCCCGATAGTGATCTGTCTGATTGCTTTTTTATCCGCGCAGGTCTCAGCTCAGCAACAGCCTGACATATCGATTGCAGCCAAGGCGTACATGTTGTCGGATTATCAGTCCGGACAGGTGCTGGCCAGTAAAAATGCGCATGAGCGGGTAGAACCGGCGTCACTGACCAAGCTGATGACGGCTTATATTGTCTTTTCGGCGCTCAAACAAAATCGTGTGCGACTGGATCAGGTTGTGCCGGTTTCCAATCGGGCCTGGCGCATGATCGGCTCCCGTATGTTTATTGAACCGAACAAGGACGTGACTGTCGATGAGCTGATTCGCGGCATGATTGTGCAGTCCGGTAACGATGCGTGTATTGCACTGGCGGAGATTGTTGCAGGTTCGGAAGAAGCTTTTGTCCAGCTGATGAATCAGGAAGCGCAACGTTTGGGTATGAAAGATACGCATTTTATGAACACGACAGGGCTACCCCATCCTGATCACTACACCTCGGTACATGATCTGACGCTTCTTGCCGTCGCTATCATTCGCGATTTTCCTGAGTTCTATCCGCTCTATTCGCTCAAGGAATACACTTATAACAATATCACTCAGCCCAATCGCAATCGCCTGCTGTGGTTAGATCCGCATGTGGATGGCATGAAAACGGGATGGACCAAAACAGCGGGTTACTGCTTAATTACCTCGGCTAAGCGTGATAAAAGGCGATTGATATCGGTAATCATGGGAACCAAATCGGCCGGTGAGCGCAGCAAGGAAAGTCAGCGGCTGCTGAATTATGGATTTCAGTTTTACGACACCGTGCATCTCTACAAAAAAGGTGAAGTGCTGACTTCCATTGAATTATGGAAAGGCTCCCAGGATGAATTCAAGGCGGGTTTTGATGCGGATGTCTATTTCTCGATTCCGAAAGGACAGGCGGATAATCTGAAAGCAACCATGGAATATAAACAACCTTTGATTGCGCCGGTCAGCGCTGGTCAGGAAGTCGGATCGGTGAAATTCACGCTGAATGATCAGCTTGTGGAAATTTATCCATTGGTTGCACTGGAAGAGGTCGGTGAAGGCAATTTCGTTGAGCGCGCTTGGGACAGTCTGAAGCTGCTGTTCAATTAATCCGGCCATTCTCGCTGTTTTTTCTTGTTATTCCGCAAATAAACCAAAAGGCGTCACATGATATATCTGAATGGTCAGTTCATGCCAATCGACAAAGCTTGTGTTTCGGTATTGGATAGAGGGTTCATTTTCGGCGACGGCGTATATGAGGTGATCCCTGTTTATTCGCGTAAGCCCTTCAGGCTGACAGAACATCTGAATCGGCTGCAACACAGTCTGGATGGCATCCGGCTCAAAAATCCGCACACGAATGATGAATGGCGGCAGTTATTGGCGCAGATCATCGGTAATAACGAGGGAGAGGATCAGTCTGTCTATCTGCATATCACGCGCGGTGTGGCCAA
>JADZAR010000065.1 GCA_020852475.1 Nitrosomonas sp.
AATCCATGAACCGGTATCCCTGGGAAGCTCGCCAAGCATCATGGCTATGCCTTCGAATAACACCCGTCCACGCATAGCCAGTATCTGAACAATCAGTTCATTCACCCCACTTACCAGACTGGCGAAAAACGCATAGATGAAAATCATTGCAATAATAATATCGAACATTCCAAGCATTGGTCGTCTCCTGGTAATTATCATTTAGTCACGGTCTCGGATTGGGTGATGCATGGTATCCAAAACCATTGCGATATGAACCTTTATTCAGAAATTAAGCCATAATGCCGGAAACGTCAATTCGCTGATGTGATCAGCGGACAATCGTTTGTTTCGTTGCTTTGGCGAATTTCAACAGCTCATTATTCAAAATAAGGCTACAATAGCATTCCGAAATGCTTTGAAAGATTCAACAGCAGGTTATGATCGGTAGTAACGAATTGTAATACGATATGCTTTTTCACTCGATAGCAGATAACGCGCAAGTGAAATCGGTTCTTGTCTTTCGACTTCGTTAACTGATACAAATTATTTCCGGAATTCAACATGTTCTCTGCATACGCCATACTGCCGATCAATTATGCTTTGCGCCATGAAAGCTGGGCGAGCAAATGGCTGCTATCTTATGAAGGAAAGTCCGTGCGTATTCGCATTCCACCGCTGGTTGATCTGAAATTGGTTGTACTGGCCAATGGTGAGTTTGGTCACAGTAATGACGATCAGGAAGCAGATGCTACTTTGTCTTTTTTGCCGGGTACGCTGCCCGGACTTATCGCGCATGATGAGTCCGCTTATGATGCTATCCATATTGCCGGAAATGCCCTGTTTGCGGAAGACCTGATTACCATAAGCAAAAACCTCAAACTCAACATTGAGCCGGAATTGGGGAAATTTATCGGTGATATCCCTGCGCACCGCATTGCAGAAACTGGAGAAAGCCTGTTTCAATGGCATATCAGCCTGTTCAAGAATATATCGGATACGTTTGGTGAATACTGGTCCGAAGAACAACCGATGGTTGTCAAACCAAACGATCTTAGAGATTTTACCCAACAGACTGAAGGAATTAGAGATGATCTTGAAATGCTCGAAATACGCATCAATCGTTTAAGTCAAAAATGCAGTTGATGACTCATTGTGTTTATTCATTATTCTCGATTTCTGTCTAAACCACAGTAAACAACGCCTACGCTCTCTTATATATACTGCTACGCAAATCATTATTCTTACTCATAATCATAATTCCAAGTTTTAATGCGTCTATTTCGCCTTATTAAAATACAATCCGTTGCATTCCGTTTTGGTCTGGATGAATTTGTTATTAACCATGGCCCATTACGTTTTCTCGAAAAACCGATCAAGTGGCTGACCTTCTGGCGCAAGCTTGATAGACCACGCGCTGAACGTCTTCGCCTCGCGCTGGAGGCGCTTGGTCCGATTTTCGTTAAATTCGGGCAAATGCTCTCAACCCGACGCGATCTCTTGCCTCAGGATATTGCTGACGAACTGGCAAAACTTCAGGATCAAGTTCCTCCTTTTCCTTCAGAAACGGTGCTTTCAATTCTGGAGAAATCTTATGGAGAAAAAATCGATCAGGTTTTTCTCAAATTCGACAGAACCCCGATAGCCAGTGCTTCTGTTGCTCAGGTGCATTTTGCCGTTTTGCACGACGGCACCGAAGTTGCCGTCAAGGTTCTGCGACCAGGCATTGCACCGATTATTACGCATGATGTGGCATTAATGGATACCGGCGCATGGCTCGCCGAATCTCTATGGCCGGATGGCAAACGCCTGAAGCTCAGACAAGTGGTCTCAGAATTTGCCCGGCACCTGGATGATGAACTCGATTTAATGCGTGAAGCCGCTAACTGCAGTCAGCTGCGGCGCAATTTCTTGAACTCACCCCTGCTGCTGGTTCCCGAAGTTTACTGGGATTATTGCCATACCAATGTCATGGTGATGGAACGAGTTGCAGGCATACCCATCAGTCATGTTGACGAGCTCATCGCGCAAGGCATTGACATTCCACAGCTGGCGCGCGTGGGTGTCGAAATTTTCTTCACGCAGGTGTTTCGTGATGGTTATTTTCATGCGGATATGCATCCAGGCAATATTTTTGTTGGTCAGGACGGTCGATATATCGCAGTGGATTTCGGCATCATGGGCACACTCAGCGACGAAGACAAGAATTATCTCGCGCAGAATTTTCTGGCATTCTTCCGGCGCGATTACGCCCGCGTTGCACAGGCGCATGTCGAGGCCGGCTGGGCGCCAAAAGAGACTCGTGTCGACGAATTTGAAACAGCAATACGCGCAGTTTGCGAACCCATATTCGATAAGCCGCTGAGAGAAATATCGTTTGGGCGCATTTTGTTTCAACTGTTTCAGACATCACGCCAGTTTAATGTGGAAATACAGCCGCAGCTGGTTTTATTGCAAAAAACATTACTCAATATCGAAGGACTCGGCCGCGATCTGGATCCCGATCTTGATTTATGGAAAACCGCCAAACCTTTTCTTGAAAACTGGATGTCCGAGCAGATCGGCTGGCGCGGACTGGTCAGTCGCATGCAAAAAGAAGCGCCCAGCTGGGCAATTATTTTTCCTCAGTTTCCTCGATTGCTCCATCACATGATGGCGGAAAACCGTAATCTTGGATTGGAAGAAAAAATGCAGTCCCTGATCAAGGAAGAAAAACGACAAAACCGACTATTGATAATGATCGTACTTCTGCTCATGATGATGCTGCTCTGGCAGGTGCTTCAATAATAAGCAATTGAACTACCGCGATTAATTTCTTCAACAGCCTGCTAAAGAAAGTCTCTATAAATTCGCAGTCTTAAACAACGAACGCGCAAGACGTGGTGAAATACCGGCGTAACATGAATTGATATGTAACGTGACATTTTTTGTAAGAAACGCGGTATTGTAACGAAAATATGGTAGGCGCGACTGGATTCGAACCAACGACCCCCACCATGTCAAGGTGGTGCTCTAACCAACTGAGCTACGCGCCTATGCGATATCTATTTGTTAATGGACATGCAGAGCGCAGATTTTATCTGAAACACGATCAAGGCACAAATTAATTTACGGATTATCGATAAAATGTTCTGCAATAGATGAAACATAAACCGTAAGGTTGACCTGAAAAGATGTCTCGCGATGCAATTGGAAATTAGATCATGACTGCAAAATCGACAGCTACAGCCTATATCACTCACTCCGAATGCCTTTTGCATGACATGGGATCGTACCACCCTGAATGCCCCCAGCGATTAATTGCAATCCAGAAAGAGCTGGAAGCAACAGGTCTTTACACAAAGCTGCAATGCCACAACGCACCTCTGGCCAGCGATATGCAATTACGCCGTGCTCACGCAGCGGAATATATTGTATCCGTCCGTGAATCATCCCCGGACTCGGGTTTGCGGTTTCTTGATCCGGATACCGCGATGAATCCACACACTCTGAATGCGGCGCTGCGTGCCGCAGGCGCTGTTGTTAAGGCGGTCGATCTACTGATGACACAACAGGCAAGCAATGCTTTCTGCGCGGTACGCCCACCGGGTCATCACGCAGAATCGGCCCGCGCAATGGGATTCTGCATTTTTAATAATGTCGCTGTCGGCGTTGCCCACGCACTGAGCTCGTATGAATTAAAGCGAGCCGCCATACTGGATTTTGATGTGCACCATGGCAATGGCACCGAGGAAATTTTTGGCGGCAACCCGGCAGTGTTGCTGTGCTCTACGTTTCAGCATCCGTTTTATCCGCA
>JADZAR010000066.1 GCA_020852475.1 Nitrosomonas sp.
GCATCAATTTCAAGCAACTTATAGGCAGCTCGCGAACGATAACCTTCTTTCTTAGCCTGTTTGACAAAGAAATCACTGACATGTTCTTTCATCCATTGGTTGCTGGTTTTAGTACGCGTCATAAAGTAGAATGATATTTTTGATAAGAAAATTTTATGTCGACACTCAACGTTACACAACGCCGCCTGCTTTCCGCGCAAGGGCATGCGCTTAGTCCCGTAGTCCTCATTGGAAAAGCAGGTCTTACCAATAACGTTATTGAAGAACTTGAGCGCGGACTGCTATCCCACGAGCTGATCAAAGTCAAAGTTCAGCTGGATGATCGCCTTATCCGGAAAGCAATTTATGAAGAAATTTGTCAAAGACTCAATGCCGAGTCCATACAACAAATTGGAAAAATCTTGATCATCTACCGTCCGAAACCTGAAGAAGTTGAGAAGCAAAAATCAACCCGACAGAAAAAACGCGAACCACGCCGTACTAAGCGCAGTTATCAGACATGATTGCTCATTCATTAAAGAAGAAAAGCTAAATATACTTTACACCAAGAATTTCGTATTCACGAATTCCGCCAGGTGCTTGAACTTCGGCAACGTCTCCGGCAAATTTTCCGATAAGCGCACGCGCGATAGGTGAATTTATTGAAATTTTTCCATGTTTGATGCTGGCTTCATCTTCGCCAACAATCTGATACGTGACTGTCTCGCCGCTTTGCATATCCTCAAGCTCAACTGTCGCACCAAAAACGCAGGCACCATCAGCATTAATGAGCACCGGATTAATGATCTGAGCATTCGATAACTTGCCCTCAAGCTCGGCAATCCGCCCTTCAATAAATCCCTGTTTTTCTTTCGCTGCATCATATTCAGCGTTTTCGGAAAGATCACCGTGCGAACGTGCTTCGGCTATTGCCGCAATAACTGCTGGACGATGAATAGTCTTCATTTCATGCAACTCTTTACGCAACGCTTCAGCGCCTGCAATAGTTAAAGGCGTTGTACTCATTATTACTGTTTACCCTTCCTCGTGATTTATTTTTTGTTACACCCTATAAATGCATTTGTCGAAATGCACTCTGTAGCCCGTCGTATTTATGAATGCATTTTTTGCAGATTATACGCTCTTAGCTCCTGCATATTTGCCATGCCTACGCATGCAGCCCGCGCTCCGGACAGAGTCGTATAGTAAGTCACGCGCCCCTGGAGTGCCGCATAACGGATTGAATACGAGTCACGTATCGCGCTACGTTTATTTTTCACCGTGTTGATGATCAAACTGATTTCACCATTCTTGATCATATCGACAATGTGCGGCCGACCTTCCGCCACTTTATTCACCGGAACGACATCCAATCCGGCTTCCGCAAGGGCTGCTGCCGTGCCGCGCGTAGCATAAAGCGTGAAACCGAGTTTCACAAGATCATGCGCGATCTCGATAGCATGAAACTTATCGGATTGACGCACGCTGATAAAAGCCTTGCCCGACCTTGGCAAGCGTATATCCGATGCCATCTGCGATTTAACAAATGCTTCGGCAAATGTGCGACCGATTCCCATCACCTCGCCGGTAGACTTCATCTCCGGTCCTAATATGGTATCCACTCCCGGCAGTTTGATAAAAGGAAAAACGGCTTCCTTCACTGAGTAAAATGACGGTGTCACTTCGCGTGTAACGCCCTGCTGACGTAACGTCCTGCCTGTCATGCAACGCACAGAAATCTTGGCCAGCTGCAATCCCGTCGCTTTTGACACAAACGGCACAGTCCGTGACGCGCGCGGATTGACCTCAAGCACATAGACAATGCCATCCTGTATGGCAAACTGAACGTTCATCAATCCCTTCACCTGCAACGCACGCGCCATTATCGCTGTTTGCCGGCGCAGCTCTTCCTGCACTTGCGGCTGCAGATTGAAAGGCGGTAGAGAACAAGCCGAATCGCCGGAATGAACACCCGCCTGCTCGATGTGTTCCATAATGCCACCAATCAATACCGTTTCGCCATCATGAATTGCATCGATATCGATTTCTACGGCATTCGTCAGAAATCGATCAAGCAAAACCGGGGAATCATTGGAGACTTTAACCGCCTCTCGCATATAACGTTCAAGATCACTTTGCTCATGCACGATTTCCATCGCACGACCACCCAACACGTAACTTGGTCGAACCACCAGCGGATAACCGATTTCTTCAGCCGCTGCCAGCGCAACTTCAGGGTTGCGTGCCGTCCGGTTGGGCGGCTGCTTCAATCCCAATTCATGCAACATTTTCTGGAAACGTTCTCGGTCTTCGGCGCAATCAATCATGTCAGGGCTGGTGCCTATAATCGGCACACCGTTCGCTTCAAGATCACGGGCCAGCTTCAACGGCGTCTGACCACCATACTGCACAATAACACCTTCCGGTTTTTCAACTGCGACGATCTCCAACACATCTTCCAGTGTCAACGGTTCGAAATACAATCGATCTGATGTATCATAGTCAGTCGAAACTGTTTCCGGATTACAGTTCACCATAATGGTTTCATAACCATCCTCACGCAATGCAAGTGCAGCATGCACGCAGCAATAATCAAACTCGATACCCTGTCCGATCCGGTTGGGACCACCGCCCAGCACCATGATTTTCCTTCTGTCAGTCGGCTGAGCCTCACACTCCTCTTCGTAAGTCGAATACATATAAGCGGTACTGGTAGCAAACTCCGCCGCACAAGTATCCACCCGTTTATAAACCGGACGCAGATTAAATCGATGCCGGTAAATGCGTACTGCTGTCTGATCGGTATTCAATAACCTGGCCAACCTGCGGTCAGAGAATCCATTGCGCTTGTATCTGCGCAATGTTTGCTCATCCAGTGTTTCCAGTCTTTTCCTAGACAAAGCGCGTTCCTGATTGACCAGATCCTCTATCTGCGATAAAAACCAGGGATCAATGCGTGTCAACTGACAAATCTCTTCCAGCGTCATACCGCAGCGAAATGCATCGGCAACATACCAGATTCTTTCCGCCCCGGGATTAGCCAGTTCGGACTGGATTTTTTCCAGATTGTCGGTTTTCTCATCCAGTCCATCCACGCCCGTTTCCAGTCCGCGTAACGCTTTCTGCAATGACTCCTGGAATGTTCTGCCAATAGCCA
>JADZAR010000067.1 GCA_020852475.1 Nitrosomonas sp.
AAAGCAATGGAATGATGAGTCTGAATAAACTGTGCACACGATGAAGCTGGAAATTGAACACGCCATGCAAGTGTATCATCAACAGGAATGGCGATGCAGCGGGTTGCCGGCCGCACGTGGTTTAACAGCCTGTTAAAAGCGGGCGATTTCAATTATGCTTATATTTTGTCATAACCGGTTGTACGCGGTCTGGATTGTTCCGGTGTGTGTGTCGTGCCGCATGATGACGTGATTTAAGTCACAGTAATCCAGTATGCCATCGCGCATAATGGAAAGCCGAATTAACCGCTCAATCACAGCAGAATCCGCATGGAAAAAGCCACGCAAAGCAACAGAAACAATAATCCGTCATCCGGCTTGCTGTCATGGATCAGCAGGAGAGGGTTCTGGCTGCTGTTTGTTTCAGCCACGCTGCTCGCGATTGCCGCGACCTGGATGGCCGCGCAGCAAAAACCGCACCCGGATGCGTTCCGGGTGACAGCGCCCTGGCACAGTCCTGCTGCCTGGTTCAGCGCCGATTTCTGGTTGTATCCTTATGAACGCAATGCATTCAAACGCCTGCCGGTGATTCGATCGGATTTGAGAGATGTATTCGTCCTGGGCGAGCGGGTTTGGGCCGTTGGCGATGGCGGTCTGATTATCCATAGTTCCGATGGTGGTGTTACTTGGCAGCAACAGCGTGCGTATCAGCCGGAATCCCTGGAATCTGTGGAAAAGAAACCGCAGCGGCAGCGGATGATAGTGCCGGAAGCCGATCAGCAATTGGAAAGCAATGCGCAGGGCATTTCGCGCGCGGAAGGCAGGTTGTCCAATAGTGAAAAGCGATTCCGTGAGGATTTACAAAGCATCTTTTTTATAGACGCGCAGCGCGGCTGGGCGGTGGGAGGGGACGGTATGATCCTGTCGACCGCTGATGGCGGGAAAAGCTGGCAACGGGAGGCGAGTGACACGACTGCCTTGCTTAACAGCGTGACGTTTATTGATGCGCAGCGCGGCTGGGTGGTGGGAAGTGGCGGTACGATATTGTCGACCGCTGATGGCGGGAAAAGCTGGCAGCCGCAGGCGAGCGGCACGACTGCCTGGCTTTACAGCGTGACGTTTATCGATGCGCAGCGCGGCTGGGCGGTGGGAGGGAACGGTACGATCCTGTCGACGGCTGATGGCGGGAAAAGCTGGCAGCCACAGGCGAGCGGAACGGATGCCTGGCTTTACAGCGTGACGTTTTTCGATGCGCAGCGCGGCTGGGCGGTGGGATGGGGCGGCACGATTTTGTCGACCGCTGATGGCGGGAAAAGCTGGCAGCTACAGGCGAGCGGCACGGATGCCCGGCTTCACAGCGTGACGTTTATCGATGCGCAGCGTGGTTGGGCGGTGGGAAGAGGCGGTACGATCCTGTCGACCGCTGATGGCGGGAAAAGCTGGCAGCCGCAGGCGATTGATGCGAGGGCCTGGCTTGACAGCGTGACGTATGTCGATGCGCAGCGCGGCTGGGCAGTGGGAGGTGGCGGTACGATCCTGTCGACCGCCGATGGCGGGAAAAGCTGGCGGGATGTTGCATATAACCGTTATCCTGCGCCGTGGTTTTATCCTGCGTTGTTGATGATTGCATTGGGGTATGCCGCGGCGTTCGGATTGCGCGCGCGGCAAAACCGGCAGGCGCAACAGCAACCCGCGAGTATTGCCAATCTCGGTGTGTCGGATCAACCCGCCGGGCCGGGACGTGCCGATCTGGTGGGTGCGCGGCAGGTTGCGCTGGGACTGACACGTTTCCTGACCAATGAAAATACCCAGCCGCCATTGACGATTGCGATTACCGGTGAGTGGGGCAGTGGTAAAAGTTCGGTGATGAATTACCTGTTCGCCAATCTGAAGCGCAAAGGGCTCCGGCCGGTGTGGTTCAATGCGTGGCATCACCGCGAGGAACAGAATGTGCTGGCGTCGATACTGACGAATATTCATCAGCAGGCGATCCGGCCGTGGTGGCAACCCGCCGGGCTCTGGTTCCGGATGCGCATGCTGTGGCGGCGGCACTGGTTATGGAAGCTGGCGACGCTGCTGACGCTGCTCAGCACGGCATTCATGCTGACCTGGTTGATGATGACGCCGGATAAGTGGAAAGACACACTGCGTTATCTGCGTTTTGTGATCAGCATCGAGCAGCCTGTGGTATTCAGCGAGAGAGGATTCAATCAGTTATGCGGCAACTGGGCGGCTGATCAGAAGCATGCTGGACCGTCCGATGCGGCATTGACCGGCGAACTGCTGTCCGGGGCATGGGTTACGCCCAGACGGAAACCGGAAAACAACTCTGTGGACAAAGCCGTTGCGCAAAATATTGTGCAGGCGCATGCACAACAAAAAGCGGATTTTTTTTCCGCACAGGAATGCGCAATATTGCACACGCTGCATTCGCAGCAGCGGATCAAGCGCAATGAACTGAATTGCCGGGATGAGCGTTCCAGTGCCAACAATGATCAATCCTGCTATGTCTCTCCGCGGGTCTTTTTGAAAATTGCCGAACAGAAGCTCGGCGCTACGCTGACGCACCTGGATGAACAGGCGATTATTGCCGCGCTGGAAAATCTGAGTCCAGAATCGCCGGTGCCTTTTACCAGAGAAGTGGTAAGTCTGGTTACCGCCTTGTTCGCCGCATTGGCTTTTTTTGTGTTCAAGGGCATGACGCTGCTGGGTTTTGCGCCGGTGCAGATGATGCAGGGAATTTTGAAACAAAGCGGCATGGTTGCGCAGCCGGGTGAGAAGGTGGGTGCCCGGCAATTGTTTGAAAAACATTTTAGGCGCATTACCGGTCTGCTCGGCAGGCGGCGGCTGGTGCTGTTTATCGATGATCTGGACCGCTGTGACAGGGAGCATACGCGTCAGGTGCTCGAAATGACCAACTTTTTATCCAGCTCGGGAGAGTTGTTTATCGTGCTGGGCATGGCGCCGCGCTATGTGCTGGCGAATGTGACGTTGAGTTACAAAGATCTTGCCCAGGCCGTGCACGAGGCGGACAGACTTGGTGACCATGCCAAAGCCCAGCGCCAGGAATCCAGTCCTGGGCAAAGCTGGTTTGCGCGTCATTACTTGCAGAAGCTGATTCATATCGAAGTGCCGGTGCCGAAACCGGAGACTGCGCAGATTCTGGCGCTGCTGTCGTTTGATGGTAAAACCGAGAAAACCGAAAATGATCTGGAGCGGGAAGATCTGCGGGAACAATACGTTGACAAATTTCTAGGCTATGCCGCGAAAGTCATGCGCATCCTGCTATTGCTGGGCGCTGTCGGTGCTGGAGTCTATTATGGCAATCCTGATTGGCATAAGGCCGAATCGGTGTCGACTGGCGCGCCGCCAGCCCCGATAGCTTCCGATGTGGGGGCGACTGAAGTCGCGCTCGAGAAAACGGTTGCAGCCGAGGTGCGAGCGCAACTGGATGTGTCCGGAGAACAAGGCGCTGTGTTTAAAGCAGGTGTTGATTATTTTGACAGCAGGCCGTTATGGATCGGGCTGGCGGCCATCGCTGCGTTTGCCGGTTTTGGTTTGCTTTTATTCTGGGTCGCACAGCGCTTGAACCGGCTGGGTAACTGGCTGGCGGGTTATCCGCTGCTCGTCTGGCTCAAACCGCTGTTGCACCGGCTCAAGGTCATGCTGATTGGTCCGGAATCGACGCAAGACAGCCAGAGCTTTGTTGACGCACTGCGCATCTGGCATCCAATGATCGCACTGAAAAGCCCGACGCCGCGCACGGTTAAAGCCTTCGTCAATAAACTGCGCTACATGGCCAGCCGAGGCGATTTTGCAGCCGAAGCGCATCATGAAGCACAGATGGTGGCGCTGGCGACGATAGATTACTGTTATGAAAATAATGTGGATGAATTGCTTGCCTTGATGACGCAATATCTTGCCGAAGAATCCGGTTCACCGAAAACACAGTTTGAAGCGCGCTGGCCTGATCTGGCATCGACATTAAGTCGGCATGTCCAGGCTTTCGGTGCACATCCCTCGGCGCAGGATATTGCGTTTTATCAAGTCATGAATGCCGATATCTGCATTCATAGGCAGGAATAGGGCGGTATGATTTTATTTAGAGGATTGATTTTATGAATATAAGTGCTGAACTTTGATTCAAGTCTGTGTTTGCGGTAACTTCCTGCTGTTTTGCAGTAGTGTAAAATATTAGACTTGTAACACGGGTATGCTTGTCACGGGGTTGGCAATCCTTTTGAACAGAAATTGTAAAAAATATTTTAACCGACCAGTGTGCTGAGACAGTTTTATAGCGTGATGCAAAAGATCAAAAAAATTATTGTTATATGATTAAGATTCGTAGCCGATATGTGTTGCAAACATCTAACGCGCTATGTAAATAAATGGTTTTTGTCGGCTTTTTCAAGTCTATCAAAATAAGTTCCTGTATTAATATCTGATAATATGTCGATATAAAAGAGCTGATTTGATTTTGCCTGACTGAAATGTTGAAAAGGGAGTTTTTGTGAAAACATTTTTGATGAATATAACGCTTATGAAACAGTATACTTTTATAAGCATCGCCTTCCTTTTATTCAGTGGATGTACCAGTTATCCATTGTTGACGGATGATGAAAAGAAAGTTGCCTCGTGGGATTATTTAATTGGGCCGGGAGATAATATCAATATTATCGTTTGGCGTAATCCCGAAATTTCTATGTCTGTTCCGGTCAGACCTGATGGAAAGATAACAACGCCTTTGGTAGAAGACCTACCCGCCAGTGGAAAAACAGCCACACAGCTTGCGCGTGATATTGAAGAGACACTATCCAAGTATATTCAAGAGCCTGTAGTTACCGTTGTCGTTACCGAGTTCGTCGGCCCCTATAGTGAACAAATTCGAGTAGTTGGAGAAGCTGCTCGCCCCCAGGCGCTGCCGTACCGGGAAAATATGACGTTGATGGATGTGTTGATTGCTGTTGGCGGTATAACTGATTTTGCATCGGGTAATCGCGCCAGTATTATTCGCACCATTGGTGGTGAGCAGAGGCAATTTCGCGTTCGTCTGAATGATTTGATCAGAGATGGCGACATTTCGGCTAATGTACCGATGAAGCAAGGCGACATATTAGTGATACCGGAAAGTTTCTTCTGATTTTTGTTTGTTTATATTTAAGACAGTGCTGTTTTATTTGATACCGGATATGTTTTGTAATCAAAAAAGCAGCAATGATCTTTTTGCTAAATAGATCATCGTTTTCTAAAAAAAATATTTCCATGATACGAGATTCACATTTGAATTTGTTAGCGAGAATGCTATGGATGAGTTGATTGCTCAGTTGTACGTGTACCTCAAAGGAACATGGAAATATCGACTGGCAGCCGTTATTGTGGCATGGCTGGTCGCAATTGCAGGGTGGTTGTTCGTGCTTAAGTTGCCGGATAATTATGAAGCTTCGGCCAGAATTTACGTTGACACCCAGAATATCATACGGCCGCTTATGGCAGGAATGACCGTTTCACCTGATGTGCAGCAACAGGTTTCGATCATGGGACGCACGCTGATTAGTCGCCCCAATGTGGAAAGAGTTGTCCGCATGGTGGATCTGGATATACAGGTCGCCGATGAAAGAGAACGGGATTTGCTGATCACGGAATTGATGAAGCATATCAAATTGGGCGCCACTGTTGGAGATAACATTTTTACAATTTCTTACAATAATGATGATCCGGTTCTGGCAAGGGATGTTGTTCAGTCACTATTAACTATTTTTGTTGAAGAAGGCCTCGACAGTAAAAGAGGTGATTCATCGTCTGCGCTGCGATTCATTGATCAACAGGTAGCTGCTTATGAACAAAAATTGATTGCAGCTGAAAATGCTTTGACAGAATTCAAGAGAAAGAATTTGGGGTTGCTGCCAGGGCAAAGTGGTGATTACTACGCACAGTTGCTTGAGGCGGAAGAGCATGTGCGAAAAGCCCAATTGGCACTGAAAGAGGCAGAAAAGGGTCGCGACGCGATTAAAAAACAGATTAGTGGCGATGAGCCTGTCTTTGTGTTATCGCCTTTCTCTGTCGAAGAAGAGTCAATCGCTAATCCGGAGATTGATGCGAGAATACGCAATTTGAACGAAAGTCTGGATGCTTTACGTATGAATTACACTGAAATGCATCCTGACGTTATCGCTACGAAACGATTGATTACCCAACTTGAGGAACAAAAAAAAGCGGAAGCCAAACGTAACTTTTCCTCAAATACCAGAGATCCAGGAAAAAATTACAGTCCCATGTTGCAGCAACTCAATGTTGCTCTGGCGGATGCTGAAGCTGTTGTTGCTTCAATGGCTGCTCGCGTTGAAGAGTATGTCGCTCGTTATGAACGTTTAAAATCGCAGAGCGAAGCGATACCGCGGGTTGAAGCAGAATTTACTCAACTCAATCGTGACTACAGTGTCAATAAGGCGAATTACGAACAGTTGCTGGAGCGCCGGGTTTCTGCGCGTATGTCTGGAGAGTTGACTTCCGCATCAGGGTTAATGTCTTTCAGAATTATTGATCCGCCTCAGGTTCCGGAAGTACCCGTGGGGCCCAATCGTGGTTTGCTGTTTACGGCTGTATTCTTAGCTGCGCTGGGAGCCGGAATAGGTGTTGCTTTTATATTCAGTCAAATCAGACCGGCATTTTATAGCCAGGGTAATCTGCGCGAAGTTACAGGACTTCCGGTTCTCGGGGCTGTTCCCATGGTTTGGACCGATCAACAAAGAAAACAGCGTATGCAAAGACTTTTTATATTTGGCACGTCTATATTGTGTCTTGGGGTAATGTATGTGGGTTTATTACTATATTTTAGGAAGTTGAACGTGATAGTTGATGCGCTGCCTTTTTGAGGATGGAATTGTTTATATGAATTCAATGATTAATTCTAATCTTTAAGGATTGACATGAGTATTATTGAAAAAGCAATTTCCAAGCTTGAAAGAGCGGCAGGCAATAAAAGAACAGATCGCGTTAGGACCCAGAAGAATCAGCGTATAGCTGTTGATGCAGGGAATACCTTATCGAAAGAAAGCGATGTTACGCCCAATAAGCAGAGCAGCTTTATTGACAGTATCCCAGAAAGTGTCAATAGTGAGTCGAGAAATTATGTTGTAATTGACCTGAAAAGACTTAATCAATTAGGCATTGTAACGCCTGATCAGGGTAAAACGCAGATAGCGGAGCAGTTCAGAATTATTAAAAGACCGTTATTGACCAAGGCATTCTCTAAGAAAAACAATAACCTGATAATGATTACGAGTGCATTGGCGGGGGAAGGTAAAAGTTTCTGTGCGGTTAATTTGGCCATGAGCATTGCATCTGAGATGGATCATCGTGTGTTATTGATTGATGCAGATGTCGGCAGGCCAACGATGCCAAACATCTTGGGTTTTGAGAACAAAGTAGGCTTGATGGATATTTTAATAGAGGACTCGCTCGATGTTGCTGACGTGCTCATAAAAACCAGCATTGAAAAGCTGAGCCTGATTTCGGTAGGCGCTGTGCACCCCCATGCGACGGAGCTGCTGGCGAGTCAGGCGATGCTGCTGCTGCTGGATGAGCTGGCGCAGCGCTATAACGATAGAATTGTGATTTTTGACTCCCCCCCTGTCTTGTTAACCAGTGAAGCGCGCGTTCTGGCTGAGCGCATGGGGCAGATTGTATTGGTTGTCGAAGCAGAGCGAACGGCTCAGCAAACACTTAAACATGTAATAAGTCAATTTGGTGCAAGTTCTGATATCAGCCTGATTTATAACAAGGACAGAACTTTCTCGGATAATAAATATTACGGTTATTATTATTCATGAGATGTCTTACGCAGCAAAGTAATCCTCTCTACGCGCGCCATATTTTTTGTGCTGTATCGATCTTTTTTTTAATGCTGTTTTCCATTTCTCATGCTGCTGCGGAAATCAAAATTAGTCCTTCATTAAATGTCAGCGAAACTTTTACGGATAATGTCAGATTTGGTTTGATAGGAGGCGCGGGCGGTGGCGGATTGGGTTTAGGTGGTGGATTTGGCGGGAATCTGGGCGCTAAAAAGACTGACCTGATCACACAGATTAATCCGGGTATTACCGTTAATGGGAATGGGCAACGCTATACGCTCAATGCTCGGTACATAATGAATAATTTGATTTTTGCCAGAAATAATAATCTGACAACGATCAGACATATGCTGAATGCTGATGGCAATGCGGAAATTATAAGGGATCTGCTGTTTGTTGAAGGTAGTGCTCTGGTTAATCAGAGAAATATTGGTTTGTTGGGTGCGCAGACCGATAGTAATATTTTTGCGACAGGTAATCGCGCCACCATCCAGGTCTATTCTGTAAGTCCATATCTTCGTTATCAATTTCAGGATTTTGCTACGTCAGAAATTCGTTATACCCGGAGCATTGTAAAAGGCGGGGTATTTGGTTTTCGCGACAGTCAGAGAGATAGTTTTCAATTTGGCCTAAATAGCGGCAGTTCATTTACCAAACTTGCCTGGGGCTTGAACTACAGCAATCAGATGATTCATTTGAATCAAGCTGATCGCGATATTGAACTTGAACGCTCTATTGTGAATGCGCGTTACCTTCTGTCCAACAGGTTCAGTCTTACATCTTCGGGGGGGTACGAAAGAAACAGTTTTTTATCGATACGCGGTAGGACAAGTTCTCCAACATGGACAGCTGGTTTTATATGGTCTCCCAATCGCCGTACAAATGTACAGTTTAGTGCTGGGGAAAGATTTTTTGGCGACACTTATTTTGGTGAAATCAGTTATAACAAAAGATTGCTGAATCTGCGTGTTTTGTATGCAGAAGATATTACGACATTTAATCAGCAGGCCGGTGCTTTTAGTGCATTCGGTGCGCTTAATCTGAATTCATTGGGCGGATTGGGATTACAGGACTTGTTGGGTTTGAATAATTTTCTGACAAACCGCGTGTTTTTACAGAAACGTTTTAATGCCACTGTCGCCCTGAATGGTTCAAGAAATGACATATCATTAAATTTGTTCACTCTCTCGAGAACTCCTTATAGTTCTGGAGATATTGATGCTGATTTGATCGGTCTGAATAATCTTTTTCTTTTTAACAATACCAAGCAGATGGGCGGTAATGTAGCTTGGAATTATAAATTTTCACCGCGCACTAATTTGGTTACAACGTTCAGTTATATAAGATTCGATTTTTCTAGTTCAAATCGTAGTAATGATAATTTACTCTTTTCGACCATTCTGAACAGAAATTTTGATGACGATTTGCGTGGCTCACTGGAATATCGACGTATTGACCGGCTTTCGGACCTGCAGATCGGTAGCGGAAATATCAGTCAATCCGCTAATGTTGTAACTGTTTCTGTAACCAAGAATTTTTAATGGATTGAATGCATGTACGAATCATTTTATGGTTTTAGCGCCAAACCATTTCAACTCAGGCCTGATCCCACATTTTATTATGGCAGTAAAGGTCATAGAAGGGCCATGGCCTATTTGGAATATGGGCTTGCTCAGGGCGAAGGATTCATTGTTCTTACGGGCGAAGTGGGTGCCGGGAAAACAACATTAGCTAGGAATCTGTTTCGCAGTCTCGAATCGAAGAAAATTGTTGCAGCCCAGATCGTAAGCACACATGTCGATTCAAATGATATTTTAAAGTTGGTGGCAGCCGCCTTTGGCTTACCTTATGCCGATCTATCCAAGGCCGCACTTCTGTTGGATCTTGAGCGATTTTTGCGAAGTTGTTATCAGCAGGATAAGCGCGTCTTGTTGTTAGTAGATGAAGCGCAGAACTTATCTCAATCGACACTGGAAGAACTGAGAATGCTGTCTAATTTCCAGACAAACGATGCCCCCTTGTTGCAAACATTTTTATTGGGCCAGCCCGAATTCAGGAAAATTCTGTTGGATCAGAATATGCAGCAACTTCGACAAAGGGTGATCGCTACCTATCACTTGGGACCGATGGATGAACTGGAAACCAAGGCATATATTGAGCATCGACTGAAAACTGTAGGCTGGGTGGACGATCCGAGTATTGATAATGAAGCTTATAAATTAATTCATCAATATTCGGGTGGTGTCCCGCGAAAAATTAATTTATTTTGTGACCGGATGCTTATGATGGGGTGCCTGGAAGAGCTGCATCAATTCGGTGAAAAAGAAGTCAATGATGTCATTAATGATTTTCATCAAGAATTTAATGCATCCAAGCTTGCAGCTGATGAAACGATAAACGCAACAACGGATTTGATGAGGGTCCAATTCGAGAAAGCTGATTTGGAGAAAATGGAAAGCCGTTTAAGCAGAATGGAGAGATCTGTTCTGTTTGTGCTTGATTTATTGAAACAGAATTTGTCCTTTGGAGGTATAAAGGATGATCTTAATAAAAGATGATTATTTATTGTGCTAATGGATAAAAACTTAAACACTGTTACTAACGCGATGACAATCGACGTGGAAGATTATTTTCAGGTTTCCGCTTTTGAGCCGTATATCTCAAAAGCTTCATGGGACAGTATTCCTTGTCGAATAGAATTTAGCATGAACAGGATTCTTGATTTGCTCGATCAGAAGCAAATAAAAGCAACTTTCTTTACCTTGGGATGGATTGCAGAGCGATATCCGCTGATGATTAAGCGTATGGTTGATAATGGCCACGAACTTGCCAGTCATGGTTGGGGACACAGGCGGGTTACCGATCTTAGTCCAGCAGAATTCAGGGAAGATATCGTTCGCAGCAAAGCCCTGCTCGAAGATATCGGTGGTCATCAGGTTATAGGCTACCGCGCCCCGAGCTTTTCAATCAACAGTAGCAATTTATGGGCTTTGGATAGTTTGGCAGAGGCGGGGTACCGTTATAGTTCCAGTATTTATCCTGTGCGGCATGATCATTATGGGATGCCAGATTCTCCACGTTTTGCATATTATCCAAGAGGCGGTAGTGGCGTACTAGAGATTCCGGCAACTACTGTGCGGTTATGGGGGCGGAATTTCCCAGCAGCGGGAGGAGGCTTTTTCCGTTTCTGGCCCTATGCTCTTTCAAAATGGTTCATTAATCAAATTAATCGATATGAATCACAAGCGGTCATTTTTTATTTTCATCCATGGGAAATTGACGCTGATCAGCCCCGCCAAGGCGGTCTTAGCTTTAAAACCCGTTTTCGTCATTATCTTAATTTACATCGCATGGAAGAACGATTGGCTGCACTGACAAGTGATTTTAAGTGGAACAGAGTCGATAGGATTTTTCTTCCGAGCCAGACTTAGTTGACAAGCGAAGATAACTAACCAATTTCCAATTCTGAGGTGAGTGTGACAATGTCTGTGACTATTCATGAAATGCGTCCGGAAGATTCAGTCCGTTGGGATCTGTTCGTAATGAATCATCCCGAGGCCACATTTTTTCATCGATCTGGGTGGAAAACGGTTATTGAGAAAGCTTTTGGACACAGAACCTGGTTCTTATATGCGGAAAAAAATGGAGAGCTGCAAGGGATATTGCCACTCGCGGAAGTTAGAAGCTTGCTTTTCGGACACTCACTCAGCGCATTACCATTTTGTGTTTATGGTGGCGTAGTTGCAGAAAACAATCTTGTTCGTGAACAACTTGAACTGGCGGCACAAGAACTTGCTGAACAGTTGAAAGTTGATTATCTCGAATTTCGTAATTTTCATAGCGTACACGCTGATTGGCCACGCAAGGATCTTTATGTAACCTTTCGTAAAGAAATTGATCCGGATGTCGAAAGAAACATGCTGGCCATACCTCGGAAGCAGCGTGCAATGGTTCGGAAAGGAATCAAATACGGTCTTGTCAGTGAGATTGATCAAAGCATAGATCGTTTTTTTTATGCCTATTCAAATAGTGTTCATCGCCTGGGCACCCCAGTTTTTGCAAAAAAATATTTTCGTTTGCTGAAGGATGTATTTGCTGAAGATTGCGAACTTTTGACGATTGTAAAAGACGGTAAGACGATCAGCAGCGTGATGAGTTTCTATTTCCGGAACGAGGTATTGCCTTATTATGGTGGAGGCACTGAAGAAGCCAGACAATTTGCTGCCAACGATTTTATGTACTGGGAGCTCATGCGAAACAGTTGTGAAAAAGGCTTGAAAGTTTTTGATTTTGGACGCAGCAAGCGAAATTCAGGCTCCTACAGTTTCAAGGCAAACTGGGGATTCGAGCCGCAGCCATTGCATTATGAGTATCGATTGATCCATTCATCGGCAATACCGGACCATAATCCTTCGAATCCGAAGTATCAGTTTTTCATTAAAGCCTGGCAGAAAATACCTTTGACTATTGCCAATTTAATCGGCCCGCACATTGTGAAAAACCTGGGTTAGAGAGCGCCTGTATGGAAGATCTTCTATATTTGACGCATAGAATACCTTATCCACCCAATAAGGGAGACAAGATTCGTTCGTATCATCTGCTCAAATATCTTAGTCAGCGCTTTCATGTCCATCTGGGCACATTTGTGGACACTGAGGAGGACTGGCAGTATGCCAAAAATATCAGGGAGTGGTGCGACGATGTCTGCCTGATTAAGCTTGATCCTAGGATTGCACGTCTGCGTTGCCTTTCTGGATTTGCAACAGGAAATCCTTTGACACTGCCATTTTATTGGGATAAGCAACTAAAGCAATGGGTCGATGATCTGCTCAAGAAAAAACCTGTAACAAAAATTGTCACGTTTTCAGCGGCAATGACGCAATACGTCAGACATATACATTCTGCACAGCGCGTTATAGATTTTGTTGATGTCGATTCTGATAAATGGAGGCAGTATGCCGAGACAAAGCCATGGCCATTAAGCTGGATTTATCAACGTGAGTCGACGTTATTACAAAATTATGAGAAAGATGTTGCGCAGGAGTTTGATAAATCAACATTTGTTTCTCTGAAAGAAGCCGCGCTCTTTAAAATGATGATGCCGGAAGTTGCTGATAAAGTGGATTACTTCAATAACGGTGTGGATACAGATTATTTTTCACCGATACATCAATTTCCAAATCCATATACAACGGATAACCGTATTCTTGTTTTTACTGGCGCTATGGATTATTGGGCCAATATAGATGCTGTTGAGTGGTTTGTGCAAAAGGTCTTTCCAATTGTGCGTTCGCAGGTCGCTGATATTAAATTCTATATTGTCGGCAGCAATCCGGCCGCTCGAGTACTGGCGTTGACAAAGATACCGGGAGTAACAGTCACTGGTAAAGTTGAAGACATAAGGCCGTATTTGAAATATGCATCTATTGCGATTGCGCCGTTGCGGATTGCACGTGGTATACAAAATAAGGTACTTGAAGCAATGGCTATGGGAAAAAGGGTTATTTTGTCTCCTCAAGCAATGGAGGGAATACAAGCCATAGACGGTGAAGAACTATATGTGGCCACAGATGAGATAACATTCGCCGGTAAAATCATAAACCTGATCTCTGAAGAAAGCGACGTGGAAATGAACGCAGCTAGATCACGCATTTTATCTGACTACACCTGGTCAGCTAGCTTTACGCGTTTTGATCAATTGTTTATGTCTACATAACAAGGTGATAAAAGCATGAATAGCTCGATTTCTTCAGAAAGTCTTGGCAAAACTCCTGTCAGTATGGCGGTCCTTTTAACGGTATTGGCAATAACCGCAATTTTGTTGATTTACCACCAAACAACGTGGTCAATGATCGCGACGTGGCATAGATCGGAGACCTATGCGCACGGTTTTCTTATTTTACCCTTCGTGGTGTACATGATCTGGGTCAAGCGTCATAGTATTGGTATGGTTAAGCAACAGCCGAGTCCTACAGCACTGATAGGTTTGTGCGTACTTGGTTTTTTATGGTTAGTAGCTGAGCTGGCCAGCGTGCAGGTTGTTACGCAATATGCATTGGTAGCTATGCTGCCATTAATTGTTGCAGTTATTCTGGGATACAAAGTCATGTTCACCATGACATTCCCACTGACATATTTGTTTTTTGCTGTTCCATTTGGCGATATATTGATTCCACCGTTGATAAATTTTACAGCTGATTTTACTGTTTGGGCATTGCAACTAAGTGGTATCCCTGTTTATCGTGAAGGTACCTACTTTTCACTTCCCACGGGTAATTGGTCTGTAGTTGAGGCTTGTAGCGGTTTGCGCTATCTGATCGCTTCTGTTACGTTGGGGACGTTGTATGCTTATCTGACTTACCGAAGTTTGAACAGACGGATAATATTTATTGCACTTTCGATCATCATACCGATTATTGCAAATGCTGTCCGCGCATATTTGATTGTAATGACCGGACATCTCAGTGATATGACGATTGCGGTTGGTGTGGACCATCTTATCTATGGTTGGATTTTTTTTGGCCTTGTTATGCTGGTGTTGTTTTGGATAGGTGCTTATTGGCGTGAAGACGTAGAGGGTAAGGCTGACATTTATCAAGAACAGATGAAGCCAGATATGGCAGGGAATGGAGCTGCCACAATTAGAGCTACAATTTATGCTTCAAGTGCTGCCATAGCGATAGGCTTGATCTGGCCGACTTATGCAGCCTATCTTAATAGTGATCTAGAGAGAGGTGGGCATGTTTCATTTAACTTGATTTTGCCGAAAAACAACTGGCAGGCTAGTGAGGAGCACGTTTCCAATTGGGAACCGGTTTATGTGGGAAATCCAGAAAAATTTTCTCAGCATTATGTCAATCAAAAAAATGATCATGTAAGTTTATTCATTGCATATTATTCAATTCAAAGACAAGGTGATGAGCTTATCAGCTCTGGGAATATATTAGTTCCTGAGTTAGATCAGACTTGGCGAATAATTAATGAAACAAAAGTATCTGTCAACACAGGCCTCAGAAATATTGAGGTACGTCAAACCCAGCTAAAATCACCTGTAACTAATTTACTGGTTTGGCGTTGGTATATGTTGAATGAAAATGAGGAAACGGCGAGTCCTTATATTGCCAAAATGATTCTAGCCAAAAATAAATTATTGACAGCCGAAGAGGGGGGGGCCGAAATAATAATCACCGCACCCTACAATGTTGACCCCGATGAAGCAAAGCCTGTATTGGAACAATTTCTTACAGATATACTCCCTGGCATTTCGAGTGGTTTTAAGAAATTGAGCAGCAGCGATACATGATCTGCCAAGGTTTCGTCATTCAGATTAACGTTTCCACCAGCAATAAAGATGCGAGTTCTTCTACTCGAGTACTACTATGATGAAATTGCCATTAATTGTACACGTTATTCATCGCCTGGACGTAGGAGGGCTGGAAAATGGATTGGTAAATCTGATTAATGGCATGCCCGATGGGCGGTATAGGCATGCCATTGTTTGTTTAGAAGATTTTACAGATTTTCGTGGAAGAATTAAAAAAAATGATGTCGATGTTTTTGCTTTGCATAAGCGCGAGGGATATGATTTCCAACTCTATTTGAGACTTTTTAGATTGCTTCGGCAATTAAAACCAGACATCGTGCATACGCGCAATCTTGCGGCGCTGGAAGCGCAGTTCGTCGCTGCCGCAGCAGGAATTAAGAGACGTGTTCATGGTGAACATGGTCGGGATATGTCTGATCTTGAGGGGGGGAATTTTAAATATAACATGCTGCGTAGAGCGATTTATCCTTTTGTTGATCGATTTATAACAGTAAGCAAAGATTTGCAAACGTGGCTGATAAATCGACTGAAGGTTTCACCAGCACGAATTACTCAGATTTATAACGGGGTCGATAGTAAGCGATTCTCGGCGGCATTATCACAGACAGTTGAGCACAGTCCAGAAGGTTTTTTTTCTGAAAATGTTTTCGTGATTGGCAGTGTGGGAAGAATGGAAGCAGTCAAGGATTATCCAACTTTAATATGCGCCTTTATCCGTCTGCTTGAATCCATACCGGATGCCGAGAAATATATGCGGCTCATCATCGTTGGTGATGGGAGTTCACGCCCAAAATGTCTGGAAATGGTTTGTCAATCTGGCCTGGATAAGCTTATCTGGATGCCTGGAGAGCGCTCAGATATTCCTGATCTTATGCGGAAAATGGATTTGTTTGTACTGCCTTCGCTGGGGGAAGGAATTTCAAATACCATTCTGGAAGCCATGTCTTGTGGCTTGCCAGTCGTGGCAACACGAGTGGGTGGAAACGTGGAATTGGTCGATGAAGCGCAATCGGGCGCTTTGGTTGAACCGGGTGATGAGATTGCTTTGAAGGAAGCCATTTTGAAGTATTATGTTCAGCCAGAATTATTAAAAGAGCACGGTGAATTTGCTCGGATTAAAATTGAAACTTGTTTTTCCATGTCGAGAATGATTGAAAGTTATATGAATGTTTATGATCGTTTAACGGGGAGTGTTAATAATTAGTCGTCTTTGCTATCTGCAAACTACATGATACTAAATATGAATAAGCGATTTGAGCTATTCGGTTAGACCAGAAACGTAAAAATAAACCATATTCTTTGATAGAAGTGGCGTTGCAAGTGCTTGCAATCGACAATGCCTTCCATCAACCCGGTTTGTTTAAAGCAGGTTGATGAGTAATTCACTCGAAAAATCAAGAGTAGAAATTGCTTATAATTTAAGAAGAAGGCATCCTATAGTGAAGAAATCGAAATTTAATGATAGAGTCGCCAGATCATGGCGCTATTCAAAACGTTGATTTGATCTATGCTTCCTTCGTTTGCGCAATGTGGAGGAATTCGAATGGAATCACAAGCGTGTGTACGGTATCTGACCGTGAATTGGAATTGAACTTACAAACCAAACCGCTCAGGTAACTGAAGCGGGAAAAACCGGAACCGCAAGCTATACCGGAATTGCCCATAATGATACATGGCCGATGAATTTTATCGGCGGATCAACTCACCAATAGCGATCCATTCCGGATCGTTAACAGGCCTTTGACAAGTGTGATCAAGGTAATCGATGCAAGGCAAAAACAGGCGCAAAAGCAGAGTTTATATGTGATAGGTGAGCATTCTTGAGCTTATTTTTAACGCCACAACGGCACGCTCGGTAGTAGGGTATTCAGCTGATTACATTAAACCGGGAAAGTCGCAGCATGATTTTGTCAGTGATTATCGTGTTATTTTTACTACGCCAAGAAAAGGATTTAGGCCAAGTACGTCTTGAAACGACCGAGAACAATATCGGATACACTATTTGAGGGATGTGCCAAATTGCTCCAGCATTGCTTGAACCACATCGCAAGTGGAGTGTACGGTTTTACATGGCTAGATCAAAACAAACTGGAGAAGTCAGATAGTGCGGTTTGATTCAAACTATTAAATCTCCGGGAAACCAAACTGACTCAACTTCCCGCGTTGTTGCATGACTATAGATGGTTTTCGAGGAGGGAAAAATTGTTTTTAGGGTATGTTCATAATTTTAGGGCTCTTGCTATTGCTTTTATAGTTTTTGGGCATTGTATAGATGCTTTCGCATGGGAAGGGAATGCGACTGCGGAGCGTATGCTGAAAATTTTTATTTCTAATGGTAGTACCTTGTTTGTATTCATTGCCGGATATTTGTTTCAGCATTTATTAATTAAATACAATTCAAAAAAATATTTTGAAACAAAATTCAAAAATGTGATTGTGCCTTATTTGTTGATATCGATTCCGGCTATAGTAGTTTTTATTGCTTTTTTGGATAGAGAAGTTGTAGGGGTAGGGTTCTACGACAACCCTGTCTGGGTTCAAATAATGTTGTTCTATCTAACAGGACAGCATCTTGCGCCCCTTTGGTTCATTCCCATGATAACTTTATTCTACTTGATTGCTCCTTTACTAGTCAGAGCTGATAGCAACGGGAAAATCTATTATTTCTTGCCTTTATTTATTGTTATTTCATGCTTTGTTGAACGGGGTCTTCCCTTTCAATCTTTTGTACATTTCTTCTCGGTGTATTTATTGGGTATGGCGTGCAGTAAATATAAGGATACGTTAAACACAATTTTTAGTGATCATAAGTTTATTATTTTTTCTGGCGTTCTCATTGTTACTTTCGCGGGTTGGGAGTATTACTTAGACAATGGAACTATGACTTGGTTAAATTATTTACAAAAAACAGTAATGTCTCTTTTTTTTCTAGGATTGCTTTATAAGTTTAATGATCAACTAAAATCAAAATTTCTGAATTATGCTGCAGAAGTAAGTTTCGGAGTGTTTTTTCTTCATTCATATTTTATTTCTGGAATTAAATTATTATATAAAACCATATTTTATGAACTTCCAACTGCTAGCGTATTTTCATATTTTTTATTCTCCATTGCTATTTTTATGTCTTGTTTACTTTTAATTTTTCTGATCAAGAAAATTACAGAAAAATACAGTAAGTTTATAATAGGTTGTTAGTTAATTTTATTTTGTCACCCATTAGCTTGCCTCTGTCAATAGTGCGAAAAAATCTCTGCTACAAAACAGCATAAACGGTAAAACTCCACCGCCATTACGAACATCGCACCCGTTTTATCTTTTCTTTGGCGTCAGAAGCGAACCGCTTCGTACCACTCTTGACCAAACAGCTTGTATCTAAGCCGCCAGTACTTCTTACCGTCAGCATAAACCCATAAGTAAAGCCCTTGTCCATCATGCAGCTTTTTGATTTTCTTGCCGTCGCTGGATGCGTTCTTGC
>JADZAR010000068.1 GCA_020852475.1 Nitrosomonas sp.
CATCTTCCCATCCCGAACAGAATCGTGAAACGGAGTTGCGCCGATGATAGTGTGCATTCGCATGTGAAAGTAGGTCACCGCCAGGCTCCCTTTTATTTTTCTACATTTCGCAGTACATGCGAAATGTCTAAAAATACCTACGTAAATAAATCTAATTACTATTCTCTAATCTTGCGCTCGATTTCCTCAGCCGTGACGTGTCTGACATCTTTGCCTTTAACCATATAGACAACGTATTCCGACATGTTTTTTGCATGATCTCCGATACGCTCGATTGCTTTTGCAACAAATAGAATCTCAAGTGACGTGGATATTTTGCGTGGATCTTCCATCATGAATGTAATTAGTTGTCGCATTATGGATTTGAATTCTTGATCAACGAGTTCATCCTGTCGCACGATTTGGGCCGCAGAATTAGGGTCAAGTCTAGCAAACGAATCAAGAGCCTTCTTTACCATATCCATCGCGATGCTACCCACATGTTTAATTTCTGTAAAACGCGGTGCTTGCAGACGATCGGTTGAGTAGATTAATCGTGCCATACGTGCAATTTTTTGTGCTTCGTCTCCAATTCGTTCGAGATCAGTTATGGTTTTGATGATCATGACGATCATTCGCAAATCACTCGCAGTGGGTTGTCTACGAACAATAATCTGACTGCAAATTTCATCAATAGCTACTTCCATAGCATTAACGCGATGGTCGTATTCGATGACTTGATCAATCAGTTCTTCGTTACCTGTGGTTAGGGCTTCCATGGCTCGCTCAATCTGTTCCTCAACAAAGCCGCCCATTTGTAAAACGCGTGTACGAGCTTCTTCGAGATCAGCATCAAATTGTTTGGAAATATGATCTTTATTTGCCATGGTGTTCCTTAATATTTGAGTACAAAAAATAAAATTTGATGCTAATAATCCACCCGATCCACCGTTAATTCGCGATGATCTCTACGCGCTTATCGGTACCTAATAGTAAAATATCTGCGGCACGGCGCGCAAAGAGACCATTGGTAACAATACCCGTGACTTGATTTAGTGTCGTTTCCAATTCAACAGGATTTGAAATTTGCAAACCATGAATATCCAGAATGATATTGCCATTATCGGTAATAAAACCCTGACGAAGAGCAGGCTGACCACCTAGTGCTGTAATTTCGCGGGCTACGAAGCTACGCGCCATAGGAATTACTTCAATGGGTAACGGAAAATTGCCAAGCACGTTGACAAGCTTGCTCTGATCTGTGATGCAGATAAATTGCTTTGCGACGGCTGCCACTATTTTTTCTCTCGTAAGTGCACCACCACCGCCTTTGGTCATGTGTAAATGCCGGGTTATTTCGTCGGCACCGTCGATGTAGACGGACAGATCATCAACCTCATTGAGATCGATGACATCTATCCCGTGTGACTTAAGCCGTTTTGCAGTAGCATCCGAACTAGCGACAGCACCATCAATTTTGTGTTTAACCTTGGCCAACTCATCTATAAAATAGTTTGCGGTAGATCCTGTACCGACACCGATAACGCGGCCAACGGGTACATACTCAATTGCGGCGATAGCAGCGGCTTTTTTTTGTTCGTCTTGTGTCATTTGTTTAAATTCACTAACTCAAATTAAAATATGTTTGAGTCATTATAATGTTTATGTTTTGTAATTGTACAATTTTATGGCGACCATAAAGCCCTTGCCTGAACTATTAATCAACCAGATTGCTGCAGGAGAGATGGTCGAGCGTCCCGCGTCTGCGTTGAAAGAGATTCTGGAGAATAGTATCGATGCTCAGGCATCAAGAATCAGTGTGCAGCTTTTGAATGGCGGAATCAAGCAGCTGCGTATTGAAGACAACGGCATTGGCATAGCCAAGGATGAATTGGTTCCAGCATTGACCCGGCATTGTACGAGTAAGATCAGCACACTGGAAGATCTTCAGAAGATAACCAGTCTGGGTTTTCGCGGTGAAGCACTCGCCAGTATTGCGGCAGTTTCATCGTTGACTCTGACAAGTCGTACTGTGGATCAAAATCATGCCTGGCAAGTACAGGTTGATGGCAAACTGGTCACTCAACCTTGTCCAGCGTCTCTAACCGGAGGGACTGTGGTGGACGCGCGAGATCTGTATGCCAATATTCCAGCGAGACGCAAGTTTCTGAAAACAGAGGCTACTGAGTTTGCACATTGCGAGGAAGTGTTCAAACGTATGGCGTTAGTACAGCCAGGAATTGATTTTTTATTGCACCATAATGAAAAGTTGCGTCTTCATTTTCGTACTGCGGATTCTTTGGAACGAATAGAAGCGGTACTGGGTAGCTCATTTATGCAATCGGTTTCGTTTGTTAATGAACAAGCGGCAGGGATAAAGTTGAACGGTGTTGTTGCTTTGCCAGCATATTCCCGTGCTTCACGCGATATGCAGTATTTTTTTGTGAACAATCGTTTTGTACGCGACAAACTGATAGCCCATGCAATACGGGAAGCATATCGCGATGTCTTGCATCTGGATCGATATCCGGGGTTTGTTCTGTTTTTAGAAATGAATCCCGCCGAATTTGACGTCAACGTGCATCCGACAAAAATGGAAATTCGTTTTCGTGAACCACGTGCGTTGCATCAATTCATTTTTCATGTAATCAACAAATCACTGACCATAGCTTCGAAACCTGCTCAAGCGGATTTGGCAATCATCAATCCTGTTCCACATTATCCTGATCATCGGCCTGTGATGCCGGAAAAAATTGCACAACCGATGGATTTTTACCGACAACTTTTCACCGTTGATGAAGAGTCGAATCTTGTGCGCAGTGTGGTTGTGGATAACTGTCAGGTAGGATTGGGAGAAAGCGATGCGTTAAATGTCAGGAAAAATGCGCGAGAAGCACAAGTAGGAAAAGACGATGTATCTGACATGAATCCGGCAGAAACGCAGAATCCGGATTTTCCACCGCTCGGCTATGCGTTGGCTCAGCTGCAAGGCGTTTACATTCTGGCGCAGAATGCGAACGGACTGGTTATCGTGGATATGCACGCCGCACATGAACGCATTGTCTATGAGAAACTAAAAGTAGCGATGCATAACCATGCCGATGCAATGCAGCAATTACTGATTCCATTGATATTGGATGTTGGTCATGCAGATATTGTTTTCGTTGAAGAAAATCCGGATGTATTCAAACAATTTGGCTTCGAACTGGCTATTCTTTCGCCAACAACTTTGGTGATTCGTGCTGTGCCTGCAATACTCGATCAGGCTGATATTGCGAAGCTGATGCAGGATTTACTGAAAGAAATGCAGGAACATGGTGTAAGTCAGTTAATAACTGCTCGGCGCAATGAAATATTGGCGACCATGGCATGTCATGGCGCGATCCGTGCTCACCGAAATTTAACGATCGCAGAAATGAACGCGCTGTTGCGCGAAATGGAAGCTACTGAACGCGCAGATCAGTGCAATCACGGTCGACCTACCTGGTTTGAGATGCGCATGGAAAACCTGGATAAAATGTTTATGCGCGGGAAGTAAGCAACCCATGTTCGGGTTGTAGATAATAATGCATGCGTTCGAGCAGTTCATCTTCCTTGTACGGTTTGCCAATAAAAAAGTTGGCGCCCAGCTGTCTGGCCATCTCCCTGTGTTTTTCCGCTGTGCGGGATGATATGACAATAATAGGCACATGCGCGGTATCCGGGTTCTCACGTATTTTTCCAATCAGCTCGAAACCATTTAACTTGGGCATTTCGAGATCCGCCAATACAATGTCAGGTTTGTTGTGTACCAGGATTTCAGTAGCTTCCAAGCCATTTTTGGCAGTTAAGACGCGAAATCCTTCACGCTCCAATAGGCGGGTAGTGACTTTGCGTACTGTGAGTGAGTCATCAACAACCAGAACAACTGTTGAGGCATCTTCTTTCCGGGCGGACTGTTCCATCAGTGTTTCAAAAGGCATAGTCAACACTTTTTGTACATCCGCGCGTTGCAGCAGCTTGAGGGGATTCAGTATCAAAACAGGCAGTCCATCGCCACTTAAGGTTGCTCCTTCGATACCGGGGGCTTGCGAGATTTGTGGCCCGGTGTTTTTAATGACGACCTCCTGATTGTCCATCAGTGCATCAACCTGAACGGCGAGGTGTGAATTGCTGCTTTGTAACAAAAGCACAGGATTGCGTTTCTTCGGTTCAATGCGCAGATTATTTTGATTCAATAGAAACGACAAGTGCGTAAAAGGGTAAGTATGGCTGTCAAAATCAATTCGATGGTTCTGATAAGCAGCTTGCAGCGTCTCCCAATCCGGTTCATGGATATGTGCGATATTTTTTGAGGGTATAGCAAAGACTTGATTGCCGGCGATAACCATTAATGTCTGAGCGACGGCTAATGTTAAAGGGAGGTGGATGTGAAATGCAGCACCTTTGTTCTTTTGTGAATCGATAGCGATTTGACCGCCGAGGCCGGAGATATCATTGTGTACGATATCCATACCCATGCCGCGTCCTGCGGTTCCGGTGATTTGTTCACGGGTTGTCAGTCCGGGCAGAAAGATCAACGCGGCTATCTGATCATCATCCAGGCGCTCGTTTCTATGGATCAATCCCAGTTTGATAGCTTTCCTGTGGATCCTTTTTAAATCCAGGCCAGTGCCGTCATCGCGAACAGAAATTACCACCTCGTTACCTTCACGCTGTAAATTTATCGAGATTTGACCGGCTTCCGGTTTTCCGAACTTGATGCGGCGGGCTGGTTTTTCGATTCCGTGCACGATTGCATTTCGCAGAATATGCTCCAGCGAGATACTGACTTTCTCCAGAATACTTCGATCAATTTCGACATCTTCCCCTCGAATAGTCAAATTAATCTTTTTACCAAGGTCGCCGGCTGTCTTGCGTGCGACACGATAGTAACGTTCCGCGCTGCTGCCGAAAGGAATCATACGTATACGCACCAGTTCCTGTTGTAGTTGCCGCACGATAAAGGCTTGCTGAGAAACGCCTTCAACCGCTGCGTTATGCGCATTGGCAAGATTTTTCTGAACAGTCATGACATCGTCAACGCTCTCGGCCATTAGGCGGGTTAGTTCCTGGAAACGGGTGAAACGGTCAAATTCCAGCGGATCAAAAGATTGATCAAGATTTTGCTGTTGAGCGATTTGAGATTGCATTTGTGTTTCAGCCTGAATCTCAATTTCGCGTAACTGACCGTGCAGCCGCTCTATGCTTTCATTTAAATCCTGTAATGATTGTTTGAAATTGTTGAGTTGCGCTTCGACTTTAGAGCGAAAAATGCTGACTTCTCCGGAGTCATTGACCAGCCGGTCGATCAGTTCGGCATTGACACGCAAGGCCGCGCCGGATTGTGCAATGGATTCTTGAGATGTTGCTCCGGCCGCGCTGGATAGGGACACGGCGGTTCGGGTTGCTGCTTCGCCTGCCGTTTCCTTTTCGGTTGCACGGGGTGCTTCTGTTGGGAATTCGTCATCGGCGTTATCTACGATTGCCGGAGGCGATTCAGCGCTGAAAGCGATAAGTTGCAGTTGTTCAATTTTTTCACAGAGTTGATCAAATGCATATTCAATTGAATCAATGGCATGAGTGGATACCACGGACTCGCTGAATGCTTCTTCGACTTCACTCTCCATGGCATGAATCAATTCTCCCAGTTGTTCCGCACCAATCATGTTGGCGCTGCCTTTGAGTGTGTGCAGTAGTCTGAGCAGGTTGATCCGGATTTCATCGTTCTGCGGCAGAATACGCCAGGCACGTATTTTTTCGCTGATTTTCGGCATGGTGTCCCTGGCTTCTTCCAGAAAGACATGAAGCAACTCGCTGCTGATATTTCCGGGGATATTGCCAGCAGCAATATTATTCTCACTGTTTTGAGGTATCCCGGATTGTTCGGACTGGCTATGCGCGGGTGTTTTCTTCAAACGGTATTCGCTCAGATCAATCGGTTTTTGTGCGTCAGTGACCTGTTCGGATGCGGGCATTTCTTTTTCAGACAGTCGCTTTTTAATTTCCAAGGCCAGAAATTGACTGAGCTGCAGATCAATCTCATCGGGAAACTGCTGTAAGTAAATTTTTTGCAAAAGTTCGCCCAACTGCTGGATACCATTCTGTATTAATTGCGTATCGGACTCTTTGAGTTGTGCCTGATTTTCCTGTAATCGCGATAACCAGGCTTCCAGCGCGCTGGACAATTCCGCGATGAAAGTCAGCCGCAAAGCAGCCGAGGTGCTCGCCAGCGTGTGCGCGGCCAGCGTGCAGGGATTGTTAATGATTGCCGGATGCGCTTTGCGTAACGCTTCCAATTCCTTTTCGAGGGTTTGGAGATGTTGCTTTGATTCCTTGGCAAATATCTCAAACAGATCAGCTTCGATGGAAATATCACCAATTGTGACAGTCTTTTCCGCTGCTTCAAGGGCATTTTTATCATGTTCGACGAGTAACAGTTCTGCGTTGCTTTCTGCCGTATGTAACGCACTGATGCGTTCCAGCAGCTGTTCAGTGTCGATTTCTGCCCGAGCGGTGTTTTTCAAATTACCACACCATTGCGTAAATGTCTTGTGTGCGTATTCCAGTAGACGAAGCAGCTCGGTGGTAATCTGGTTCTTTTCATTCAACCACTGATTTAATGCTTGTTCCATCATCCAGGCTGCATCGCTGAAGAGTTCCAGTTTGATCATCCGGCTACTGCCCTTGAGTGTATGGAATCCGCGCCGTATGTTGGTGAGTGACGTGATGTCAGCAGTGTCGGCCTGGCAACGCTGTGTGGCCTGTGCGATTTCGGCCAGAATTTCGTCCGATTCCTTTAGAAAAATATCCAGTAACTCAGTATCCGGAGTACTGTCTATCCGTATAGCGGGTGTGTCTATCTCTTCAGATTCAGGCAAGATAGTCAATGAATCATTTGTTGCGCTATCAGAAATATCCGTTATTTCTTTTGCCTCAGTCCGTGATAAGACATGCTTGTCTATTTGCTTTCTTTGACTTTCAAAAACGGCGATGGCCTGATCAATAATTTTCAGGCAATCGGGTGCGTCTTGCTTCAGTGCTTCCAGGAAAAAATTCAGGCTGCCGATGGCATCGACAAGCAGATTCTGTTCGGACTGATGCAATGAATAATCTGGATCAGCGAAGGTTTGCGTCAGATTATGGCAGAGTGTCAATAAATGATTGGCGTGTTCCAGTCCAAGCATGATCAGAACGCCGGAGATTTGATTGAATAATGGCGTCAGCGCTGATAAGGCGGTCCGATCAGCGGGTGCTTGAAAGAATTGCTCCAGTGTTTGTTCGATTTGCCGCAGATTGATCAGCATTTCCGTTGCAGCCTGTGATTGTATGGCTAGATTTTGCTCCGGACTTTCAATTGCGCGAAAAGTCGGCTTAGCCGGATCAGTCTGAATATTTTCCGGCGTCTGATCCGTTGCGGTGATGGCGCTTAATCGCTGGGTTATGGTATCGACGAGATCGGCCAGATTGTCTTGCCGCTTATTAAAATTCACGACGATGCTTTCCAGATTCAGCAAAGCGGCTGCAATCTCCATCGCCACCTCATCGCGCATTACATCCGGATTGATTTGTCTGATGTGCAGTGTTTGTGCTGTGCTGCTGATGGCCGTGATCAGTTTTTGCAAGGGTTTGCTTTGCGTCTGTAATGCCGGTTCGTCGAGTTGCGCCATGGTGTTTAAAAACGCGTCCAGCGCAATTTGCTCACCTGAACAGAATGATTGCCAGTTTTCATTGGCTTTGCTCAGTGATTTCTGAATTTCCTGCAAGTAATCGCGTGGTGAAACCGGTATCGCTAAATCCGATTCATCGAACGGCATAAAAGACGGTAGTGCATAAGCCTTGTGTATATCCGTAATTTGTTGATTAACCGCATTTGTTTCTGGCCGGTGGGCAATCTGGTAGAGCAGTTCGCGCGTCAGCTGTGCTGTGCCGGGTGGTAATTCCTCGACAAATTGGCGTAACGTTTTTTCGATTTTGCCGCATAGTTTTCGATTCAGTGGATCTGCATTCTGTTGTTGTGTCGTAAGGCTTGCCAGAAAACCGCCCGCAATCCACCAGAAAATGCGCTGTGCTGTTGAGCCGGGTAGTTTCTCCATCTGGTCGATGGCGCGTTGCATTTTATCGAGACCGTCCTGATTGGCAGTGGTTTTCAGCCATTGCACGAGTCCGGACTGATATTCAGTGCGCGCCTGCCTGATCAGGGTTTCGTGCTGCTGTGAGGTGAGATGAGTGGACGCGGGCTTAAGTGGCGGGTCTGCAATCAAAGCGGGATGAAACAAGTCATACAGGGATATTTGCGCATGTCCCAGCAATAGCATCAAATCGCGGTAAGCAGAGAACAGACGTAACAGATCATAGCCGGCGCCATCAATGCGTTCATCGAGACAGTCAAGCGTGATTCTGATGGACTGTCTGATTGTATTGATAGTGGTTTGATCTAGGGTCACTCGTTGTTCGGTCAGAGCGATGATGAGTTGCTCTGCTTTTCCGGTGACGATACGGAAGTCGTTTAATTCCAGCATTTCAAATAGATCATTCAACTGATGAATGTGTGTGCGGCAGGCGTGAATACGCTGGAGATTTTCAGGATTCCGGTCAAAGGCATCCAGATTCTCCTGTATGAGAGAGAAGAATTCATGAATGCTTCCTTTAACACCGGCAATGGAAGAAATGTCGAGTCTGGTATGCATATTCGGTGATCAGTTGAATAAAAATGAGAAACTAAGCGATAGGATAATTTAAACCTTAAAACTGGATACGGATGATTTGAGTTCGGCAGCGTATCCCGTAATCTGATTGATTGCCGCAGTTGTTGCCAGGCTTCCGTCAGTTGTTTGTTGTGTGATCAGCAGTATTTTTTCCATATTCTCGACGACTGTGTTTGCGGCCTGGGTTTGTGCATGCGTGGTGTCATAAATATGCGTGACCTGCTGCGCCAGTTGTTTCGATACCGTTTCAATCTCTTCAAGTGCTCTGCCGGCTGCATGAGATCGCTGCGTACCCTTGGCTACTTCGAGCGTACTTCTTTCCATGGCGACAATGGCGTCATAAGTGTCGTTCTGAATCATTTTTATTAAGCGACTGATTTGTTTGCTGGCTTCGGTGGAACGTTCGGCAAGCCGCTGCACATCCTGGGCAATAATATTGAAACCGCGGCCTGCTTCGCCTGCGGCGGAGGCTTGCAATGCGGCGTTTAAAGCGAGTACGTTTGTCTGTTCAGTAATATCCGAGATCAACGCGACAATTTCACTGATTTCCTGGGCGCTTTCTCCGAGTCGTTTGATTCGTTTGGCTGTATCCTGGATGTGCACGCGAATTTCTTCCATGCCTGCTACGGTCTGGCGTACGGCGTTGCCGCCATTTTCGGCGGTTTCCAATGATTGTCTGGCAACCTGTGTGGACTCTTTGGCGGTATCGGAAACCTTATCCATCGCTTCGATCATGCCGACAATGGCTATTGTCGATTCTTTGATTTTCAGCGATTGCTGCTGAGCGTCTTCAAGCAGTTTTGCCGCAATCTGTTGCGCCTGACTGGAAGCATCAACCACGTTGAGACTGGCAATGTTGACTTGTTCAACGAGCGTGTGCAACTCTTCTATTGTGAAATTAACCGCGTCAGCGATCGCGCCGGTCACATCTTCGGTAACTGCGGTGCGTACGGTCAGATCACCTTCGGCCATTTTTTTCATATCCTCCAGCAGCCGCAGCATGGCTTCCTGTGTTTTGTCCAGTCCTTGCGTGGTGGTGGTAATTCGGGGTTGTGCGGTTTCTTTCCCGCGTAATGCGTAAATCAGCCAACATAATGAAATGATGGTACAGGCGGTCAGTACATAAATAACTTTTCTCAGCAGATCGCTTGTTTTTGCTTCCCATTGCTGAAAAGAATGATCCAGTACCGCAATGCTGTTGCGCATGATTTCATTAGTTTGAATAAGCTGGTTGGCGGCGGCTCTTGCCGGCATAACAGTCGCGATTTCGGACTGTATGGTTTGAATACTGTCGTCAATTGTGGCAAACAGCGATTTGATTTGCTCCAGTTTCTCACGCACCTGACTATCTTTCAGCGTAGAAAGGGGTAGAACGCCCTGTCCTTCGTTCAATGCGCCGATAATCGCCAGGAACTGCTTACGGTCATGGGAAAGCTGATTCTGTATCTCGGTGACCGGTAGCTTGCTTGGCAGAACGACATTGATACTTCTGAATACATTCTGAACCAGCGTTCGCATCGTTGTAATAACACTCAATTGGTTGGATGGGCTTCCTGAATGAGTCATATGGGCAATCAGCTGCTCAAGGATCTGATTGATCAGATTGCCCGTCGAATTAATCGTGCTGACGGCTTCGCCAAGATGTGTAAATGCCTGGCGATCACTGAAAATAAATTGAATTTTTTTCTCTTCTATCGACCAGTTATTGATGATTGTCGTTAAATGATCAAGCTGAGTCTTCTCGGAGACTGGTGAAAGGTATTGCTGTCGGAAATAGCCGCCTTGTGATAACAATTCGATCGATTGATCAATGGCCTTCCGGCTGTCGAGGAGCTGTTCGAAGGCATTTTCATGACCTGTGAATGCGTTTTGAACAATAACCGGGAGGCGTTGGTTATGTTCCTGCATGCGAACGGTTAATTCTATCCGTGCGGCATTTTCCCTGGTTTGCACCAGATGAAAAACAAGTGCAAACAACAGGGAAATCAACAACACAATAAAAAAAATGCCGGATATCCATTGTTTACGATAAGTGGAAAAGCGACGCGGACTCTTGTTTCTTGTTGACGCAGTCACGGCGCCGGGTACTGCGATTGCAATATTCGCATGCGTCTTTTTGTCGGATTCAAACAGGGTTCTCAATTTTGCAAAAATTTCGCTCATGGCATATTCCGGTTTTTCCAATATTGTATAGAAAGCCAAACGGTTGTCTATGCGGTCTCATAAGGCATTGTAGCTGTATATGCCTGAAAATTGAACAATAACGTGCAAGAGTCCAAGGAATTCGGAGAGATGGGTGATTTATCGATTATTTTTGTATTAGCAGAAAGATGCAAAGCGATTCCGTTATTTCAAAATGTTATTCGTCAAGTCTCTTTACAGTAATAAAAATGTAAAAAAATTTAAATGATATATATACTTCTAAGTGGAGTGCAGGTGGCGCGTGACTTTATTGATGGTGTTGGGCCTGTATACAGGTCAAACATCCCGGAATTCCAGTTGTTCCCGCACTTCATCAATATGTGAGCAACTAATGATTGGAGGTAACAAATGGCAAAAAAATCAGCCAGGTGTTTTTTTTCGAGTAGTACCTGCCTGCCGCAACAACGGCAAGAAAGTTCTTTAATCAGGCAGAAGGGATTGCAGTCCGGTTTTGCCGGGATTTTATCCTGTTCGCTGTTGTTTTTATTAAGTGGTAGTGTCCAAGCGCAGGAGTTGCATAAGATAGAGTTTGCCGCCGAGAAGATTGAAGGGGGATATTTTGCTTATCGCATGCGGCAACACCTCGTTTCGGATCCGAACGGCGGCAATGCCGTTGATATTACTGCCCGTTATCCGGACGGGCCGACCATACCCGGACCGACCATCGTCATCAAGGAAGGCGATGAAGTCGAATTGACGCTATATCATCAATTCGATCCTGAATCGCCGGCGCACGAACATGTCAGTGTTCATGTCCATGGCGTGCACTACGATATAGAAAGCGATGGTACGCTTGAATATATCAATCATTTCAAGGATGAAAGCGCAATCCCTGTCATGTCCTATAGATACCGCTGGATAGCGGCGCCCGGTACGGCGGGTACCTGGCCCTATCACGATCACAATATGCTGACGCATAACGGCGCGGAAGACAGAGGGTTGTATGGCGCTGTCATTGTCAATCCGGCTTCGAATACCACCGTGATGAGCAGCGGCGATTCGCGGCAGACTGTATCGCTGGATACAGTGACGAAAGACTACGTGCTGTATCTGTTTGATGACGCTTTTGCAGGGACGGAAATCGACCGTGCAACAGGACAGCAAAGTTATGGTGGCGCCAATCCCGCGCTGACGGCGCAAAAAAATACCAATGTGAGATTTCATCTCATTGCATTGGGCACCAATTTCCACCGGTTTGAATTACCAGGCTACAGCTGGCCGGAACCGGGAACAGACCAGCTGGTCAGCGCAAAAACACTGGGGCCAATAGAGAAATATGTGTTTACAGTCAATGCAACACAAAGTTCAAGTTACCAGGATACTGCCTTGAATAATCTGCTGCTGGGAATGCGTGGCGCATTTCTGGTCAGTGAATAGATTAAGCGCATGGGTAAAAAGGGAGAGAATATGAATATCAGTAAATCAGAACCAAGAATAAAAGCTTTTGCGGCAATGCAGTTTTTCGTCGTGGCCATGTTGCTGTCGGGCTTTGCATTTTCTGCAACACATAATATTGTGATGACGGCAGAGTATGTCGCCAACGGCCAGCCGGCTTACAAAATGATCAGTCATACCAGCAGCGAAGGTGCGACGCTCGATTATCCGGTGGAAGCGGTCATTCCAGGGCCGACGTTGTTTGTTAAGGAAGGCGATGTCGTCAATATCGAATTGACCAACAATACCCAGACGAACGTGGGTTTTTTTGTTCCCGCATTGTCAGGATTGAGCGGCAATCAACTGGCACCCGGACAGTCCGGAAATTTTCAATTTAATGCCACTAAAGTTGGCACACATGTTTATGGCGACGAGGGCTCGCATCTGACCGGATTATTTGGTGCGCTGGTTGTTGACAGGCAAGATGGAAAGGTCCAAAGCCTTATTGAAGGCAATGGAACACTCGTGCCGGTGAATCAGTCCGATTTGAAAAAAGAATATGTGATGTTCATGATAGGCTCAACGTTCTGGGGCGCCGAGATTGTCAACGGCAAGCAGAGACCGCTGTGGACTAATCCGACGCTGGGTGCGTTACTTGATGACACTGTTCGTTTTCATATACTGGCGATCGGTCATGCACATACATTTCACCTGCACGCGCATCGCTGGCCCGATGAAACCAATTTTGAGGCTTCAGGCGTAGAACCTCACATTATCGATGCCAAGATATTGGATCTGCCATTTGATTCGCATGTCTTTACAGTGAAAGCGGGTGCCGGTGTCGGAACGGGTTTCTGGCAATATCATTGCCATCTTGTTTCACACATGGAATCCGGCATGGTCGGCAAGTTTCATGTCGTCGATCCTGCGGCGGGTGGTACGGGAGAAAGCATAGCCGGCGCATCCCCAAATGGGAAAATATGGCCGAATCTGCTGGATGGCGAGCCTGGCCTGGTTACTTTCGAAATCACGGATGAACCGGGTGCTTTTTTCAGAAGCATTCGCAGTAACATCATCAAGGATGCCACCATTTCACCTGCACTGGAGATAGTACCGCCGGGCAGTAGTGTGCATTTCATCATGTCAGACACCAATGCAGTGCACACGATCACGTCCTTGCTGTGGCCGAGCGATGCCAACGATCCGGTGCTGGGCGATCATCGTCAGATTCCGATGGATCAGACCAAAGCCTATCGAGGTGGCGGAATTGTCACGCTGGATACACCTGGATTGTATGTGTTTACCTGCAAGATTCATCCCTATATGTTCGGCGCCGTCATCGTCGATGATCCGAAAACCGCAGGTCTCGATCTCGGCAAGAAGATTGATATTGTGACGGGTATTAATAATTTACCGACTATCAGCGATCTTGCGACCAGACTGTTGCGCACGTTCTTTGTGGCAACCGTTCAGGAAAACTGGCAAGACGTAACGTCATCCAAACTCTGGCATGTCAAGTATCCTAATGTCAACGTGGCTATCGGGGATCTCCAGGGCAATCTGGTGGATAATCTGCCATTGAAAGATGTACTCGAATCACGTTATGGTCAGGACGTTAAGCTGGCGGATCTGTTTAACCCCGCAACACCCGGTGTTGGTGAAGTCTGGGTCAATACACAGTTTGAAAAAACGGCTGGTAAAAGCAAGCCGGGCACGATTACTGTGCTGGATGCGGCAACATGGAAAATCAAGCGCAAGATCGCCTTGCCTCAGATCAACATGAATCATCCACATAACATGTGGACCAACAGGGATCAGTCAATTATTTATCAAACCCAGTGGTTTGATACCAAGTTGACGTTTATTGACCGTGTAACGGGTGCTTTGCTGCATAATATTCAGGTGGGTGATTCGCCATCACATGCCATGACTATTCCGCAAAGCGATATCGTTACGGTAGCTATCAATGGGGAAAATGGTGTCATCGGCATTCGCCCTGGTGAAACCAAACCGTATGTCATGATGCCGACACAGCATCCGGGTCAGGTGCCTGCAAATCCTCACGGTCACTGGGTATCGCCGGATGGAAAAATCATTACCCCGAATATCAATACCTCGGATACCGGTTTCTATGACAGCAACACGGGTGAAATTATCGCACGGCCGGCAGCGGGTGGAAATTTCCCTGCCGGTCCGCATCCAATTGCGATCGGGGTGGGGGTTGATAAGGTCTATACGGCAAACCTGCTGGATCATTCTCTGAGCGTTTATGATCTGAATGGTAATCCGTTGTCCAGAATCAATCTGCTGGCGGATTATGATCCTATCGCACCGACAGGCGATACGACGCTGCAGGATCGTGATGGCGATGGTTTGGTGACAGTCGGGGTGCTGCCGATTCAGACGCCGGTTGATCCAACCGGAAGAGTGGTTGTCACCGCAAATACAGGGGGTACGATTACCATCGTCGATACGTCGATTGATAAGGTGGTCGCCATGCTGCCGTGCGATCCGGGGTGCCATGGCGTGAATTTTGGCGCTAAGTCGGGCGGCGGTTACTATGCGTATGTCACCAGTAAATTTTCCAATCAACTCATTGTCGTTGATCCGGATCCGAATGGCGACGGTAACTTCAATGATGCGATCATAGCAGGTCGCATTGCGCTGGTTGCCGGTGGCGATGTACCGTCTGATGACAAGGTTGTCAGTCTGGCAGGTACCGGTGGACAAGGTATTCTGGCCATACCTAACGTGTACAATGGTTGGGTACAGAATTTGCCTGCGGAGTGGCGCGATGGTTTGACGCCAGCGCAGTTGAATCCGGTGCAATAGTCAGATTCTTGCGTACTTCCTGACTGGAAGACAATAAAGGCGCGCGGCAATTGCCGCGCGCCTTTGCTTGATCAGATTTGTTTATGAATCCTGACAAATAACTCTAGCAATTTCCGACAATAAATCCGGTCCTTGATAAATCAATCCGGTATATACCTGTATTAAATCCGCACCCGCATCCATTTTAGTTTTTGCGTCTTGCGCCGACATAATGCCGCCAACACCGATAATGGGAATGGCGCCGTTGAGTAATTGATGCAATTTCCGGATAACAGCGTTGGATTGTTGCGTTAAAGGTGCGCCGCTAAGACCGCCCGCTTCATGCGAAACCGATAGATGTTCGATTCCGGTCCGGGCAAGCGTGGTATTCGTGGCGATAACGCCGTCAATGTTGTGTTTTAATAATAGCGCGGCGATTGCTTCGATCTGAGACGGATCAAGGTCGGGTGCAATTTTTACAGCCAACGGTTTGTACTCACCATGTTGCTGTGCTAAATGCAACTGCTCTGACTTTAGTTCGGTCAGTAAAACATCAAGCGCATCTGCTCCCTGTAATTGCCGCAGATTCTGCGTATTGGGTGATGAAATGTTAATCGTGACATAACTGGCCAGTGGATAGACTTTTTTCAGACACAGCCGATAATCCTCGACTGCCTTCTCGATGGGCGTGTCAAAATTCTTGCCGATATTGATGCCCAGTATGCCTTTGTAGTTTGCCGCGGTGACATTCGCGACGAGCTGATCGACGCCGTGATTATTAAACCCCAGACGATTAATAACAGCTTGGGCCTGTGGAATGCGAAAAATGCGCGGTGCGGGATTTCCTGGCTGGGCGCGCGGCGTGACCGTGCCGATTTCGAGAAAACCAAAACCCAGTGCGGACAAGGCTTGCAGATGTTCGCCATTTTTGTCGAGTCCTGCTGCCAGACCGATCGGATTGGGGAAATTGATGCCCATGACGCGGCGTGCGGGGCATGCCAGCGTACGGTGTTTCAATAAACCAAGCCTAAACGCCTTGTCCAGGGCACTGAAAGTAACGTAATGCGCGGTTTCGGGATCAAGCTTGAAAAGCAACGGGCGCAGCAGGGTGTAAATCATGCGTTGTTATAACGTTATAAAATCAGTCAGTAATCGGTGGCAGCTTGCTCAAAAGGCAGCCACTGGCCATTAATCAGAATTTCCAATGACTGAAAGTTGGCCTTGTAATTCATTTTGTGATGTTCTTTTATCCAGTAGCCGAGATAAAGATATTTGAGGTTCAGTGCGCGGCAAAGCTGAACTTGCCAAAGGATGTTATAGGTGCCGAAACTGGCCTGACCGATATCCGGATCGTAGAAGGTGTAAACCGAAGAGATTCCTGTTGGCAAGAGATCAATGATGCTGACCATACGCAGATCTTCCCGTTCATGAAAAGTGATCAGGCTGGAATTGATATGGCTTTGCAGCAAAAAATTCTGATATTGTCCGTGATTGTCTTGCGCCATACCGTCGTCAATATGACGCTTGGCTTGATAACGCTGATAGAGTTCGAAATGCTTACGGTCAAAATGCAGTTTGTGTTGACGAGCCGTCAAATGCTGGTGTTTTTTCCAGCATCTGCGCTGCGCACGGTTGGGATCGAATGCGTCAACACCGATGCGCACCGACAAACAGGCGCGACATTGTTCGCATTGCGGCCGGTAAACAAACCGGCCGCTGCGGCGATAGCCATGGTGCATCAGTTCGGCGTATGTTTCTGTGTCGATGGTATGTTCCGCTGCAACGACTTCGGAACGCGCCATTCTGTCCGACAGGTAACCGCATGGATACGGGTGCGTTGTATGATATTTAAGTGTTTTCATCGCTATCCGGTTGGATTGCCGAAATTCCATTTTTCACCATATGTCACATCCTGAATATGCTGCTCCAGCAGTTGACGGAAAACATTTCTGGGGATTTCGCGCGCGCCCAGCGAGGTCAGGTGCCCAGTTGCGACTTGACAATCAATCACCGCGAATTCCCATTTTGACAGTTGTTCGACCAGATATGCAAATGCAATTTTAGAAGCATTAGGTGAGCGAGAGAACATTGACTCACCAAAAAAAATTTTACCCAATGCAACGCCGTAGAGTCCTCCGGTCAGCGTACCGTCGATCCAGGTTTCCACGGAATGCGCCAGACCCAGCCGGTGCAGCTCGCTATAGGCATTGATCATTTCCGGATGAATCCAGGTGCCTTGCTGATCTTTGCGCGGCGCTGCGCAAGCCTGCATGACTTCAACAAAGTGTGTATCGGTTTGTATCGTGTAATTATTTTTCCGGATTAGTTTTGCCAGAGAACGGGAAATTTTTAATTCATCGGGAAACAATACCATGCGTGGGTCGGGACTCCACCACAAAATCGGTTCGCCTTCGTTAAACCAAGGGAATATCCCGTTGCGATAGGCACTCAGCAGGCGGGGGGCGGATAAATCACCGCCGGCCGCCAGTAGTCCATTGGGCGATGTCAGCGCATTCTCCAGCGGTGGGAAGGGTGAGTTTGCGTTAAGTATTGAGATCATGGCATCAACAACTAATTGGCATTAGCTTGATAAAAATCAAGATTGACGGTATCGGTTTTCCCTATTATCCAAAGCCAGTTAATAAAACAAAAAAGATTAAAGGCAGAAAGGTTAATTATATTGAATTTATTTGGGAATCTGAATTTTTGGTGCTGATATAAAAAATTTTATTTATAACTTTGAAATAAAAATAATAACCTAAGGAGGGTGTATGTTTAATTTGGTTCAGCGGTACAGTTCTGTTTTAGCTACTCTGCTTGTCGCGAGCGTGGTGCTTTATGCGCCTCAGGCAGTAGCGCATGACAGAGCGCGGGCTCTGGAGAGAAAAGTCCAGGAGCTAGAGAATATGCTAAGAGCAGTGCAAAGTGAGTTGCAGCAAGTCAAGGCTGATTCGAGAGCCGAAACAGAGCGCGCCATTCAGGCGCAGGATGCCGCCATTCAGGCGCGGGATACGGCGATTCAAGCCAAGGAACAGGCAACAGCGGCAACCGAGTCGATTGGCCTGATTTCTGACCGGGTAGATCGCAAAAACCGTATGCTGACCTTCCGCGGCGGTTTTACACATGCGATGGTACCGCGGGATGGTTCCAGTATCCGCAGCGATGTTGCGCCTGTCGGTGCGCAGGATCGAGCTGACACAAATGGCTGGTATGTCGGCGCTGCGTTGGATTGGAGTCTGACACGGGACGCTTGGGGAATGATGCCAGGTGCGCAGATATATGCTGAGCTGATGTTCGAATACAAGAATTTTTCTGATCGTGTGCTTGGCAACGCGTTGGCTAACAATCCGACGATTCTGGCCGGCGGTGCGCTCAATCCGCGTAGCGTTACTGTGAGTCAGTTTACATTGACAGCTGCGCCTAAGATCAAATTCATGGAAGGCTCCAAGCTAAGACCATGGGTCATTCCAATGGGGCTTGCAATGCATGTTGTCAGCCCGACAACCGAGTCCATTACTTATCTGGTGCCGGGTGTAATGTTTGGCGCCGGTATTGATTACAATATCTGGAAGGATTTCTTTATCGGCATTGATGGCCGGTATCAACTGACAGCAGGCAAGTCCGATGGTGTCAAGGTGGATGGTATGACGGCGGGCGGTTACATAGGTATCGGCTTCTAAGTCCCGCATTATTTCAGGTAGCAAAGTTTGTTGAGCAGTGTTTTTTCCTTGTTGTTTGTTTGTGCGTAGTTCATAGGGCGGTTAGTTCGTGACGAAGCCATTGCACCTCACTGTTACAGTGAGGTGTTTTTTTTGCGGTTGTTGTTCGTTGGGGGGGCAGTTTTTTCAACTGTTTCGATTTGATCTGGATTTAATTGCTGTCTCCCGCCTTGGCCAGCAGTCTGTCAAGTGCGCGGGTAGTGAGTATGCGCTTGAGAGTACCGAACAGGTAGGTCGGAAAGGTAACGTAATACCGTGGCTGCGGGTTCATTGCCTCAAGTGCGTGGATGACACGTTTGAGAACAGCTTCGGGTGGAAGGGTGAAAGGTACTGCCGGGCCTTCCTTATTCAGGCGCTGCAAGACTTTCTGGTAGCGCTCGCGATGAACGCTGTTCTCAATATCTACATATTTATTCAGCATGACAAGTGCATTTTGCCGGAATTTGCTGGCAATCGGACCGGGCTCGATCAGGCAGACGTGGATATTGGTGCCTTTGAGTTCAAGCCGCAGGGTATCGCTCAGTCCTTCAATGGCGTATTTTGTGGCATTGTAAGCACCGCGAAACGGCAAGGATACGAAACCGAGTACCGAACTGTTTTGAATAATGCGCCCGTAATTCTGTTTCCGCATGACCGGAATGACTCGATTGGTGAGTTCCTGCCAACCCAGGACATTTGTTTCGAATTGGTCGCGCAATGCTTCGCGACTGAGGTCTTCAATGGCGCCCGGCAGTCCGTAAGCGCCATTATTAAACAAGGCGTATAATTCACCACCGGTTCGTCGCATGACTTCTTCAAACGCGAAATGTATGGAATTTGAATCCATGAGATCGAGGCGGAAACTTTCCAGTCCTTCCGCCAACAGCATGCTGACGCTGTCATGCCGGCGTGCAGTGGCAAAAACGCGGTATCCTCTGGTTTTAAGTGTTTTCGCCGCACATAAGCCGATTCCGCTTGAACAGCCTGTAATTAAGATTGTTTTTTTCATTTCCTGAATTGATCTTGAATATATTTCGGACATCCGCTTGACAATCGGATGACTGCAAAGATAGCATCAAACGGACAGAAAATCTCTGTTTGGTGAAAACGGTTTTGATAGCAGACAGATCTATGCCCCAATCCAAAATACTGTTCAGACTCAGTGGCGTCCCGGATGATGAAGCCGAAGACGTCCGTAAGCTCTTGATGGATAATTATATTGATTTTTACGAAACTGCGGCAGGCAATTGGGGGGTATCCATGCCGGCCATTTGGCTAAATGATGCCGATGATTATGACAGGGCGCGCTCATTGCTCGATGAATATCAACAAGCGAGAACGGTGCGCATGCGTTCCGAATATGAACGCCTCAAACGTGAAGGCAAACACAAAACATGGCTTGACGCGGTCAGGGAAAAGCCTTTGCACTACCTGTTCCATTTTTTTATCGCTGCATTGGTGATTTATTTGTCTGTGCGGTTGGTGGTTGACATTGGCAATATGGGTAATTACTGAGATAGAAAACCGTGAATGACTTTCAATATACGCAAATTTCAAAGATTTTAAACCGACTATAGATAAGGAGTGATGTGATGAAAGGTTTGTTAAAAATAGCAGCAGTAGCGCTGGCCATTACGCCATGGATTGCGCATAGTGGCGGAAATCCGGAACATGTCAAGTTTCCGGAAGGCTACGCGGATACGTTTACCCTTTATTCAACGGCGAATCGTGCGAATCAGACACAGGTGGCCAAGTTATACGCGAATGACGCAGCGATAGCCAGCTACAAGACCGAACAAAAAGCGGCTTCCGGATCTGTGGTGGTCATGGAAATTTATGCCACCAAAACAGGGGAAGATGGCAAGCCAGTAAAAGGCAGTGACGGGCTTTTTGAAATTGATTCTCTTGCGGGTGTTGCAGTGATGGAGAACCGCGCTGACTGGGATGAAGTTTTCTCGGCGGATGATCGTACCGGAAACTGGGGTTTTGCTTTGTATAATCCCGATGGCTCAGAGAAAAGCAATGAGCTGAATTGTGTGCAGTGTCATACCCCGTTAGCTGCGCAGGATTATTTGTTCACTTTTCAGCGGTTAGTCGATTTCGTCAAAAATGATTAAGTGATTTGGTGTAATGGATTGAATTCTCGTTATTTTCTGATTTTGACGAGAATTCAATATTTTTTTCAGACTATCTGAGTGATGGATAAAGGCAGGACCATAAAACCAGAGAATATTTATTCCTCCGTCTCCAGTGTTCACGAAAAAGAATTTTTCGAGACCCTGGTCGAGAAAGGTATGTTGAGAATCGAGAGGATTGTGTCTTGTGGACATCGCTCGCCGGAAAACGGCTGGTACGATCAAAATCAGAATGAATGGGTTTTGCTGTTAAAGGGCAGTGCAGTAATAACCTTCTCAAACAATGCGGTTGTTCGTTTGGAGGAAGGTGATTATATTCATATTCCACCGCATCAACGGCACAGAGTCAGCTGGACAGATCCAAATCGAGAAACCTACTGGTTGGCGGTCTACTATTGATGCCGTCTTAATGTCTGTGCGTAATCAACCTGATGCCCAAGACTTCTGAATCAAAAGTTAATAGGCGCTGCATGCCCGAATCGGTCTGGTAATTTGGAAATTCCTGAATACTCCTGATTCGAGCACAAGCGGAACAGATGAAGCGGGTAGTAAAGCCCTAGGAATTCGTGTTGGCGCCCGTCCGTTTTGAAAATGGACTGCCGTATTTCTGGCGAAACTTTTCGACTCGACCCGCAGTGTCTACAATTTTCTGCTTGCCAGTATAAAAAGGGTGGCACATAGAACAAACCTCAATGTTCAGCGACTTGTTCAGTGTTGAACAGGTTTGAAATGAATTGCCGCAGCTGCATGTGACTGTAATTTCCTGATAATCAGGATGTGTATCCGCTTTCATTGTTATCCTCAGTTACAGTATGACTAAAAGCACAAACCAAAAACGCGCCATTATCCTTTAATATTTGCGTTGACGCAACTTTAGTTCAGGGTTTTGTAAAGGGAAACTGTCCGGATTTGTGCTAAATGATCTGTCCGATTTTGTTTGACCAAATCATGTATGTTAGCGGACTTTATTGCATCACTACTTTTCCACTTTGGTGTCGCTCAGGATCGTGGGTGCTCATTGTATACGGTATGGTGTAAATCTGGATGAAATCTTGCTCAATCACGATCAATCCCCTCTTGCCACCTAAAATTTACTATTTACTGTTCAGAATAAGGCGTGACGAGCGATTGTCGTTTGTCAATGTCGACCGCCATGCCGAGTGTTTTGGTTATTTGGCGTTCTTCTCGCCGTGTTGGTCTTGATAAAAGCTGGCCGTAAACGCTCCATACCATCAGGTTGTTGAGAAATTATCTGCGTTGCCGCTACGGCGTTAAAAGCAGGCTCAAAATGCTCATTCCGCACGTATAAACGCTGCTTTTTCACACGACGCAAGCGCTTCGCCCTCAAGCTCGGCTTTTCGGCTGTTTGCTGCGCTTTGTTTGCGTCACTTGTTACTACCTTGTATTAACTGCCTTGATCACATTCTTTAATAGCTCGTTAATACAGTTTCTTGTTGAGTACCTGTCGATGGGCTTGAAGGCAGCTTAAGACGGCATGAAATTAACACTCAACTTTCTAAAAAGCCAACCGATTACTGCTACAACGATGGTTACTAACCCTCTCAAATTACAGAGCTAACTAGTTGTTATTGACTATTGTTTGAATAAAGAAATTGTTTTTAAAACAGGAGAACTTAAATGGCACAAGTAATCAATTCGAATATTCCTTCGTTGACTGCTCAGCGTAACCTGAACATGTCGCAATCTTCACTTAACACAGCCTTGGAAAGATTGTCTTCCGGCCTTAGAATTAACAGCGCAAAGGACGACGCGGCGGGCTTGGCAATTTCTGAAAGAATGAGTTCGCAAATCCGTGGGCTTAATCAAGCTGCGCGGAATGCAAGTGACGGTATTTCTCTTTCGCAGACAGCGGAAGGCGCATTGACTCAAATCAGTGACAATTTGCAACGGATCCGCGAGCTTTCCATTCAAGCCGCCAATGCAACTAACACCGCCAATGACCGCGCTGCACTGCAAGCTGAAGTCACGCAGCTCACCGCCGAGATTCAGCGTGTATCTACGCAAACCCAGTTTAACGGTATGAATCTGCTTGACGGATCGTTTAGCACCATCAACTTCCAAGTGGGCGCCAATGCTAATCAAACGATTTCCGCCGCGTCCGGTAACTTTCAGACTAACGCATTTGGTAACTATCGTATTGGCGGGCTGGCTGCCTTCGTGCCGGGTGGCAGGGGTGATCTGGTTGCTGGCACTATCGGTTCAAACAGTGACGCATTCGGCAATTCAGTACTGCTAAGCGGTACAACGGGTGATGCATCCGCAGTCAATGGAGCTGCTGCTGCTGGAGATTTCCGGATTGCAACTGGTTCGGGTAATTTTGATGTCTACTATCGGGAGGGCGCCAGCGCGGGTGAAATCGCAACGGCGATCAACAGCACCGGCAGTGGCGTAAACGCTTCTGCTATCACTGAAGTTGTACTGGGCGCTGGCACTGGTGCGGGTGTGGGCTTCCAGCAAAACACCACGTATTCTTTTGCTATTTCGACCGACTACTCCGATCCAGCCAATGCCAATACTGTAGATCCGAAATACACGACGATTTCATTTAAAACTGGCGGTTCCGATGATCAAACCGATGTCGATTCAGCCAGCTACTTGAGCACAGCAGTGCAGGCATTTAACGATGCTTCCGCTAAGACCGGTTTCACTGCCGAGGTGGTCTTGAGCGATGATGGTTATCACTCAATTAAGCTGACCAACACTAATGGCAGCGATCTACGCATTCTGAATAACTCTTATGACAATACTGGAACCGCGCTTGATATCCAGGTGAATGACATTTCTCTACTGGATGGCGACACCAACACCGATTCTACCTATAGCGAAACGCTTACCGGTGGTTCATTGGATGCCACCACCGGTGTCTGGACGAATGGTAATGGTGCCTGGTTTACCGGTCGGGTTGTTCTTGATTCTTCCAAGTCATTCACGATAACCACCGCTGTAGCTGATGTGTTCGCCGATGCCAGTGCGCCAAACACGGCAGCAGCCGGTACTTATGGTGCGCAATTACAAGCTGCCAACGCTATCGACATTACCACTGCGGAATCAGCCAACCGGACATTATCGATTGTCGATTCGGCGCTAACCGCGGTCAATGATCAGCGCGCCCGTTTTGGCGCCTTGCAAAACCGGCTGGAAAGCACTATCAGTAATCTGCAAACAACGTCTGAGAATCTGTCTGCTTCACGCAGCCGGATACGTGACGCTGATTTCGCGGCGGAAACGGCAACAATGACACGGGCGCAGATTCTGCAGCAGGCTGGTGTTGCGATGCTTGCGCAAGCGAATGCGTTGCCTAACAACGTGTTGTCATTGCTAAGGTAAGGAGTCGCATAAGCAATCATAGCCATGCGGAAAAGCTCGGAAGAATCATCAGCTTTTCCGCAACCACTTATGCACAAGGAGATTTAACATGATGATCAATTCAGCAACAGCTATCCATGATTTTATACCACCGCCATCCCTGGCCGATAATCCGGGATTAAGAATGTCGACTGGCCCGGGATCGACTGTCGGCATGACGCAAAAAACCGGAACGGAAGCCATTAAATCAGAGCAGATTCAGGACGCTGTTGATCAAATCCAACAGTTTACACAAACACTGACGCAGAACCTGAATTTTTCCATTGATGAAGACACCGGAAAAACGGTTATTAAAATCATGGATACTCAGACTCAGGAGGTGATACGCCAGATTCCATCGGAAGAGGCGATCAATATTGCACGCGCGCTCGGGGAAATCAAGGGGTTACTGTTTAGCGACGAAGCCTGATTTGCGCGAAAATTTCATTACGAAAAGGATATCACAATGCTCTCTTCACCCGGACTTGGCTCAGGACTGGATGTCAACAGTATTGTTGGCCAACTGATGACCCTTGAGCAGCGCCCGCTGCTACTGCTTAATAATAAGGAAGCGGGACAACAAGCTAAGATATCAGCATACGGCAGCCTCAAAGGAGCTCTCTCGTCATTCCAGAACAATGTCAAGACATTGACCAATGAATCAATCTTCAGTGGTGTCAAAGCCGCCACCGCCAATCCGGATATCGTTACAGCCAGCGCATTGTCGACCGCAGCTGCGGGCAGTCATCAGATTGAAGTTTTAACGCTTGCCCAGGCGCAGAAAATCAAGTCCGATGCATTTGCTTCAACCGATACAACAATCGGTAGCGGAGCATTGACAATTGAATTTGGCACGTATAACAGCGACGGTTCATTCACCAATCATCCCGATAAGCTGGCGAAGACAATTACAATAGAGCCCGGTCAGTCCTCACTGGGGAGCATTCGCGATGCCATTAATCAGGCTGATGTGGGGGTTTCCGCAAGCATTGTCAACGATGGAGCGGGCAACAGGCTTATTATCGCTTCAAGCGATACCGGCTTGAATAATGCGCTGAAAATCACGGTGAGCGACAGTGACGGCAATCACACCGACACTGCCGGGTTGTCACGGCTTGCTTACGATGTTTCCACGGGTGGGACGGCGAATATGGCGGAGACAGTCGCTGCCCAGAATGCCACGATGGTGATCGACGGTATCAACATCAGTAAGCCGTCCAATACGATTTCCGATGCGCTTGGCGGTGTTACGTTCAACTTGATCAAGGCGGAACCCGGTACGACGACCACGTTGAATGTCGCTCGCGATGTCTCAAAAGTACAGGCCGGTGCGGAAGCTTTCGTCAAGGCATATAATGAGTTGGCAAAAACCATTTCCGATGTGTCCAGGTATGATGCAGCAAATCAACAGGCATCAGTACTTACCGGAGACTCAACGGTACGCGCAATACAGACGCAGTTGCGAGGCGTGTTGAATTCATTTCTTCCCAGCGCGGCAGGTGGACTGAATTCATTGTCACAAATCGGTATCAGTTTTCAGAAAGATGGTACGTTACAATTGGACAATGCTAAATTGAATGCAGTGCTGAATGATCCGTCTAAAGATATTGCGGCATTCTTTACCAGCAAAACCGCAGCCACGGCGTCGCCTATCACAACCAATCTGGCGCAAACGAGCGACAATCTGATTTCACTCATTAATCAACCGGCGAATTTCCAGCCCGGCAGTTTCGCTGTCAATATTACTCAGGTAGCAACTCGGGGCGAAGCCGTGGGTAGTACTGCTGCCGCATTGAATATCAGCTCGTTGCCATTATTTGAGAACAATACACTGGATCTGTCGATCGACGGCATCAGCAGTAGCATCACGTTGACGGATGGTGCTTATACTGCTGATTCGCTAGCCGCGGAAATTCAGTCCCAAATCAACAGCAACTCAACTTTTCAAACAAGTGGCGTTTCGGTTACGGTTACTCAGAATGCCGGTATTCTGTCGATCACATCTAACCGTTTCGGTTCAGCTTCCAGTGTTGAAATCACGGGCGGAAATGGGATTGCTGATTTATTTGGTGCGCCAACTGAAACGCAGGGGCTGGATGTGGCCGGAACTATTGGTGGAGAACCGGCAACCGGCTCAGGCAAAGATCTGAACGGTACTGGCGCGGCTGCTGATATAACGCTGCGCGTCGATGGCGGCGCTACGGGTAGTCGTGGCACGGTTGATTTCCTGCAAACCACGGAAACCCCCGAAGTTGCATCATTGCCTTCGATTGGTTTTGCCAGCAAACTGAATCGAATTCTGGAAGGCATGCTGGAGAATGACGGATTACTTGATGGCCGTATGGATGGTATCAATGCTTCTATTAAGGATATCGACAAGCAACGCGAGGCCTTCGCGCGCCGCCTTGAAGACATTGAAAAAAGGTATCGTGCTCAATTCACCGCGTTGGATACGTTGATTGCAAGCATGACGCAAACAAGCAGTTTTTTGCAACAACAGTTAGCTGGCTTGTCTGCAACCAATAATCGCTAATTCATAAAATATATATCGTAAAAGAACCGATTTTCAGAAAGGAATAATCTAATGAGCGTAGCACTGAATAATCCTATTTCAAATTATCAGCGTGTTGGCATTGAAACGGGTGTCGAGTCGGCCAATCCACACAAGCTGATTTTAATGCTTTTTGAAGGTGCATCAGAAGCGTTGATTAAAGCAAAGCTGCATATCAAACATAATGAAATCGCCCAAAAAGGGGAAGTATTATCTAAAGCAATTATGATTATTGATCACGGTCTTAAGGCCAGTCTTGATATGCATGCCGGGGGAGAGCTTGCGCAGCATTTGCTGGCACTCTACGATTATATGACCAACCGTTTATTGATTGCGAATCTTAAAAATGACATAGAAATTATCGATGAAGTCAATCGCTTGCTCGGTGAATTATATGACGCATGGAAAGTACTTGAAAAGTCACCGGATATCAATGCAAGGTCGAAAGCTGTTGCTTGATCAATTCTATGAAATTTTGACAAAAAAGGTTTTGCGCGAATGGACGGCATAAAAATAATCAATCTGTACGAAGATATACTTGCTACGACAAATAAGATGTTGGACGCGGCTAAAAGGAATGAATGGGACACTTTAATCGCATTGGAAAGACAATGTCGTGAACTAACACAGAAACTCGCCACCAATGAAACAGAATTGCCGCTAAGTTATGAGCATCAACAGAAGAAAATCGAGATTATTCATCAAGTGCTTGATCACGATGCGCAAATCAGGCAAATTACAGAACCTTGGATGGCCAGGTTACAGGAAATAATCAGTGCTAACAGATATAAGCGCAACTTGCAGCAGACATATCAAACCAGCAGTGCATATTTTTAATAGACGGTTAATCTAGAATTTAATCGCCGAGATCTTGGCAAAAATTTGGCGTAAGTTATTCAGGTAAAATTTTTTTTAATAATAAATTTTCAATACTGCGGTTTCGCAAAAACTTTTGCTGGATAATAAAGTGATAGTCGAAATATGCGCCTTCCAAAATTTGATTCCAATGACTTCTTCTATTGAAGGTAGATCAGGGAGGGGCATAAGGAACCGAATTTTGCAACACGAGGAATTGTTTTATGTGATTTTGATGACACAGTAATTGATGAGAATCCGTGATACCAACCATTGTTAAAACCGACGCTGGTTCACAGCAATCCAGTCAGGCCATCACTGCAATTCGGCCGGTTACGCCTGTTACGCCCGTAAAAGTAGTTGCCGATCCCGGGAATACTGAACATGGATTTGTTCCGGGCCAATATTATCAGGCTATTGTTGAAAAGCGCCTGCCCAATGGCAATTACGTTGTTCATATTTCGGACAAGTTTTTGCAAATGCAGTTACCCGGAGGCGCGCAACCAGGCGACCATCTGAAGCTGCTTTTCATTACCAATGAGCCGAAGCCTAAATTTATCGTTCAGGACGAAAGCGCTGCGTATTCAAAAAATAATGCACTTATCAGTCTGGTGGGAAAATTTTTGGACAGTTTGGTGCATCAGGGGGGGAAATTAACTGCAATGACGCCTGCCATGACAACACCAATTCTTACCAATCCACTAACAAATAAGCAGGATTCCCCCCTTTTATTGCAAAAAGCAATTTATCAAAGTGGCTTATTCTATGAATCGCATCTGGCCAAGTGGGTTCAGGGTAAATATCCGTTCGAGAGGCTACAGTTGGAGCCACAAAATAAATTAAAAACACTCGCAACCGAAGCAGTAACAACAGCCAATGCACCAGCTTCGCTTGCGCAAGCGCATACGTTACCACTGGTTCAGCAACAATTAATAGCCCTTGAGGCAGGTCATATCATGTGGCGAGGGGAAATCTGGAATGGTCAGCAAATGGAGTGGAATATTTACGAAGATGACAATTACCACGATAGCAGTGTGTCAAATACTGTTAAGCAATGGAGAACCAGACTGACATTGACTTTTCCTGAGCTGGGAAAAATTACAGCGACACTTATCCTGAATGCTCAGGATATACAAATCCGGCTTGATGCCAGTAATCCTGACATTCAGTCGCAGTTGATAAACAGTCTGAATCTGTTAAAAACAGGCTTGCAAGCAGTTGGTATGGTTGTTACTTCGTTTACGCTTCAATCCGATGACTGACGGCGATTCAAAACTGGAGGCTGTCGCACTTGCTTATCGGGAAGGTCAGGCTGCACCTAGTATAGTCGCCAAAGGGCGTGGTCTGATTGCGCAGGAAATCATACGGCGTGCCAGAGAATCAGAGGTTTATGTTCATGAATCCAAGGAGCTTGTGGCATTGTTGATGCAAGTGGATCTTGACGATCGTATTCCTCCGCAGCTCTATGTTGCTGTTGCAGAATTGCTTGCCTGGCTATATCGTTTGGAGCAGGGGCAGAATCAGAATGGAATCGAATCAAAACATGATTCGGGGAATTCTCCTAACGCGATGCCAATTCGATCCAAAAACACTTAAAACGGAGCTTTTCATTATGCTTGATGCATCTGGATTATCTTGTCCATCAGATCTCATACCTGAAGAAGAAAATTTCCGTATCCGCACGAAGATTGATATTCTTCATATCTTACGTAATGTAATGCGCAAGAATATGCTCATTACACTTTATTTCGATACAACCAACCGCTTTATACTAACTTCTGTTCTGGATGTTGAAGAAAATACCGATGAAATAATAATCGATTATGGTGCTAATCCGAGGTACAACCGGCTTGCTTTGACTTCAACGGACTTAACTTTCGTTACTTCGCTAGATCGCATCAAAATAGAATTCAAATCCACCAGAATCAGAAAAATAGAGTTTGAAGATCGTTATGCATTTGCAGTCAAATTACCCGATTACCTGATTCGCTTTCAAAGAAGAAACTACTTTCGTATACCAACGCCGATTATCGTACCGATTAAGTGTGTTATCCCTATTCCGAATCAAGCCGCGCCAGTTAAGGCCGAAATTACGTTAATCGACATCAGTTGTGGCGGTATCGGTGTTATTGATCACCACCCGGTAATCAGCTTTGATCCCGGAATAATTTATCATCATTGTCAAATCAATTTGCCCGAAATAGGGAACATAATCGCAACAATTCAGGTGAAAAACACCTATGAAATGATGCTCAGGAATGGAAAAACATGTAAACGGGCCGGGTGTGAATTTATTAATCTGCCTGCTGAAATGGAAGCCATGATTCAGCGTTATGTGACCCTGAAAGATCAGACCAGAAAAACACCTTAAAAAAATCTGTGATTGGTTCAGTGTAATTCGATACATTACTGTACCCTTTATTCGTTCAATTTCGATGGCCGCTTTTTTATTTCCACAATAAAATAGATAGTTGTAGCATCTAAAAAGATATCATCTTTTGATTGAGCGATATACCTCAAACATACTATTTCAGGGGGATAAAAAGTGCCAACTATCAAAAATACCCGGGCAACCTATTCAGGCCATGTCAGGCAACAACCTTTTTTCCGAGAGCTGGTTAATACAAAAGAAGTTCTTTTTATTGATCGGGGCATTGAGGATCATCAGGTTCTGATTGACAGTGTCCGGACGGGAATCGCTGTTCATCTCCTCGACAGTCACAACGATGGCGTGTTGCAGCTCAGTGAAATTCTGCTCCAGTATACAAATCTGGAAGCGGTTCATATTGTATCGCATGGTACCACTGGCTGCCTGATACTCGGAAACAGCCTGCTATCCTCAGCCACGCTCGGCAAATATCAGCGCAGTTTGTTTTCCTGGCAAGCCAGCTTTAAACAAAATGCCGATATTCTGATATATGGCTGCAATGTCGGGAAAGGTATCTCAGGTAAGTACTTTATTCAGCAACTGGCAGAAATAACCGGAGTCAATGTCGCTGCGTCGAGCACTCTGACGGGAAATAGCGAACAGGGTGGAAACTGGGTGCTGGATGTCACAACCAGTAAAATCAATACACAATTTGTGTTTCGCAAGGAAAGCCTTGCACACTTTTCTTCGATTTTAGCGACCAATACGTTGGATTTTACCAACGATACGGTTACCAATTTTGTCACGGCAACACATCCGACAACCAACTTCGGCACTATCAACTTAAAAGTCGTCAAGGATGTGAACTCAACGGGCACTGCAAATGCCTCACTGACGCTTGCATTAACCGGAACGATCGATGATACATTTGATGATTTTTATTATCCCGGCACTGACGGCGAATATCTCGTCATCTATACTGATGGCCGTGAAGTTGATTTCCAGTCGATAGGATTTGGCAGCAGTAACAGTGCAGCTTATACCAGTTTGACGGTTTATGCATATAGAGACAACAATCTGCTGGGCAGCCAGACTTTCGGTCCAGTGGGCGCCAATTTCCCCAATAATTTCAGTACCGAGGCAGTTACTTTTACCAGCAGTATTTTCGATAATGCTGACGAAATACGCCTGATTGGTGTCGACGGCGTTAACGTGGATGTTGTCAATACCGTCGTTGATGATCTCGTCATTGCGGATGCCATAGCCGATCCCACGATCACCTTGGCGACTTATAACGCCAGTACCAACACGCTGGTGGTAACCGGGATCAACATGCTGGCTACCGGCGGCGCAACCAATGACATTGATGTTTCCAAACTGACGTTGACCGGTGAGGGGGGGGCGACGTACACACTGACCTCTTCTAATGTTGAAATCGATTCGGCGACGCAGTTTACGGTTGTGTTGAATGCCCTGGACCAGGTTAACGTGGAAGGCCTGTTGAATAGGAATGGCACATCATCAGTTGGGGCTGTGACCTACAATATCGCCGCCGCCGCGGACTGGAATCCTGCTCAGGCTGGCAATGCCGACCTGACCGGCAATGGTGTTACGGTCAGCAATGTGCAGATACCAACTATTACATCAGCAACATACGATGCCAGTACCGGTAGTCTGATTGTCACCGGTACCAATCTGGTTAAGGCCGTTGGCGCAACCAATGACATCACCGCCAACAAATTCACTCTGACTGGCGAAGGTGGCAGCACTTATACGTTGACAGATACTTCCAACGTCGAGATCACTTCAGCAACGCAATTTACCCTGACATTGAGCGCTGCCGACAAGGCTGCAATCAACCAGATCATCAACAAAAATGGCGCCAGCTCCACGGGTGGCACAACGTATAATCTGGCAGTAGCCGACGACTGGAACACAGTCATCGGAAATACAGATATCTCTGATGCGGCTGGTAACGGCATCACGGTCGGCAATGTTGCTGTGCCAACAATAACCAGCGCGACTTACAATTATTCCTCTAACATATTAACCGTAACTGGAACCGGTTTTCTAAAAAACTCTGGCGCTACCAACGATATCGATGTTTCCAAACTCACCTTTACCGGTGAAGGCGGCGCAACCTACACGTTGACCAACGCTTCCGATGTGGAAATTACTTCCGCAACCGAATTTTCAGTGACTCTAAGCGGCGCTGATTTGATCAATGTGGAAGCGCTGCTCAACAACAATGGCACCAGTTCTGCTGATGTCACCACTTATAATCTCGCGGCTGCGGAAGACTGGGCGGCTGGCGCGGACAGCGCGGTCAATGTGGCCGATACGACCGGCAATGGTATCACGGTATCCAACTATTCCGCGCCCACGATCACCTCGGCGACTTATGACGTGAGTACAGGGCAGTTGGTTATTACAGGCGCCAATTTTGTTAATCAATCCGGTGCTGCAAATGACATAGACGTTTCCTTATTCACATTCACCGGTGAAAGCGGAGACACCTATACGCTGACCGATACCAGCGATGTCGACATTACTTCGGCGACAGACGCAACCATCACCCTGAGCGCAACAGACCGCTTGAGTGTCAACGGCATCCTGAATAACAATGGTACGGCCAGCGCTGTCAGCGGCACTACTTATAATCTGGCGGCTGCCGACAATTGGATGGCAGGCGCACCCAGCGCGAATAACATTGCCGATACAACCAATGCAGTTACCGTCAGCAACGTGGCCACGCCTACGATCACGAGTGCAACATACGATGCCGGTGTTGGTAGTCTGATTGTCACCGGTGTCAATCTGGTTAAGGCCGTTGGCGCAACCAACGACATTACCGCCAACAAATTCACCTTGACCGGCGAAGGCGGCGGCACCTATACATTGACGGATACTTCCAATGTGGAGATAACGTCCGGAACGCAATTTACTATTACGTTGAGCGCAACCGATAAAGCGGCGATCAATCAAATCATCAACAAAAATGGGGCCAGCTCCACAGGGGGTACAACCTACAATCTGGCCGCCGCCGACGATTGGAACACGGTGATTGGCAATGTCGACATATCCGACGCCACGAATACTATCACTGTCAGCAATGTGGCGGTACCCACCATAACTGGCGCCACTTATAACTACTCGACCAATACTTTGGTCGTTACGGGTAACGGGTTCCTTAACCTCTCCGGCGCAGTCAACGACATCGACATTTCCAAACTGACTTTTACCGGAGAGGGTGGTGCAACCTATACGCTGACCAGCGCGTCGGACGTGGAAATCGACTCAGGCACCCAATTTACCGTTACGTTAAGCGGCGCAGATCTGA
>JADZAR010000069.1 GCA_020852475.1 Nitrosomonas sp.
AGCATTATTCGACCAATACGCCGCTGCCTTGCAAGCCATCAGCAAAAAACTGGGCGGTGACCGATTCCAGGAAGTCTCGCTGGATCTTGATTTCGCACGATCCGATTTTGAGAATAAAAATGAAATCTGGACGAACAAAGTCTGGATAGAAAAGCTGGTGAAATACTATTACGACCCGCTCTACCTTGGCTCCCTGCAACGCCGCCAAGTCAACCCCTGCTTCAAAGGCTCAAAGCAGGCCGTTATCGACTATCTACACACCCGCGCCACCTGAGATTGAGAAAGATCTGACGAATCTTTTGTGCGCCCCGGCACTGCCTCTGTCTGGCCGGTTTCCGCACACATCTACAGCACCTTATGCTGTTCACCGGTGGCTTTTCCGGCTGCCTCGGCCAGTTTCAATTGGCTGGCATTAGCACTGACCAGCTCCTGCAGCAGAAACAAAATCCCTACAACCACCAGCGACGCTCCAGGATATTTGTCAAAACGATTTAGGCAAAATTGTTTGTAATTGCAGGGTACAACCATCGCAGGGTGCACTTTATGCGCCAAACCCAAAGCTTGCGGTGCTGCAGTTCGTACTTCTCCAACAGAATGGTGCATGGATGCACCCTGCAGACTACGAGCTGGGTTGCCGCGTCGGCTTGCAGCCTCCTCGCAAAGACGGGATAAGGGGTAGGAGAATTCCATTTCGCCCCCTTCACTGTCCTTGTGAACATCATCTCGCACCCTCTCGCTATCCTTGCGAACATCATTTCGCTCCCCTCGCCGTCTTTGCGAGAAAGCCGCAGGCTGACGAAGCAATCCAGCAGCAACAGTTACCAATCTCGTCATTACGAGCCCTGAAAGGGTGGTGAAGCAATCCAGTTATTCCGCCGTGAAGATGTCCAGTTTTGGCAGGTTGTCCACAATCTTCAGCGTTTCCAGGCTCACGCGGACGACGCGGCAGAACAGTTCGAGCGGGTAACGCGGGTTGTGCATGGTTTCAATCGCCCAGTCGTTGGCGTCGTTGACTATGCCGCTGTCCTTGTCGGTTTTGACACCCTGCCGTTCCATCACCCAGTCGAGCGCGGCTTTGCCGTTGACGATGTAGTCCCACGCTGCTGGCGGAATGTTCTTGATCGTGATTTTGTCATTGTAAAGGACGGTAGTTTTATCACCCTTCTTGGCAAATTTCATTTTCTCGACGCGGTAGTCGGCATCGCTGCTGACGTGGTGCTTTTCGATGGTCAGCGGGTACGGTTCGATGATCTCAAAATTCAGGTGCAAACCCGGGCTGGCTGACTGCGCAGGCTTCGGCAGCACGACCGAACTGACGTAATTCGGCCAACATTACCAGATAGTGAAGATCGCGTAGATTCATGCATCACCTCAACTCATGCGCACTGCCTAGCAGAGGGTAGGAGCGCCATGGCACGTTATCCCCCAACCTTGTGGAAGGTATTGGTGTCGGTGTGGTTCATTTCCTTACCTCCAAGGGACGCCATGCGCAGCACCAGCGTTTGATCGTAGGTGAAGCTACCATCATCGTTGAAGGTGAAGGTGTTATCAAAGCTCATGAGCTCGGCGTTCTGCGACAGATACTTGTTCTGCAGGATGCCGTAGTTGGGATCACCCGGGCGCGCCTTGAGCACGACCTTCTTGTCACGTGGACCGGCGTCACCGCCCGCAATCATCGCAATTCCACGGCCGAATACAACGACCCGCATCACCTGCCCGTTTACGCGATCCCACAGCAGATAACCGATCTCATCGTGAAACGGCTCCATGGCTTCCTCGCCATGGCGCCAAGCGGTAAAGCCGAACTTCAGCCCGTCCAAGTTCTGCCGTCCGTTGGTTTGCTTGGGGATAGGATGAAACCAAGCCTTTTCAAAATAGCTGGTCTTGACGATCTTGTCGTCTTCGTAGCGGAAAGAAACATCAACACCGACATTACCCTCCCACTCGCCGACGAGCGGGGTAAGTGGGCCAAGGCGTTGAGGACCAAGAATTTCAGACATGATATATCTCCTCTACTTTCGTGGTTAATGGAGCTTTCATTGTGTATATAACACATTCAATTGGTCAAATTCATTTTTACTATCATTTCTATATATGATGACTATTAATCACTTCGGCATCTCCGGAGAAGAGCCGCACAACCTCCACAAATCAGCCATCCCGAGAGATCGTAGCCGCATGAATACGAAACGGATGAGCCCTGGAGTCATCGACTTCAAGCTCGGTGTTGTAAAAGCTAATCATGCTGCTCATATTGGCTTGCAACCTGTCTTTGCTGGCGTTGTAAGCCCAGGCATCGCGGTTGGTCACCACCCCCAGAGAGAAATTATCAAACAGCTTCAGCTCATTGCTTTTCTTGTCGCCCAGCGCGATGTATTCCCCAAAGCAGCCATCGCGCTGCCGTAGCCAGTCGCCATGCGCATCGGGGACGATGGTTTGCCAGTCGAGAATACCGCCCACGCTTGCAAAACTGGCGATTTTTTCCAGCTTTTCCTCTCGGCTTAAATAATCACCAATATCGTGAAACAAGATGCGCCCATGCTCGCTGGCCTGCGGGTTTTTGACCAGCAGCGAGATGGCAATCGGGGCACGGCTGCCACCGCCAAATATCTTGCCGCCTTCTTTACGCGAAAGTTCGCCCGAAGTGCGCTGATTACCCCGCAAATGAAAGATTTGGATGCTGGAAAATTCCTCGGCCAGACACTTGCGTAAGCCATCCGCCGTGTTGGCCTCCACCCAGCTCGCGTTGGTGACAAAGCCAATCACCCCGGCATTGCCGATGCGGTCGGAGGCCCAGCGAATGGCGCGGATGTAGCTATCGTACAAGGTGTTTTTGTTGGTGGCTTTTGAGTCTGCAGCGTAGGTGGAGCGGATGCGTTTATCCAGATGTGGGTACTCCACGTTGGCGTTGTTGTCGTTGGCGCTGGTTTGGCCTGCTGAATACGGCGGATTGCTGTTCCCGGGTGTTGGCCGGGTTTTCCAGAATGGCGGTGATGCGGTCGATATGGGTGCGGGCGATTTTGGCAATGTCGTTGGCCCAGTCTTCCCAGTGGTGGCGGTTGCCGACTTTTTCCATCAGTTTGGCGTAGATAGCGCGCTCGATTTCGCCGATTTCGTATTGAAACTCGCTTTGCACCGGCACCCGGTAATCCGCTGAATTCTGACCGATACCAAAGCTGCCCCCGGCGGATATTCCATTTTCCCTCTTGGGTTTACGCGGTTTAGGGGAAATTTTATCGGTGATGGCAATGACTTCCATCTTGCTGGTGTCTTTGCCGATCAGGTCGAGTTTGTTGACCATGGCATCGAAGCGATCATCGTGCGAGCGCAGGGCTTGCAGTACTTGCCAGACGACTTTGTAGG
>JADZAR010000070.1 GCA_020852475.1 Nitrosomonas sp.
CGTCTGTTCCATCATCGCTGCGGTAAAATATGAAATTCCGGCCAACATTCTGTTGGCCATCGCGGAAAAAGAAGGCGGCAAGCCAGGTCAATGGATACAAAATAAAAACGGTACGCACGATGTTGGCGCTATGCAATTTAATACAACGTATCTTCAAGATTTATCAAAGTACGGTATTACAACTGATCATGTTGCACAGGCTGGATGTTATGCCTACGACTTGGCCGCATGGCGCGTTCGCCAGCATATCAAAAATGACAAAGGTGATATCTGGACAAAAGCGGCAAATTATCATTCAAGAACGCCAGAATATAACGCTAAATATCGCGCCGATCTTATAGTCAAAGCCGCCAAGTGGGCAAACTGGCTGGAAGAACGGTTTTATACGAAGTATGATAGTCACGACTCAAGTTTAGACATCCACACATCCTCCTGCGTCTCCTGAACCGTGACACAAATCGGGAATAAAACGAGGAAGATTGATAATGCTTGCGGACGGCGACAACATTACACTTGCATTCTTGGGTCGCCACGCTGTTTTGGCCAAGTGAATATCGAGGATTTCCGGTTGTAGCCATCTCTGAACGCAAGTCCGGTAAATTCCATGCGAAGCCATTGCGCCACCAGGCCACCGGTCAGTGGTTGTGTGCTGCGCCATGGCGCTACAATGTCGGCAGGAAAAGCTTCTTCGGTAACCAGATTCAAGAGCTGAACCAATGTCCACGCTGTAGAACGGATCTGCATCCATAGCCCCAGCACTGTACGCTTTTGCTGCCACAGATTGTTTACACCCCACCAACGTTTCAGATTGTGAAACAAGGGTTCGATACCCCAGCGACGTGCATATAGATGGGGTATTTCTTCGGCGCCCAACTGTGTTTCGGTCGCCAACAGCAAGCGTGTTTTTGACCAACGCAGTTTGTCCGCATCGTAGAATTCGCACCAAACCGCGCGCACCGGCACGCCTTTCAGAAAACGTGCTATTGCGACCACTGTGCGCAAGCGAATCAACTGCTCCTTGCCATAGAGTGTCAGTCTGACTTCTGTTGCGGGTAAACGCTGGATTGCTTCGGGCGTTATTTTGGTTCCGTAGATTCTGGGTCGTCCACGCCGAGATTTGGATGGCACTTCTGGGGGCATGAATAATGCGGTATCGTACCGTGTCTGACCGATAACCTGTATCTTTCGCGACAACAACGTCAATACCAGCCTCGCCCGCATGAACCAGGAATCGAACAACAACCGGACGGACTTGTTCGCCATTACCGGAGCCAGATTGCGCACCAACGCCAGCGCGATAATCAACTTGTTGCGATTGCCATTGGCAGGCACCAAACGAGACACTATCGGCAGCACATACTTCCTGTCCGCGCAACCGAACACACTGATGCCCAGCGTAACCCAGCATTGCGCCTGTAGAAACTGCGGTCTGTTGCTCTTTTTTGCGTGGTCGTACCGAATGGCGCTGCCCGGCGCTTTCTGGGACTGGCGAGGAACCAACGTATCGTCGATAACGAGATTGATCGTTTCCGTTGGCAAAGTATTGCTGACGACCTCGAGCAAAGCGTGTGCCAACCGTAGTGTCTGGACGTTCCCACGTTCCAACAGTTTGTAGTAGGTCGTCCAGTGACGGCCTCTGACAATGGCGCTGATCGCGCGCGTCACCCAGCCTTCGGGAGAAACCAGGCAGCCGCACAGCAATTCGACGAACGTTGCACGGGAACGTATCGGTATAGCGGTAAGCAAATGAGTGATCCAACTTGACAGGCAACGACGAGCAGTTTGAGCGTAGGACATCAGGCATCCATTGAGGAGTTAAAACTCCTTTATTGGTCGCCGCCTTGCTGACGCTAAAACCCTGCGTATGCAAGGCGGCGACCGCGCAAATCTTCCGTCCTGTCAAGTGATTTTTGTTCATTTTGCGAGTATTTTTACACTTCGTATCGATACTTTCTTTCTGTCTTAGTAGTCAGTGTTTTGGTGCTGAATGTCTAAACTTGAGATAGTCACGATTGACCACCTCGAAAAATCTGGTGCAACGTTAGATTTCATGCCCAAGAATCAATTCCAGATTATGCGCCTGAAAAAAATCACAACCTGGCGTAGCGGCTGATCTCCAGCGCAAACTGGCGGAAATCCAGAATGGAATGTTCACAGACAGCATAAACAATTTCCCAATTAATCGCTTCATATTGATGAATTGCAATATTTCTGAAGCCCACGGCTTTTTTTCTTCGATACGCCGAACGCAGCGCCGGAGGGATTCCAGTTTTTCGGCCAATACTACCGTATCCATCGATCGCGTCTCTCCTTCAGTATTCTTTCCCGCAGCGGGACGGCGGTATTCAGCAAATGACGCGTCAGTAGCTGCGCATAGGCCGTGTCGTCGCCCAGCAGCCGCTGGCCTTTGAAAACCTCCCCAAGTATCGGATCCGGCGCTTCATTGACATCAACAATATCCACCGGACAGCCTAATTCGGCGCTGACCAAAAGTGTTTATGCAAAGCTGTCACCCTGGCAGATTTCTCAAGTCGCAAGGCTTCCGCAGCGGCCTTATACGCTCGATTATATCGCACATATTTTTACCGATTTTCGTAACTATTCAGCGAAAAAAACAGCAAAAAAGTTAAATATCGATGTTTTGAGAAACGTCGCGCAGAATCCATCTGATAGCCTCGCAACAGTCTGCTGGCAGACAGAACAAACTGATTTACACCCGGGACAACCGATAAAATTTATCGACGCCGGAAAGCGTTCTGGTGCGAAAAATTCCATTTTAAAAACAGGTTGTACAATAGCATTATCTTTACAACAGCTATTGGAACAACGCATTGACAGTCGATGGTATTGACGTAGAAGCAACGGTAAAAAAGTTGCAGGAACTTTTGGCGAAGGAGAAAAATATATCGCCGACATTGAGTGCGACGCTTGAAACGCTGTTAGTTGTTGTTCAATTGTTGGCTAATCGTTTAAACCTTAACAGTCGCAACAGCAGTAAACCACCATCGTCGGACAAGAACCGTTCTCGCGAGAAACGCAGCGGAGAAAACAAGCGAAAGGCAGGTGGACAACCCGGGAGTATAGGCGCCACGTTGCGGCAGGTTGATGATCCCGATGAGATTGAAATGCTGACAGTTGATCGATCCACTCTGCCGCCCGGCGAATATAGAAGTGGACCCCATTTTCTGGGCAGGTTCCTAAGGAGTTATTTTCCGACATATCAACCTGATTCTTGCAGCCTGACCGACTCATAATAAACCTGATCTGGCGTAGCCATCAAGGTCTGGTGCTTCCGGTTTTCATTGTAAAAGTGAAAATACTTTGCCAACGATTGTTTAGCCTCAGACGCTGACTCATAGGCATTAAGATAAACTTCCTCATATTTGACACTGCGTCACCGGGCATTGACTTCGCTCGCCAGATGCCAGCGCTACGCGCCTGACAAAATCAGTGGCAAATTCCACACCAAACGCAAAAAACACTAATGAGAATGATTTGTATTTGTATACAAAAACCTGTACGATAGCAAATAAAAAATTGGGTAAAAACTAAAACGTTATTTACCGCACAGCACACAGATAAAAAAACAATGCGCGCACAATTTCTTTTTTGAAGCAGATCGCTTATCACTCAAAAAACAGCATTCAATAACATTGAAATCAATATTTTCGTAACAGATTCTGACAAAGATCACTTTTTACTAGGAGCTGGCGCTTATGCGTATATTCTGGACAATCGTACATCGCTGGATTGGTTTGACTATTGCAGCTTTTTTGTTTTTGACAGGACTAACCGGCGCAATCATCTCCTGGGACCATGAGCTGGACGACTGGCTGAATCCGCATCTGCATCTGGTCGATGAAACGCGCGCTTCGGGTGTTGCGCAATCACCGTTGCTGCTCGCGCAGCAGATTGAAGAACGCTATCCGGAAATTTCAGTCGGATTCATTCCGTTAATGGTCGAAAATGGCGAATCATTACAGTTCGGCGTCAGTCCGCGCGTAAACCCGGAAACCAACATGCTGTACGAGCCAGAGTTCAATCAGATTTTCGTTGACCCGGTTTCGGGTGAAGAGCTCGGCAAACGAGAATGGGGCGCAGTTTGGCCGATAACAAAAGAAACTTTTGTTTCCTTCCTGTATAAACTGCATTTTTCCCTGCATTTACCTGAAATGTGGGGCATTGACGAATGGGGCGTCTGGTTGCTGGGTATTATCGCGATTCTATGGACATTCGATTGTTTCGTCGGTGCCTATCTCACCTTACCTGCCCGCAAACGGTCACAACACAGAATCGATGCACGGCAGTCAAATGATGCCGCAGATCCTGAGGAAAACAACACAGCGGGAAAAAGTTTCTGGCAGCGCTGGAAACCTGCATGGACAATCCGGACGAACGCGAGTACGTACAAACTGAATTTCGATTTGCACCGGGCGGCGAGTCTATGGACATGGGGAATTTTGTTCATTGTTGCATTTACCGCATTTTCAATGAACCTGTACCGGGAAGTTTTTTTCCCGATCATGAGCAATTTCTCTGAAGTCACGCCCACGCCATTTGAAGCACGCGAACCGAATCCGAAGCATGAGCCGATCATACCGGTCATGACTTATGCGGAAATTCTCGCAACCGCCGAAGCCGAAGCCGAAGCCAAAGGGTGGCAGGAGCCAGCGGGTTCAATGTTTTATGCCAAAAGTTTCGGTATTTACGCTGTACAGTTTTTTTACCCGGAAGCTGACCATGGTGTAGGCGGCGCCGGTCATAAAAGCCTGTTTTACGACGGCATGGATGGACGCTATCTTGGCGAGATTCTGCCCTGGAAAGGAACGGCGGCCGACATTTTTCTACAGGCTCAATTTCCATTGCATTCGGGACGCATCCTCGGTTTACCGGGGCGTATCCTGATTTCCCTGATGGGACTGGTCGTCGCAATGCTCAGCGTCACGGGGGTTTATATCTGGTGGAAAAAACGCGCAGCGCGCAACAAGCTGTACGAACGCAGCGTATCATCCGGCAGTCAACGCACAAAAGCCGAGGTGCATTGAACTACGGCGTTATTTTATGCAATTACTCGCATTACCCGAAACAGTACCGGCCGGTATCGAAGTCTGGCTGCTGACATTGAACCTGCAAGCGCCCCTGCATGATACCGATCTGTCGATACTGAACGACAGCGAGCGCAACCATGCAGCATCCCTGCGTTTTCACGAAGACCGTGTCCGCTCGGTGACGGCAAGGGCGGCATTAAGAAGGCTACTGGCCCCACGCGTGTCCGCTGCGCCGGAAACTTTGGTGTTCACCGCGAATGAATATGGCAAGCTATGTTTAAAAAAGCATGCGCATATTGAATTCAATGTTTCTCACGCAGGCGGTTTTGCGCTGATTGCACTGTCCGTCCGTCAGCGCGTCGGTGTGGATATCGAACATACCGATCGGCCAATCGACGTTCACAGTCTGCTCCGGCACGTGCTTTCACCGTTGGAGCACCAGTCTGTCCCCATGACACAACAAACGTTCATGCAACACTGGGTTGCCAAGGAGTCCGCATTAAAGGCACTGGGTTACGGAATTACCGAGCATCTGCAGGCGGTTTCCATCATAGCCGGCGACAGCAAGGATTATCAGATAATCTGTGATTATCCATCATGGCCTAAACTCAAAGGCTGGCGACTGGATCTACCCACTGACGGTTATCTGGCGGCGCTTACCGTGGAATGCTAATGTTTTATCGTATATATGTGCAGGTTGCGCGCAAAAACCACCATACTGCGAATGGCGGATTCAACTTTGGAGTACGATTTTGAAGTGCGATAATGCGCAACCTGACATGGTCTAATAGACCCGGACACTCCAGTTAAGAGAAAATAGTCTTAATTGGAGGAAGAAATGGAACAGAGGAAACACTATACAAAGGAATTCAAACTGGACGCGATTAGTCTGGTACTGGATC
>JADZAR010000071.1 GCA_020852475.1 Nitrosomonas sp.
ACTTTATGACGCGTACTAAAACCAGCAACCAATGGATGAAAGAACATGTCAGTGATTTCTTTGTCAAACAGGCTAAGAAAGAAGGTTATCGTTCGCGAGCTGCCTATAAGTTGCTTGAAATTGATGCACAGGATCACATTTTTAAAAAAGGGATGATTGTTGTTGACCTCGGCGCCGCGCCAGGTAGCTGGACTCAAGTAGCATTGCATAAAATAGGTGCGCTAGGTAAAGTTGTCGCGTTAGATATTCTAGAAATGCAGCCTTTATCGGGGGTTGCTTTTATTAAAGGTGATTTTCGAGAAGAAAGTGCTATTATAGAACTTGACCGGGAACTGGGTGGGCGATCGCCCGATTTGGTAATTTCTGACATGGCGCCAAACATAAGTGGTATAGCTGTCAGTGATCAAGCGAAGAGTATCTATCTGGCCGAATTGGCTTATGGTTTTGCCATGAGTAAGCTGAACCATGGCGGTATTTTTCTGGTCAAAGTTTTTCAAGGGAGTGGATTTGATCAGTTCTTACGTGAAATGCGCCGTGGATTTGCGAAAGTGCTGGTACGTAAGCCGAAAGCTTCCCGAGATCGCAGCAATGAAGTGTATTTGTTGGGTCTGAAAAAGAATTAGTGTTTGAGATCAGAATAATAAAAAAAGTGGCAGTGTAAAAAAAGCACGAAAGAGTTTTGTTTATTTATTTTTATGACAATGTTTTTTTAAATATCGTAGGTGCAAACCAAAAGGAGCTATCTTGAATAATTTGATCAAAAATATGGCCATTTGGCTAGTGATTGCACTGATCTTGATGACAGTATTTAACCAATTCAGTGTTCGTCAGCAAACACAAGTACCGATTGATTACTCGCAATTTATTTCTGAGTTAAATCAGGGGCGGATAGCAAAAGTAATCATCGACGGTCGTACTTTAAGGGGTATTAAATCGGATGGCAGGCGTTTTACGACTTATGCGCCGTCTGATCCTTGGTTGGTCAGCGATTTGCTGAAATCCGGAGTCGTTGTGGAAGCTCGTCCGGAAGAAGAGCCTTCCCTTCTGATGAGTATATTCATTTCCTGGTTCCCAATGCTGCTTCTGATTGCAGTATGGATTTTTTTCATGCGGCAAATGCAGGGGGGGGGGAGGAATGGAGGGGCTTTTTCATTTGGGAAAAGTAAGGCGAGAATGCTGGATAAATCCCAGAATCATGTGACATTCAACGATGTGGCCGGTTGCGAGGAAGCAAAAGAAGAAGTAGCTGAACTAGTAGAATTCTTGCGCGATCCTTCAAGATTTCAGAAGCTGGGGGGGCGGATACCGCGTGGTGTATTAATGGTGGGTAGCCCTGGAACCGGTAAGACGCTGCTGGCGCGCGCAATTGCAGGTGAAGCTCAAGTACCGTTTTTCAGTATCTCCGGTTCTGATTTTGTGGAGATGTTCGTCGGTGTGGGCGCGTCCAGAGTGCGTGACATGTTCGAACAGGCTAAGAAGCATGCACCCTGCATCATTTTTATCGATGAGATTGATGCGGTGGGGCGTCAGCGAGGTGCGGGGCTCGGTGGTGGCAATGATGAACGCGAACAGACCCTCAACCAATTGCTTGTGGAAATGGATGGATTTGAGGGGGCATTGGGTGTTATCGTGATTGCTGCAACCAATCGTCCTGATGTTCTTGATCCGGCCTTGTTACGGCCAGGCCGTTTCGATCGTCAGGTGACAGTGCCTCTGCCGGATATTCGTGGTCGCGAGCAGATTCTGAATGTGCATATGCGCAAGGTGCCTCTGGCTCCTGATGTTAAAGCAGACATACTTGCACGAGGTACTCCAGGAATGTCTGGTGCAGATCTCGCGAATCTCGTTAACGAGGCTGCTTTATTCGCGGCCCGGAAAAATAAGCGCCTGGTGGATATGGAGGATTTTGAGAACGCCAAAGACAAAATCTTCATGGGTGCTGAAAGACGTTCGGTTGTCATGCCGGAGCATGAGCGCAAAAATACAGCTTATCATGAATCTGGTCATGCTGTTGTTGCCTATCTGTTGCCAAGAACTGATCCGGTGCATAAAGTAACAATTATCCCAAGAGGACGCGCTTTGGGTGTGACGATGCAGTTGCCGACAGAAGATCGTTTCAGTATGGAGAAAGAAGAAATTCTGCAAAAGCTGGCCGTTATGTTTGGTGGACGTATTGCGGAAGAAGTGTTTATGAATCAGATGACAACGGGCGCTTCAAATGACTTTGAGCGCGCGACTGAGCTGGCGCGTCAGATGGTAACGCAATGGGGGATGTCGGAAACACTTGGCCCGATGGTCTATGGCGAAAATGAAGGCGAGGTTTTTCTGGGGCGCTCTGTGACAACACATAAAAACCTCAGTGAAGCAACAATGCAGAAAGTTGATGCCGAAATACGCCGAATCATTGATGCGCAATATGCACTTGCACGTAAGTTGATTGAAGAAAATAAGGATAAGATCGAAGCAATGACGCAAGCATTACTGGAATGGGAAACCATAGACAGCGATCAGATTAAAGACATTATGGAGGGAAGGCCGCCGCGTCCGCCTAAGCCACCGCAATCAACGATTGAGAAAAAAACAGAAGATGTACCACCGGTAGAGACTGCCAGTGGGAAAGAATCAGATATTCCACCTCAGGAAGCAGTAAAAGGAACCGATTAAGTATCTATGTATTGGTTTTGATTTAAAAAAAACTGGCGTGAAGTAGGAGGGGATACGATTGTTATGATCGTATCCCTTTTTGTTGGCATACCCCTCATGAATGAAAATTTGATTTAAGGGTGTAATCCCCTTATTTCTAATGGGAGTCTACAGTAGAGCGTTTTAGTTTAAAAGCTTCTGCCAGCTTCATGGCTGACGTGATACCTCCGAGTGCCATATTCGGATGTACATTATTTTAAATCCAAAGCCATTGTGTTGCTGTAAGTTGTGCTTCCTCAATCGTTGCAAATTCTTCATCTCTAGCCATTCATGCCGAACGGCACTGTTATAGCGTTCCACGTAGGCATTTTGTTGTGGTTTTCCCGGCTGGATGTAATCAAGCTGGATACCTCTGCCCAACAGCGGAGCGTGCTGCTGATATTCTCCGGCCTGTTATCACAGCGGATCCTCCCTGGTTTGTCGCGCCATTCAATGATCTGATCCAGGGCGCGTGTAACACATTCTGAGACCTTTGCACGGCAAAAATGACGCCAGGCAGGCGAGAATGATATAATTACTTTTTTATTCATAAGGTTGCTTGTCGTGGGTTTAAGTCTAGCTGATAGTTTTGTTACTCGAAGAACACGCAAAAGCAATTTTCTGAATCAGATAGACCAGCTGATTGACTGGAGACTCATCGAAGAAACAATCGCACAGTACTATGCGCCGGTAACCGATGCCACGGGTCGTCCTGCTTATTCGGACTTGCTGTTATTCAAAATGCTGCTGGTTGGTCTGTGGCATGGTGGTCTCAGTGATGAGTCGATTGAAGACATGGCCAACGCCAACCTGCATGTCATGCGTTTTCTCGGACTGGATCTGGAAGACGATGTGCCGGATCATTCGGTACTGTCCCGTTTCAGGACACGCCTGACGGCTGCACAGGCCTGGGATAATTTGCTGGAACAGATCAACCGGCAAATACAGGCACACCAGATAACAGTAACAAAAGGCTGCCACATTGATGCGAGCATTACGCACAGTCCGCGCAAACCCAGGACAAACCCGGCGTATGAAGTGGTTAATGACCGTGAAGATCGTGATGATGAGACAGATGCCCAGGAGAACATGAGCGTCATTGAAACCACGCAACCCGGTGTGGACACAGAGGCGAGGTGGGTCAAGAAGGGCGGCAAGTCAGTATTTGGTTATAAGCAACATACGGTGGTTGATAACAATGGTCTGGTCATGGCAGTGGAGACAACTGCCGCCAACCGGCATGACAGCCAACCTATGCTGGCGCTGCTGGATAAAGCTGGAATTGAGCCTCGGGTTGCCGGCTTCACGCTGATAAAGCCTATGGCAGCCAGAAGCATCGCGAAGCATTGAAAGCGCGGGGTATCAAAAACGGTATTCAGAACAAGGCGGCGAGGAACAAACCGTTTTGGCAGTTGTTGGTTTGGCGGCAAAATTCTGCGTTATCGTGGTTTGGCAAAAGCGCATGCATGGCATGTTCTGCAAGCCATGGC
>JADZAR010000072.1 GCA_020852475.1 Nitrosomonas sp.
GGTCGGCCACTTCGCGCGCGAGGTCCTGCCAGTTGGCTTCGCCGTCCTGGGTTACGGTAATCCAGTTGTCGATATAAAAAACGTTGGTGACATGGTCGATCTCGAACAGCGCGGACGCCAGCGGATCATCACTGGCGGATTCGGCGTTGTCGTATGAACACGCGATTCCCCAGGTCAGGGGTTCTTTCAGAATGAATTTTAAGGCGTTTTTGTTGGGTGTGCCTTCTATGTCAGCAATTTTTGGCATGATTTTGACGAAGTATCAGTTTGTTTTTTATAGAATTTGTTGCGATTGCATTGCGCTGAAGTGATGTCAGCCGTAAGCCGTAAGCCGTCAGTCACTGACGGAAGTCGCCTGTACCGGGTCATCGTCCGATTCTGTTGAAACACTGGTCAGCGCATTCAGCGCCGCGTGCAGGGTGTGCCAGGGCAGGATCGCGCATTTGACCCGCGTCGGCAAATCCCGGATACCCGAGAAAACGGTCAGCCGACCTAGATGGTTCGGTTGTTCCGGATCGAGTTTGCCTGTCGCCATGTCACGAAATTCCTGGATCAGCGTCTCGGCGTCGGGGCGTGTCTTGCCTTTGACGGCGGCGGTCATCATCGACGCCGATGCCTTGCAGATCGCGCAGGATTCGCCATGAAACGCGATATGACTGATCTGGTCATTTTCTATTTTCAGGGCAATATCCAGGCGGTCGCCACATAACGGGTTGTGGCCTACGGCATGGTGGCTGGGGTTGTCCAGTACGCCGTAGTTACGCGGCTTGCGGTTATGATCGAGAATGACTTCCTGGTAGAGTGACTTGCTGTTCATCATCATAAAAAAACTTTCTGTACGTTCCGGATGCCCGCGATCAGGGCATCCACTTCCGATCTGGTGTTGTAAAAGGCGAAAGAAGCGCGCGAAGTCGCCGGTACCTTGAAACGTTCCATCACCGGCTGCGCGCAGTGGTGGCCGGTGCGTACCGCGACGCCGTCTTCATTCAGAATGGTGCCGATATCATGCGGATGAATGCCGTCGAGCGTGAAAGACAGCACGGCGGTCTTGTGCGCGGCGGTTCCGATGATCCGCAAGCCTTTAATTTCCGCCATGCGCTCGGTGGCATAGCTGAGCAGTTCATGTTCATACGCGGCAATGTCGTCTATGCCAATGGATTCAAGGTAATCGATGGCCGCGCCAAAACCGATGGCGGCGGCAATAGGGGGTGTGCCGGCTTCGAATTTGTGCGGAATGGCCGCGTAGGTTGTTTTTTCAAAAGTGACCGAGGCGATCATGTCGCCGCCGCCTTTAAACGGCTGCATGGCTTCAAGCCATGAAGATTTGCCGTAGAGCATGCCGATTCCGGTCGGGCCGCAAAGTTTATGCGCCGAGAAGGCATAAAAGTCGCAATCGAGATCCTGCACGTCGACAACCCTATGCGGCGCAGCCTGCGCGCCATCAATCAATACCGGAACGCCATGCTGGTGTGCGAAGGCGATCATCGATTTGATCGGGTTGATGGTGCCCAACGCATTGGAGACATGGATCAGGCCGACGAATTTTGTGCGCTCATTGAACAGCTTTTCGTATGCCGCAATGTCGAGTTCACCCGCGTCATTAATCGGCACGACGCGGATGATGGCGCCTTTTTCCTCGGCCAGCATTTGCCAGGGCACGATATTGGAGTGATGCTCGAGCGTGGTCAGGATGATTTCATCGCCCGCTTTGATGAACTTGCGGCCGTAGCCCTGCATGACCAGATTGATCGATTCGGTCGTGCCGCTGGTGAAGATGATTTCCCGGTCTTCGCGCGCGTTGACAAACTGCTGTATCCTGCGGCGCGCTTTTTCATATTCCATGGTGGCGACCTCGGAAAGATAGTGCACGGCGCGATTGATGTTGGCGTGCTGGGTAGTCTGATAGTGCACCAGCTGGTCGATAACCTGGCGCGGCATCTGGCAGGAGGCGGCATTGTCCAGATAAACCAGGGGCTTATCGCCTACTTTGATGCCGAGAATTGGAAAGTCCGCGCGAATCTTCTCTACATCAAAGACAGTATTCGCGCCGGGTGTCATTGAGGCATAAGCGTTGGCCATAGTGTTAACTGTTTTGTGTCGTTTGATTGAGAATGGCCTGCTCGAGCGTGTGCTTGAGTGAAGGCACGGGTATACGGTCAAGAATTTCGGCGCCGAATGCGTAAGTCAGCAGGTTGCGCGCGGTCAATTCGTTTAAGCCACGGCTTTTCAGATAAAAAATCTCATCATTATCGAGTTGCCCCACGGTCGCACCATGCGCGCATTTCACATCATCGGCAAAAATTTCAAGTTGCGGCTTCGTGTCAATCTGTGCCTTGCCGCTCAACAGCAGATTACGGCTTGACTGCGATGAATTCGTGCGCTGCGCGTGCGGACGTACGATGATCTTTCCGTTAAAGACCGCATGTGAGCTGCCATCAACAATACATTTATGCTGTTGGTGACTGGTGCAGTGCGGTTTTGCGTGATCGATGCGGGTGTGCGTATCCGCCAGCTGCCTGCCGGCAATCATCGCCAGTCCGTCTATCGTGCATTCCGCGGCTTGCGCGTTGAATTCAACATCGAGATTAAAGCGGGAAATCAGTGCGCCCAGGGTAATGCTGACAGACCGGTACTGACTGTCCTGTTCCAGCGCTACCGCACTGCTGGCGAGATGAAACGCGCTGCCGCTTTCGCGCTGAACACGGATATGATTGACTTGCGTATTGTCCGCGAGACTGAATTCCGCCACCGAATTGGTGATGTAGGCGTTCGCGCCCAGGGCGACATAATCCTCGATCACCGTCGCTTGACTGTTGCGTTCACCGATCAGCAGGCAGCGTGGATACTGGGTTGTTTGTTCCTGTGTGGCAATGAACAACAGATGGATGGGTGTGCTGACGGCGCAATTTTCGGGTAGCACGATCAGCGCGCCATCCTGTAAAAACGCGGTATTCAGTGCGGCGAAGAAATTATCCCGAAATTGAACATGTTGTCCCAGATGTGCTTCGGCCAGCGGTGCTTTGGCCAGCGCTGATGCAGTTAAATTGCCGATCATAAACTGATCATCTTTACTGAGCCGGGATAGCTCGGGTGAGAAGTGGCCGTCTACAAACACCAGGCGATGCGCGGATTCAACGATACAAAAAGGCTGAATATCGGACAAACGCAATGCGCTGGTTTTCTGTGCAGGCTTATAGGGTAATTTTGCCAGCGGCGACACATCGGTAAACCGCCATTCTTCATCCTTTATCGTTGGGAATCTTAACTGGCCTGCCCGGTCAATCGCTTCATTGCGCAAGCGCTGCAACCAGTCCAGCGTATCCTGCGCACCCGAATTTCGTGAATCGGCTGGTAATGCGTTTAACAGGCAGCCGAGATAATCGTTGGTTATTGTTTCGCTCATGTGGATGCCCCCACCGTGCGTTTCTGGTCGTTGTGAATCCAGTCGTAACCATGTGTCTCGAGTTCAAGCGCTAGTTCTTTTCCACCCGTTTTGATGATCCGTCCGGCTTCCATGACATGAACAAAATCAGGAACGATGTGATCAAGCAGGCGCTGATAATGCGTAATCAGAATGATAGCGTTATCCGTGTTATGGAGATGGTTCACGCCTTTCGCCACGATCTTGAGCGCGTCAATATCGAGCCCTGAATCCGTCTCGTCCAGAATGCCGAGTTTAGGCTCCAGTAAAGCCATTTGAAGAATTTCATTGCGTTTTTTTTCACCACCGGAGAAGCCTTCATTGACGCTGCGATCAAGAAAGTCGGGTTTCATTTCCAGCAGTTTCATTTTCTCGCGGACAAAATCATCGAATTCGAGCGGATCGAGTTCTTCTTTGCCGCGTTTGGCTTGCACGGTATTGTAGGCCAGCCGCAAAAACTGGCTGTTGGCGACACCCGGAATTTCGATCGGGTACTGAAATGCCAGAAATACGCCAGCCTGCGCGCGTTCTTCCGCACTTAATTCCAGTAAATCCTGCTGCTCGTATTGAATGCTGCCTTGCGTGACATGATAATCCGGGTGACCGGCGAGGACTTTTGCAAAAGTGCTTTTTCCGGAGCCGTTCAAGCCCATGATGGCGTGAATCTCGCCGCTTCTCACGGTGAGATTGATTCCTTTCAGGATTTCGGTGTCCTGAATGCTGGCGTGCAGGTTGTCTACGTTTAAAATGATTGGGTTTTGATTGATGTTCATCCGACGCTGTTCTCTAATTTAAAGCTGAGTAATTTTGTGGCTTCTACTGCAAATTCCATCGGCAACTGCTGGAATACTTCCTTACAGAATCCATTGACAATCATGGATACCGCTTCTTCCGCATCGATGCCGCGTTGCGCAAGGTAAAACAGCTGATCTTCGCCAATTTTGGAAGTTGATGCCTCGTGTTCCACCTTTGCGCTGTTATTGCGCACCTGAATATAGGGGAAGGTGTGCGCACCGGATTGATCACCGACCAGCATGGAGTCACATTGCGAGAAATTGCGGGCATTCTCGGCTGTCGGCGCAATGCGCACGAGTCCGCGATAGCTGCTGTTGGATTTGCCGGCTGAGATACCTTTGCTGATAATTGTGCTGCGGGTATTTTTGCCGATATGAACCATTTTGGTGCCGGTGTCAGCCTGCTGATGGTGATTGGTTACCGCAACCGAGTAAAATTCGCCGATGGAATTGTCGCCACGTAAAATGCAGGAGGGATATTTCCAGGTGATGGCGGAGCCTGTTTCAACCTGAGTCCATGAAATTCTGGAGTTTACGCCCTTGGCGAGACCGCGTTTGGTAACGAAGTTATAAATACCGCCAATGCCGTTTTCATCACCGGCATACCAGTTCTGCACTGTCGAGTATTTGATGTCGGCATGATCCAGTGCGACAAGTTCAACAACGGCGGCATGCAATTGATTGGTGTCAAATTGCGGCGCGGTGCAACCTTCAAGGTATGAAACCGATGCGCCTTCCTCGGCAATAATCAGTGTGCGCTCAAACTGTCCGGAGTCTTGCGTATTGATCCGGAAATAGGTCGATAAATCCATCGGGCATTTAACGCCTTTGGGGATGTAGCAGAAAGAGCCATCGGTAAAAACGGCGGAATTCAAGGCGGCAAAAAAATTGTCGCCAACAGGCACGACCGAACCCAGGTATTGCCTGACCAATTCCGGATGATTATGCACCGCTTCGGAAATCGAGCAGAAAATAATACCGACTTCAGCCAGTTTCTCTTTATAAGTTGTTGCAACGGAAACGCTGTCAAAAATTACATCGACGGCAACACCGGCAAGCGCCGCGCGTTCATGCATCGGCACGCCAAGCTTTTCAAATGTGCGCAACAGCTCCGGATCGACTTCGTCCATGCTGGCCAGTTTGTTTTTCGGTTTTGGGGCCGCGTAATAACTGATGGCCTGATAGTCAATTTTAGGAAATTTGACATTCTGCCAGTGCGGCTCCGTCATGGTGAGCCATTTTTGAAAAGCTTCCAGACGAAAATTAAGAAGCCATTCAGGCTCGTCTTTTTTTGCTGAAATGAGACGAATAGTCTCTTCATTGAGTCCCTTGGGGGCAACATAGGATTCGATATTCGTTACGAAGCCATGTTTATAAGGTTGATTAACCAGATTCTGCAGTGCAGCACTCATCGAAATTAGTCCTTTTTAAATCTTTCCTGCAATGTGTGACGAATTTATTATTGTTGAAATTGTAAACAGGATTTTTTTATAGTTGATTCAATATCAGTTTATTAGCAAACTGAAGAGATTCCCTCACTGGGAATCTTTCAGACTGAAGCTTTCGCCGCAGCCGCAAGTGTTATCAATATTGGGATTGTTGAGTTTGAAAAAGCTACTGAGACCTTCCTGGGTGAAATCGATCAATGCACCGTTCAAAAATGGCAAGTCCTTTTCATCAACCACGACTTGTACATCGTGTGAAGCAAAAAGTCGATCATGTGTGTCAATTTCATCTGCAAAGTCATAAGTATATGCAAACCCCGAACAGCCGGATTTTTTGATGCCAACGCGTAATGCAATACCGCTTCCGCGTTTTGCGAGTTGTTGTTGAACATGTTTTGCAGCTTTCTCAGTTAAAGTGATTGTCATCATATTTTCACCGTTAAATGCCATGGAGTATACAAGTGATGGTGTGTTTGCAATGATGGTGTTGATCGTACGTTTTCAGCGCATTGGTATTTTTAATACTTAAATGGCTGAGTGAGTGAAACAAGTTTTTGACCTGTTGTAACTCGAATTGTTCGAATACTTATCTAACCAGCAAAAAAACGCAATCTTCGGTAATCAATAATGAAAAATGTGAAACGAAGCCAGATTATTATTTTTTTATTATGCAGTTTTTGATCTGCGCATATCAAAAAGTGGAACAATGCTGTCGTCTTGCGGTTGTATTGTTTGATTGTCAACCAGTTCTTTTAGCGTTACGCCGCCCAGGTAGTCAAAAATAAGATCATTCAGTTTGGCCCATAAATCGTGCGTCATGCATTTGCTGTCGTTGTGGCAGTTTTCTTTGCCGCCGCATTGCGTCGCATCAATCGGTTCGTCAACAGCAAGAATAATATCAGCTACCGATACTTCATCCAGTCCCTTGGCGAGACAATAACCGCCTCCTGGTCCGCGTACACTGTCCACGAGCTGGGATTGCCGCAGCTTTGCAAAAAGCTGTTCAAGATAGGATAAGGAAATTTTCTGACGCTGACTGATGTCTGCCAGTGTCACCGGACTGGTGCTTTGCTGCATGGCAAGATCCAAAAGCGCAGTAACTGCAAATCTTCCTTTCGTTGTGAGTCTCATATTTTATTACTCCTTGGTTCAAAGTGCCCTGTATGGAATCGAATTTGTTCAAATAATAAAAGCATTACTTGCTGTAAGGAATACTTGATCATTTTTGTCAACTATACAATTCCCGATTGAATTAGTCAACTATTTTTTGAACAGCAGTCTCTAAAAAAGATGATGAATTGTATTCGTGTGTCGACTATGCAGGACTATTTATGAAGAAAGAAGCATTGCTGGAAAATGGAGATACTATACTTGAGTGCTGAGTACTGTAAGAGACCTTTGCACGGCTACTGCGCGGCACGATAATTGCGTTAAAAATTCGCAAAAAATGCTCATTTACTCTGCGTAAACTCCGCTTTTTCGCAAATTTTTGCCTTATTCCCGCACCGCTCATGACACCGTGCAAAGGTCTCTGTAATTATATTGTTTTATCAAGTCAAAAAGAAACGCCGTGCTGCTTTGGGTTGCAGCGGCACGGCGGTCGATCGATTAAGTCTGGTTCAAATTTAAGCTTACGATGCGTTCTAAGATTCTTTTTTTCTCAGCGCAATCATTCTCGTAAAAAGTGGTGCGCAGATGAAACCCAGTAGTAATCCAGTCAAAGCCAGCCCCGAAATGGGTACATTATCACTAAAGAAGTCTGTTATCTGTTGCATGATTGGTTTTGCATTCTTGCCGCCGGTATTGGCTTTGTCAGATACTTTTGGTAAATCTTCGGCTTCATAAACATCATTAAGAACATAAGGCGTCAGTCCAGGGATGCTTGGCAGATTTTCTCCACCTTTTCCAACCACAAGTTGTGCTTTCATGCCCTTTTCCATATGCTGAGCAATATCGCAGTGCACCAAATAGGTTTCGTCTGCCGCTGGCACAATCATGGTGCCAGTCACTGTTCTTGGGCCCGTGTTTTCAAGGTGAAACATGCCAAGATGATACAGATAGCGCGGCAACCCGTGCATCATGAATTGATGGCGAACTTTATCCTCATTGACAAAATGCCAGGTAATTCGGGAACAAGGCTTGACACGCCATTCCTGCTGATCAAAAGCAAAGGCCGTGCCTGGGAATTTTTTGGCATACTTTCTGCCTGCACGTACGGTGATTTCGATATCTTCTGAAATGCTGCTGCAACTGCTTGGCAGCTTGTCAAAATTTTGCCCCATGATGTGGGTGCCTTCATGGTCCATGATATGGCCGTCACCATGATGGTGATGCTCGCCTTGCGCGTGGTGATCGGTATGATCATGGTCGTGGTGCAGCATGCCATGTTCCCCGGGTGTGTCCATGGGGTGATCATGTCCATGATCCATGCTGCTATGATCATCGTGATCATGGTCGTGGCCGATGTGATCCGTGTCATGTTCTGAGTGGTCATGCGAATGATCGTCCGAGGCGTGATCATGAGCAGAATGCCCGCTATGATCTGTATTATGATTACTGTGATCAGCGCTGTTCTGCGCCAATGCTGTCGCACCCGTTACGGATAGGCCGATCAATGCAATGAATAAATACTTAACCATTTGCCTTGCCTCCTTTTAAACCTTTAATTCTGGTTGTTATATTGGCTATGGCTCTTGCAGCATTCTGCCTTCGGGTGATCAGTAAATAGATCAGAATACCGGCAATGAAACCGCCGATTAAATTCATCATAGTGATTTTCGTTTCAGGATTGAAGCCTGAACGTACGCCTGGCGCACCTAAAGTGCCGGCTTCATCCAGATGTTGCCAGATGGGTAGCCTTCTCTGGTAGTATTCCTTGGTGAAGTAGATGGATAAGTCAATGCCATGCGCAACAACAGGCATGCCGACTTCATCAAGGTAGGATTTGTAGGTGATCATGCTCATGCTGCCGCCTTCGCTCATGCCGTCGGTCGTTATGCCTTTTTCACGATGATCGTGGAAAAGCCAAGCGCCTTCGCCATAATTATGCAATCCGTCATTGGTGGTGTTTAGCAGCAGATCAAGACGTTGCGCGGGGGCCATATCAAACACATCGCGGGTAATTCGCGCGGCCGGGTTTTGTTCCACCCCGTCGTAATGCGTAATCGTGGCTTTATGACCATGCGTGTGTACCGCAATAAATTCACCGCCGCTGTTCAGCATTCTGAGTTTAATTTTTTGATTCGGCTCGGTGATAATCATGGATTCCCGTAGTGTGTAGGGAAACGACAAACCGTTCAAAGTATAATAATCTTCGGTTGCATCGGTCAGATCATATCTGCGGTTCATTTCACGTGCGATTAGCCTGGGATCATTATATTTCTGTATGATCTGAGACAGTTCTTTGTCCATTGCGTGATACTGAAGATCGTACTCCTGGTCATAGTGTTCTTTAACGGCTACAGAGGGATGGCGTACCTTGCCGCCACCGATATTCAATGTCTGCAGCCAGTTATTCGGGCGGTTTTCTTCGACAACAATCATGCCAGCCAATCCCATGGCCAGATGCGTATGTGTTTGCACATGACAATGATAGAACATGGTGCCTGGCTGGCGCGCCTGAAACTCATAGACACGGCTCTGGCCTGGCATCAAGTCAAGTTCGCTGGTTTGCGGAACGCCGTCATTGCCATACTTGCCACCGTTATATTCATGATGAGAGAAAGGATGATCTACGCCATGCAAGTGGATAGTGTGCGGAAAGTAGTGCGTATTTTCCACAACAATCTGAACAATGTCGCCAACCTCGACCCGGATTACCGGGGAAGGCAAGCGTAATAAATAATTGGCGCGAAGACTTTCGAAGTTTTCGGTTGACATGCCGCTGGTTTTGGGCGCAAAAACCCATGCGCCGGGTGTTATGCCGGGTGCGATTTCAAATTGGGGCACCACGCCTTCGAAATCGGGTGTCCGTCCATTAAGTTCAATTACTTCAAGCTTGATGGTAATGCGGTCAGGATCGCCATCGCCATCGATATCGTCGGTCTTGATAACGGTGTCGGGTGACAGACCGGTTTCCATCAACGTATTCATGGAGATATTGTTGGTCCCTTTGACAACGGCTGCGATCAAATGGGGATTGTCAGGGCTGCATTGTTCTGACGCTTCAATCTGAACGCCCTCAATGACTTGGGCCTTGCGCCATGATGCGGGTATCTTGGGGTCGCACATGGGTTCAAATTCTAATGCTGCGGGATCGACTTTTACAGTTTCAGGCAATTTCAGAGACGCTTGTACGCTTGTTGCGGTAAATACCCCGCAGAAAGCGAAAATGGCCATAAAATAACGTATTGGCATTTCAACACACCTTTTCAGTTTATCGTATTCAAATTTGTTATATTGTCGTCCAGTTATCCTGGGCTGCTGTTTGTTTCCAGGGCAGGACTGGCGTTAAAAACAGAATTTCCTTAGAGTTTTATGAAGTTTTTTCAAAAATGATTATTTTAAAATGTGCCCTTGCGGTAGACAGTCACTACGTGAGACCAGGGTTAAATTCCATGACTTTTCAAATCGTTTGTCATTCTAATCAGCTAAAATAGGCATTATACAAGAACGCTGCGATTCCTGTACGCCCTATGTGGTCAATTCTTTTAGATGAAAATTCCAAGACATCATATGGTTCGGTTTTTATATTTTTTTCGGTTTTTACGCTTTGACAAATGACAAAGACCGCTAATTCTTTTTTTATGAAAAAATTTTTGCTGCCAGTTTTAGTATTGAACGCTTTATTGCTTTTGCTTGCCTGTGGCGATCAGGCGTCGCAGGAAGAGAAGGCGCCGAGGGAAATATTATCGGTCGGTACGTTGCGTATGCAACCGGCCACGATACCTGTCAGCGCTGAAACTGTTGCGCTGACGGAAGGCGCGAAAGAAGTTGAAATACGTCCGCGGGTTGGTGGCATTGTTTTGAAACGTTTCTTTCATGAAGGCATGGCTGTCAGCGCCGGAGAACCGTTGTATCAGATAGATCCCGAACCTTTTCGCAGGGCGCTGGCTGAAGTCGAGGCGGAGTTCCTTGAGCAAAGCATACAGGTCGTACGGACCAATACTGAAAAAAATCGCCTCGAGAAACTGCTGGCCGAGAATTTTGTCAGTCAGCGCGCTTATGACAATGCATACACTGAATTCAAGCTGAGCGAAGCCGCACTGCACAGCTTAAAAGCGCGCGTGCAGCAGGCAAAGCTTGAATTATCCTATGCAACGGTAAGAGCGCCCATCGATGGTGTTACTGGTCGTTCGCTGGTTTCTGAAGGCGCCCTTGCGGCGGCAAATACCAGCGTATTGACGACGATGGCGCAGATTTCACCGATCTGGGTGCGGTTCAGTTTTTCCGACAACGAACTCGAACGTTTCGGCGGACGGTTAAGTGAACAAAATGTTAATGAGGTTCGTCTTATTCTACCGAATGGCGAGGTCTATCCGCACAGGGGCAGCATTAATTTTGCCGCCAGCACGATAGACCCGCTGATTGGTACGCAGCAGCTCAGGGCGACGTTTGAAAACACTGAACACCGTTTGCTGCCTGGTCAGTTTGTGCGCGTCCGTGTTGTCGCCGGGGAAACCAGTGATGTGTTTCTGCTGCCGCAACGTGCAGTGATGACTTCGGATCTCGGTCGATATGTGTATGTCATCGATGAGCGTGATACGGTTACTGTGCGTTCGGTAACTGTCGGTGAATGGGTAGGAAAAGACTGGGTGATACTCGATGGCTTGCAGACCGGTGATCGCGTGGCGGTGGATAATCTGATCCGGTTAGGTCCGGAGATGTTGGTTGATCCGCAACCGATTGATCCATCAGAAGTTTTATCTTACGCGCGCTGAAATAGACGCATAACAGACATTTTCAGGTCAGCATGACGAAGTTTTTTATTACACGCCCGATTTTTGCTTCCGTATTGTCAATCATTATAGTCCTGGCAGGCATCGCTGCGGCTTTTCAGTTGCCGATTGCGCAATACCCGCAGATAACACCCCCCGTGGTGCAGATAACCGCGAGATTTCCCGGTGCCAGTGCGGAAACACTGATTAAAACCGTTGCCGCACCCATCGAAGAGCAGCTCAGCGGGGTTGATGATTTATTGTATTTCAATTCAAGCGCGGATTCGAGCGGACAGCTGACGATTACCGTGACATTCGAGATAGGCACCGATATCGATCTGGCGACATTCAATATCAGTAACCGGGTGAATATCGCTCTGCCGCGACTGCCGGATGAAGTCCGACGATCCGGCATTACCATACAGAAACGCGCCAACGATTTACTGCTCGTCTTTGCGGTGACGTCACAAAATAAAGATCATACGCCGCTGTTTTTGAGCAACTATATTACCAACAATTTTCTGGATGATTTGAAGCGCTCGCGCGGCGTGGGTGAAGCACGCATTTTTGGCGCGCAGGACTATTCCATGCGCATCTGGCTGCAACCGGACAAGATGGCGCAACTGGGTATAACCACCAGCGATGTCGCAACGGCGATACGCGCCCAGAATGCGCAGTACGCCGCCGGAAAAATCGGACAGGATCCGGCTTTACCGGATCAGCAGCTGGTCTATACCGTAACTGCAAAAGGGCGGCTGACCGAGTCCGAAGAATTCGGCAATATTATTCTGCGCGCCGATGGACCGCGCGGCGTGCTGTATTTGAAAGATGTGGCGCGCATCGAACTTGGCGCGCAGGAATATAATATCGTTAACATGCTTAATGGCGTGCCGGGAGTCGGCATCGGTATTTTTTTGCAGACTGGCGCCAATGCGCTGGACACCGCCGCCGAAATCAAATCCAAAATGGAAGAACTGCGGCCGCTTTTTCCCGAGGGTATGCACTATGTGATGCCGTATGACACCAGTCAATTTGTCAAAGCCTCTATCTGGGAAGTGGTCAAGACACTCGGTGAAGCGATGATTCTGGTCGTGCTGGTTGTTTATCTTTTTTTGCAAACCTGGCGGGCAACGCTGATTCCGATTATCGCCGTACCCATTTCCTTGATCGGCACTTTCGCCGGATTGTGGCTGCTGGGCTATTCGATCAACACCATGACATTATTCGCCATGGTGTTATCCATCGGCATTGTCGTGGATGATGCAATCGTCGTGCTGGAAAATATCGAACGTCTGATGACCGAAGAAAAGCTGTCGCCGCTGAATGCCGCCATCAAGGCCATGCAGCAGGTATCCAGCGCGGTGGTGGCCATGACGTTGGTGCTGGCCGCGGTATTCGTGCCGGTTGCCTTTCTCGGCGGCATGGCCGGAGAGTTATATCGTCAATTTGCGGTAACGGTCGCCGTTGCCGGTGTTATATCAGGCGTTGTGGCGTTGACGCTGACGCCGGCGCTTTGCGCCCTGCTGCTCCAGTCCGCTCAACAGCACGCCGCATTTTTTGAATGGTTTAATCGTATTTTCAACCGTTTGCGCAACTTTTACGTTAGCAAGGTCGATGCGGCGATACGCAATGTCGGCGTCAGTGTTTTGATCTTTGCAGCTTTTATCGCGGGTGTCGGTTATCTGCTGAAGATTATTCCAGGCAGTCTTGTGCCGCCTGAAGATCAGGGATATGTGATTGCCGCGGTAATCTTGCCGGACAGCGCATCGCTTTCCCGCACGACTGCCACGGCTGATGCCATTCGTATTGAAGTAGAGAAAAACGAGGATGTCGCTTTCCAGTTTGCCGTGAATGGACTGGATTTTATCGGCGGCGGCAACAAGACCAATGTGTCCACGATGTTTACCCGGATGACTGAATGGTCGGAACGTGAATCGACGGCGGATGACCTGGTCGGACAGGTATTTGCGGCCGGTGCGCAACAGAAGGACGGTATGGCGGTTGCTTTCAATCCGCCTGCAATCCGGGGGCTTGGCAGTACCGGTGGGTTTGAGCTCTATGTGCAGAGCCGCACCAGTTCGGATCCGCAGCGCCTGGCCAAGGTTGTCGATGATTTCATGGCGGCTTTGCTACAGGATCCCATGATTGCATCAATCAATGCATTTTACCGCACCCGGGTGCCGCAGTTTTACGTTCATGTCGATGAAGCCAAAGCGATTTCGCAAGGCATCGCGATTACGGATATTTATGAAACCTTGCAGAGCACCATGGGTTCTCTGTATGTGAATGATTTCAACCGGGCCGGGCGCACTTACCGCGTTCAGTTACAGGCCGATGCGGCATTCCGCATGAAACCCGAGGATATCGGCAAGGTTTATGTGCGTTCAAAAGCCGGACAGATGGTGCCATTGTCAGCCTTAATCCGCATCGAACATGTCATTGGCGCCGAACAATTGGAGCGTTTCAATGGCTTGTTGTCGGCCAAACTCATCGGCAGCGGCGTTGCCGGCCTCAGCTCGGGCGAAGCGATAGCGCTGGTCGAGCGGATTGCCGAACAGGTCTTGCCGGACGGTTATCAAATTGCATGGACGGGGAAAGCGTTTCAGGAAAAGCGCACTGGCGCCGCGGCTGTTTTTGCATTCAGTCTGGCGATTATCATGGTGTTCCTGATTCTGGCTGCGCAGTTTGAGACCTGGGCGCTGCCGCTTGCGGTAATCATGGCGGTGCCTTTCGCTATGGCGGGTGCTTTGCTGGCTGTGCTGTTGCGGGATATGCCGAATGACATCTATTTTCAGATTGGTATGGTGACACTCATCGGGCTGGCGGCAAAAAATGCGATTCTGCTGGTCGAATTTGCCAATCAGAAAATGAAAGCTGGTATGGACGTGACGCGCGCAGCGCTGGAGTCGGCGCAGCTGCGTTTTCGTCCGATTGTAATGACATCGATGGCGTTCATTCTGGGCGTAGTCCCGCTGGTTATCGCCACGGGAGCCGGTTCAGCCGCGCGGCAGTCGATGGGTACCGGTGTCTTCGGCGGAATGATTCTGGCCGCGTTTGTCTCCACCGTCTTTGTGCCACTGTTTTTTTCCTGGTTTGTGGCGGGTAGAAGGGGTGGGCGATCTGCCATGCGTTGGAGAGAGCCGGCGTCAATCATGGCTGCGCCGCTGCACAAACCGTTAAAAAACGATAAGTCTAACGGTTAGACAACCTGTTAAAATAGCCTGGCAATGATTGCTATGTTAACCAGGTGCGCCGCAAAAAACCGTCCTTCATGAGTAACCGTAAAAAATCGATCGTCTTTGATAAAAAAACGAAACTGGCCCTGGGTAACGTCAATATTATTCTCGTCGGCATGATGGGCGCCGGGAAAACCACGATAGGCAAGTCACTGGCCAGATATACCGGAAAACAGTTTTTTGATAGCGATCATGAAATTCAGGAGCGTACCGGCGTTAAAATTCCGGTGATTTTTGAAATTGAAGGCGAATCCGGGTTTCGTAAGCGTGAATCCCAGGTTTTGCGGCGGTTGGTTAGAAAAAACGATATTGTTCTGGCAACCGGTGGCGGCGCGATACTCAGCAGGGATAATCGCCGTTTATTGAAACATGGCGGAATAGTGGTTTATTTGAGAGCAACAGTAAACGACCTATACTGCCGGACACAGCACGATAAAAACAGGCCGCTGTTACAGACCAAAGATTTGCGGGCAAAATTAACCGAATTGTACGCGCAGCGTGATCAGTTTTACCGCGAAGCAGCGCACATCATTATCGATACCGGCAGGCAGAATATCAGTGCTCTGACCAAAGAATTGATTAACCGCCTGATCGCTTTTAATTCAGGACAACCCATTGATAAAGAACATACTATGCGAACCCTATCAGTAGAATTCTCCGCGTCAGCCGAAAAGCGCAATTACCCGATCTATATCGGTAATGGCATCCTTACCCGGGCGGAGCTGATTGTTTCCTGCCTGCGGCAGAAACGTGTGGCGATCGTCAGCAACAGCACAGTCGCGCCGCTTTATCTGGATAAACTTAGCACGGCGCTGGAAGATCATGGCGTGCGGACGATACCCATCATTATTCAGGATGGTGAAGCCTATAAAAACTGGGAAACGCTGAATGTGATTTATGACGCGTTATTAAAAAACCATTGTGAGCGCAATACCACGATACTTGCCTTGGGCGGCGGCGTGGTGGGCGATTTGACGGGCTTTGCGGCTGCAACCTATCTGCGCGGTGTACCGTTTATCCAGATACCGACAACGTTGCTGGCGCAGGTTGATTCTTCCGTTGGCGGCAAGACCGGCATTAATCACGCGTTAGGTAAAAATATGATCGGTGCGTTTTATCAGCCGCGCATGGTGCTGGCCGACAGCGCAACGCTTGATACACTGCCGGATCGGGAACTGCGCGCCGGTCTGGCCGAGATCATCAAATATGGTCTGATCCGTGACCCCGTATTTTTTGAGTGGCTCGAGCAGAATATGCAGCGATTGTTGGCGCGTGAGCCGGTGACGCTGATTGAAGCGATTCAGCGCAGTTGCGAGAACAAGGCTGAGATCGTCGCTGCGGATGAGCGGGAGAGCGGTGTGCGTGCATTGCTGAATCTCGGTCATACTTTCGGCCATGCGATAGAAAATGGCATGGGTTATGGCGTGTGGTTGCACGGCGAAGCCGTGGCAGCCGGAACGGTGCTGGCGGCCGAGCTTTCCCGGCGCATGAAATTCATTCCCGAAGCCGACGTCATGCGCATTCGCAGAATTTTTCAACAGGCTGGCCTGCCGGTCGAAGCACCAAGAATGGCGCCGGAAAAGTATCTCGAACTGATGTCGCTGGATAAAAAAGTATCCGCAGGCAAGACGCGTTTTATCGTACTCAACCGTATCGGCGAGGCGGTCATGCGTGCTGACATTGCGCCGCAGCTGATTATTGAGACATTGTCCGCCTGCATGGTGCATGAATAACCTCGCGTCGTATGCCGTCTCCGAAAGTAATACGCGCGGCAGGATCGTCAATGAAGCGCCACCGTCCGGGCGCAGCGAGTTTCAGCGTGACCGCGACAGAATCATTCATTCCAAAGCCTTCCGGCGTCTCGAGTACAAGACGCAGGTGTTTGTCAATCATGAAGGCGATTTATTTCGCACGCGGCTGACGCACAGTCTGGAGGTGGCGCAAATCGCCCGTTCCATTGCACGCAATCTGCGTCTGAACGAGGATCTGGTAGAAGCCATCACGCTGGCGCATGACTTGGGACACACGCCGTTCGGCCATGCCGGACAGGATGCATTGCATCAATGCATGAAAGCCTACGGGGGGTTTGAGCATAACCTGCAATCGCTGCGTGTGGTTGATATTCTCGAAGAGCGCTATGCCGAATTCGACGGATTGAATTTATGCTTTGAAACGCGTGCGGGCATTTTAAAGCATGCCTCTCGGAAAAACGCGCGCAACCTGAGCGCGGTGGGCGAACGCTTTCTCCTGAATCAACGTCCGTCGCTCGAAGCGCAGCTGGCCAATCTTGCCGATGAAATTGCCTACAACAACCATGATGTCGACGATGGCTTGCGCTCCGGTCTGATCAATCTGGAACAGTTGCAGGAGATCGACATCTTTTCGCGCCATTGGTCGGCGGTTAAGCAAAAATATCCCGTGCTTGCCGGGCGTAGACTGATCCATGAAACAGTCAGGGCCATGATCAATACGGTGGCGACTGATCTGACCGTGCAGAGTGCGCGCAACATTGCAGATACCGGCATAACTGATCTGTCCGATGTTTATGCAGCTGCGCCGCTGATCGGTTTCAGCCCGGCGGTTAAAAAAGCGCAGCAGGAGCTGAAGCGATTTCTCCATGAGCATCTGTATCTGCATTATCGTGTGATGCGCATGAGTAACAAGGCGTCGCATATCATTCAGCGATTATTCGATGCGTTCAGCGCAAATGCACGCCTGCTGCCGGACAAGCATCAGCAGAAATTCAAACAGATCGGCCATCAGGCGATCGCGGATTACATCGCCGGCATGACTGACCGCTATGCCATCAAGGAATATCAGCGTTTATTCGCTGTTGGACAAACCGACTGATCAAATTTATTTCACGCCCTCTTTCAGGCTGGCCATGATGAACTGATGCAGATCGCCGTCCAGCACGGCCTGCGTGTTGCCGACTTCCATATTCGTGCGCAAATCCTTGATTCGCGACTGATCCAGAACATACGAGCGGATTTGATGCCCCCAGCCGATATCGGTTTTTGAGTCCTCGATACTTTGTTTTTCCTCATTGCGCTTGCGCAGTTCGGCTTCATACAGACGGGATTTCAGCATCGACATCGCTTCGGCTTTGTTTTTGTGCTGTGATCGCCCACTCTGGCATTGCACGACGATGCCGCTTGGCTGGTGCGTGATGCGCACCGCGGAATCGGTCTTGTTGATGTGCTGACCGCCCGCGCCTGAAGCGCGGAATGTGTCAACCCGGAGATCCGCGGGATTGATGTCAATATCAAACGAATCGTCCACTTCCGGGTAGACGAAAATGCTGGCAAACGAGGTATGACGGCGGTTTCCGGAATCAAACGGGGATTTTCTGACCAGGCGGTGCACGCCGGTCTCCGTTCTCAAGTAACCATAGGCATATTCACCTGTTACCTTGATGCTGGCGCTTTTGATGCCGGCAATGTCACCGGGCGATTCTTCCAGGATTTCAACCTGCAATCCCTGGCGCTCGCAGTACCGCAGATACATGCGCTCCAGCATTGACGCCCAGTCCTGCGCTTCCGTGCCGCCCGATCCCGATTGCACATCGATAAAACAATTATGCGGATCCATGGGGTCGGAGAACATGCGGCGAAACTCCAATTTGCCCACCGTTTCCTCGATTTTTTGGGCATCGGCATGAATACTCTGCAATGCATCGTTATCGGATTCCGCGCGCGCGAGCTCAAACAATTCTCCTGCATCGCTTAACTGATGCTGCAACGATTCCAGTGTTTGAACGGTGTCTTCGAGACCTTTCTTCTCCCGGCTGATTTCCTCGGCCTTTTTGGGATCATTCCAGATGCTGGAATCTTCGAGCAGTCGCGTCAGTTCTTCAAGTTTGAGTTTTTTGTCATCGTAGTCAAAGATACCTCCGCAAATCACTGGCCCGATGATTCAACTCATCCAACTGTTCTTCCAAAGCATTGATCTGCTCGATTTCCATAGTATTTCCCCTGCCAAGATACAAAACCGGTTATTTTAACCTAGAAACCTTAGTTGAATGGGATTTAGAGTACGTTGATTTTTATTTCCGGCAAGGCGCGATGAGGCGTAATAACGCGTTATTACAACGAATTGCAACGTAGCCGGAATTAAAAAGCAGCGTGCTATATATTCATGCTGTTAGTCATCTCGGATAACGGTCAACTGAAGTTTCTAGGTTTAATCTGAAATTGGCAAGCTCCTGCCCTGATATTATTCCGAGCAACAATCTGCTAACGTAAAAAATTCAAATTTTCATGCCGGACGATTAAAATACCGGATTCACATGAATCGAGACCTATGCACGGTTACTACGCGGTACGATAATCGCGTTAAAAATTTGCGAAAAATGCTCATTTACTCCGTGTAAACTCCGCTTTTTCGCAAATTTTTGCCTTATTCTCGCACCGCTCATGACACCGTGCAAA
>JADZAR010000073.1 GCA_020852475.1 Nitrosomonas sp.
TGACCGGCGGCAGGGCCGCTGATCCTGCACGGCGTATTACCGGTGATGCGCCGGTTAAACGGCGAATGCCGAACGACTTCCCATTTATCATTTCTGAGTTTTTTGTTGATCATGACGATGTTGACGCCATGTGCGGCCTGCTGGGCACGCACCATGTCGAGTGTCATGTTTACGGTGGCGTAGGCAGAAGCGGGCGTAATGTTATTCACCAGCGGTGGATCACAGTACTCGCTGTTGGTTACCAGCAGTCCGCGCCTGTTGCCCAGTGGTCCCGGCATCGGGAAGTAGTGCATGCCATCGGTATGTGCGCCATAACAATGAAGTTGGGTTTCCTCGTCCATTGCGCCCGCGCTGTCCCAGTGTGGCTTCATGGTTAATGAATCCCCCCACGACACCAGGACTCTGGCGGTATATCCGGCCGGTACGGTTACGCCGTCGGTCATCGGAATCGTATTGGCGCTGACGGCGGTAAAGCCGATGGTATTGGCAATATCAGTGTGTTTTTTGGCGGCTTCGGCATGGTCCATGGTTGCCGTACCCATCACGGTCAGCGCGGCGGCGCCCGCAGTGGCGCTTGCTGATGATTTCAGGAATTCACGCCTGTTTAACCGGCGCTCTTCGATAATTTCGAGAATACTGCCGCTCGCACTGCCATTACTGCTTGTATGACTTGGATTAAGTTTCCCGTCGGGATGCAGTTTGCTGCTCATCTGTTTCTCTCCTTTTTATATCGTTGAATAAGAAACAGAGTTATAAACCAACTGAGTGACAGGAAAATTACGTGAAAATTAAATTTTTATGATGAATTGGTTACAGCAGGTCAAACTTTAATTGGGTAGGCGTTAGGATTAAAGTTTGATGACAGTTTTATTAAAACTGATGGTTTGCAGTCCAGGTGATATGATGCGCGGATGATCAACTTGAGCTATTTCAGCGCACTTCGCCCATAACGCAGGTATGGTCTATTCGACATTGAAAAATATACCTGAACTGCAGCAGATAGAATCCATTATCAAATGGAGCGACAAAGCACACTTATCCAGTAAAGTGCTTTGTCATGTGCCTTGCGAAGATGAACTGCTGCCGGTATACGCGCTGACATTGGGTAACCTTGCCGACAATGTGCCTTGCATTACCTATGTGGCGGGCATTCACGGACTGGAGCGCATCGGCACCCAGGTCGTCATCACTTTTCTGGAAGGTTTGCTCGAACGCCTGGCCTGGGATCAGGCGACGGCCGATCTGTTGCAGAAGGTGCGTATTCATATTTTACCGCTGGTTAATCCTGTCGGCATGTATAACAATACGCGATCAAATGGCCAAGGGGTTGATCTGATGCGTAATGCACCGGTCGACAGTCAGGAGAAAACGATCTGGCTGGGTGGCGGCCACAGGATTTCACCGCTGTTGCCGTGGTACCGCGGCAAGGCTGGTGAACCCATGCAGCCGGAGGCGCAGGCATTGTGTGATTTCGTTATCCGCGAGGTTTTTCCGGCGCCATTGAGTATGGTACTTGATTGTCACTCCGGTTTTGGTTATCGCAATCAGATCTGGTTTCCATATGCACGCAGCCGGATTCAGCCGATCAGGCATATCAAGGAAGTCTATTATCTGCGTAAACTGTTCATGCACACTTATCCGCATCAGGAATATCTGTTTGAGCCGCAATCCAGACATTACCTGGTGCACGGGGATTTATGGGATTTTCTTTATTTGCAGGCGATTGAACAGGATCGCCTGTTTCTGCCACTGACGCTGGAGATGGGCTCCTGGCGCTGGGTGCGCAAAAATCCGCTGCAACTGAGGCAGTTGCTGGGACTTTATCATCCGATCAAACCGCATCGCCTCCGGCGGGTTTTGCGCAGCCATTTCATTTTGCTGGATTTTCTGCTGCACGCGACGCTGTCGTACAAGAATTGGCTCGATAAGAGTCAGTCGCCTGAAATGGAAGAACTCGCGCTGGCGCTTTGGTATGAGCAGTAGCGTAACGCTGGTTTGCATTCGTGGCTTATTGCGCGAAGCCAGACACTGGGGGATATTTACAACTTTGCTTCAGCAACGCTTTCCTGAAGCGCAAATTATTACCCCCGATATTCCCGGTAGTGGTCGATGCAATCACCTGATCAGTCCCGACAGCATTGCCGGCATGACCGATGCCTTGCGCGCGCAGGTTGCTTCGCGCCGGAATCTCAGACTCATCGCCATTTCCATGGGTGGAATGATCGCCATCGACTGGATGACCCGCTACCCGGATGAAATAAAATCGGCGGTGCTGATCAACACCAGCGTAAGGCGTTTGTCTCCGTTTTACCAGCGCCTGCGTTTTTCGGCCGGGCTTCATATCCTGAAAATGTTGTTTCATTCACCGGCCCAGCGTGAAGCTGATATCCTGGCGCTGACATCCAATCAGTTCGCCAATGACGCCACGCAACTTGCAACCTGGCAAAGCTGGCAGCGACAAAGTCCGGTTTCCTTCAGGAATGCGGTGCGCCAGCTTCTGTCAGCAAGCAAATTTACCCTGCACACACAGCTGCAGCAACCTGTACTGGTTGTTGCGAGCAAAGCGGATAGACTGGTCGATTATCGTTGCAGCATCCGGCTGGCTCAGGTTCTGCGCGCCAAATATCTTCAGCACGAAACAGCAGGTCACGACCTGCCGCTTGATGCGCCTGAATGGCTGGTGGAAACCATTTACCGATGGATGATTTAAAGTAATTTTTTTAAACGATCACTGCAGAAAAACTTCTCTGACTTTCTTTTCCAACGGTGGGCGCATGCCGGCCTTGCGGCCTTCATCCAAAGCTGCTTCAGCTTCTGTACCTTTGCTGATGAGATAACTTGCCCATATCGCACCAGCGCGATTGCCTGATCCACAGTGGACAAGAATTGGTTTGGGTGATTGTTCGATGGCTTTGGTGAATGCTTCCAGGTGTTCCTGACTGATATTTGCGACAGTCATTGGAATGTTGATGTATATCATGCCGACACCTTCTATAAGTGCTTTTTCTTCACGCGTGCCTTCATTGGCGGTGCGCATGTCAATAACGGTTCGAAAGCCGTGTGCAGCCAGTACCGGAGCGCCGCCATCACCGATCAGACCGGATATGGCTATCTGTGGTGTTGCTCGGTGATAATTTTGTACTGTGCTGACCTGATGTCCAAATGGAATCCGATCTGCGAATGATAAACCTGAAAATAGCGTGAACAGGGTGATGAATGTTGTAATAGAAAGTTTCATAATTAGCCTCATATTCGAAATATTGTAGTCATTGTTATACCAATCCGCATAAAAGGATGATAAGTCAAAATCATCGCTGTTTGTAGTATCTGACCAGACTGTACGAAAGAATTCGGTTATCGCGACACCAAGACATTATCTTTTTAGTGATTTATTGATGGTGTGGTTGTGGTGCAGGCTGAAGCATATTTAAAACAGCTGGTCTTTCAAGTTTTGGGCGGCACCACCAAAATCAGGGATAAATTCATTCGCCATAGGTGGCAGCTGTTCACGAAAAAAATACTCCGTTATGCCATTTGATGTTACTCTCAAGCCGGTATTCGGATCGATTCTTTCAGTCAGAATGCCATCCGGCGGCGTGTATTTGGCAATGGGCACATCCTTTAAAGCTGCACTCATATATTGCATCCAGATGGGGAGAGCAATGCGTCCGCCTGTTTCGTTGGCGCCCAATGATTGCGGCTCATCATAGCCGATCCAGGCTACGGCGACTAGATCTTTTTGGAAACCGCAAAACCAGGCGTCAATAAAATTACTGGTTGTACCGGTTTTTCCGGCAAGATCGCTTCTCTTGAGCTGTTTTGCACGCACCGCGGTGCCGTAATTGATAACATCCTGCATCATGCTGGTCATGATAAATGCATTACGTGGATCGATGACGCGAGTAGCGCCATTGGATGGTGTCTTTGGATGTGCGACTTCAAGGATATTGCCTTGTTCGTCTTCAATCCGCTTGATGAAATACGGCTGGGTGCGATAACCCTGGTTGGCAAAAACAGCGTACCCCGCCGCCATTTGCAGTACCGTTACCGATCCGGAACCCAGAGCCATGGGCAAGTATGGCGGGTGTTTGTCCGCATCGAATCCAAAACGGGTGATATAGTCCCGGGCGTATTGCAAGTCGATGGCTTGCAGAATTCTTATCGACGCCAGATTCTTTGACTTCGCTAGCGCTTCGCGCATGCGCATTGGTCCACCGTACCGACCGTCGAAGTTCTTCGGTTCCCATGATTTACTGCCTGTTTGTGCCGCACTGAAAGAGAGCGGAGCGTCATTAATAATTGTTGCAGCAGTAAATCCTTTTTCGAGCGATGCGGAGTAAATAAATGGCTTAAAGCTGGAGCCGGGTTGCCGCCAGGCCTGCGTAACATGATTGAACTGGTTGAGGTGGAAGTCAAAGCCGCCTACCAGCGCCCGAACGGCACCATCGTTCGGGTCAAGAGAAATCAAAGCCGCTTCGACTTTGGGCAGTTGTGTGACATGCCATTTCTTTTCAGCATCCGGTTGAACGTAGATGATTGCGCCGGGGCTGATGTATCGTTTATCTGTCTGTTTTTTCTCGCTGAGATATTTTTCTACAAATTTCAATCCATCAGCTTTCAGTTGCAGAAGCTGGCCACCTTTTGCGTAAATCTGTATTTCCTTGTTTTTTACTGAAAGAACTACCGCAGGTATAATGTCTCCACTATTGCTGATGTCATCAAGCGCTTCATCGAGAGCTTTTCCCTGATCGGTACCGTATTGCATCAAGTCGATATAGGTGACTGGTCCGCGATAGCCTCTGCGCTTGTCATATTCCAGAACACTGGCGCGCAATGATTGATATGCGGCTGTCTGATCTCGTTTTCTTATTGTGGTATAAACTTTGATGCCTCTACTATAGGTATCTTCCTGCATGCGGTCATAAATGGCCTGTCTTGCCATTTCAGCGACATAGTCTGCGGGAATTGCAAACTCCCGGGCTTGTTTTATGACCGGAACGGGTTGTTTCTCCAATTGCCGATACTCCGCTTCAGAAATATGATCGAGTTTCAGTAATCGTCCCAGAACATAAATCTGTCTTGTCTTTGCGCGCTTGGGATTAACAACAGGATTGAAACTTGAAGGTGCTTTGGGAAGACCGGCAAGCATGGCGGCTTCTGCCATATTTATTTCCTGTAGTGATTTCCCAAAGTAGGTTTGTGCAGCAGCGGCAAAGCCATAGCTTCGTTGACCGAGATAGATTTGATTGACATAGAGTTCCAGGATCTTGTCCTTGGATAAGTTACGCTCAATTTTGAATGCGAGCAGTGCCTCACTAAATTTTCTCGTCAGGGTTTTTTCCCGCGTCAGAAAAAAATTTCTGGCTACCTGCATGGTTATGGTGCTTGCGCCCTGACGCACGCCACCGGCAACAAAATTGGAATAGGCGGCGCGTAACACGCCTAAATAATCAACGCCACTGTGTTCATAAAAACGATCGTCTTCAGCAGCCAGTATGGCTTGTTTAAGCTGTCTGGGTACTTCTCCGATAGTAACCAGATTGCGCCGTTCGGCGCCAAACTCGCCAATCAGCAGCCCTTCATCACTATAAATGCGCAAAGGTATTTTGGGACGATAGTCAGTGAGCGCCTGCAGCGACGGCAATGATGAATAGGTCACTAATGCTGCAAAAACAAGCATTAATAGTCCAATTATGCCTGTGCCAACGGTGACAACAAAAAAGTAATAAAGCCAGCGAGTGATCATGAAAATCGATTGAAAAGTTGGTGAAATTTTAATTTGGAAAGTTTTTTAGGGGGTATATATCCCTTTTTTCCGTAGATCATATTTTTTTAGGTCTGTCAGAATTATCGTCAGATTTTTTGGGTGCGAGTAGAAGTGGCTAGGCTGATGAGTAGCGCCCCATACGTTTTAAATTGTTTTGTTATTAACATTTTTTGTGAGTATCGCCTCAAATAAAACAATGTTCAAGGGAAAAATTGATATCAATCTTGACTTCATGAAAATAAATTCACCGTCGCTGATAGGTGTTGATATCAGTTCTTCTTCAGTGAAAATGGTTGAGTTATCCAAGGTTGGTAAGGGAAGAGGAGGTTTTCGCGTTGAACGCTATGTGATTGAGCCATTGGCGGCCAATACTGTGCAGGATGGCAACATTCTAGATTTGGAATCGGTCGGGGAAAGCATACATCAAGGCTGGAAGCGATTGGGTTCGAAATGTAAAAATATCGCATTGGCGCTACCTGCATCCGATGTGATTACCAAGAAAATAATCGTGCCGGCGGGACAGCGCGAGGAGGATCTTGAGTTTCAAGTGGAGAATGAAGCTAGCCAATACATTCCTTTCGCACTTGATGAAGTTAATCTGGATTTTCAGGTTCTGAAGCCGTTACCCAAAAACCCCAATGAAGTGGAAGTATTAATTGCCGCGTCACGTAAAGAAAAGGTGGAAGATCGCGTGGCCGCTGCCTTGGTGGCAGGATTGAAAACTATCATCATGGATGTCGAACCATATGCCGCGCAAGCAGCATATGAATTGATCAATGACCAGTTGCCCGATGGTGGTGACAACCAGATTGTGGCGCTCGTGGATATCGGTGCGACAGTGATGAAAACTAATGTGTTGCATGATGGTGAGTCGGTCTACATGCGTGATCAACCTTTTGGGGGTGATCAACTGACACAGGAAATACATAACCAATTCAATCTGTCCCTGGAGGATTCTGAAAGGGCCAAACGTAATGGCAGTTTACCGGAAAATTATAAAACGGATGTCTTAAGTCCATTTTGCGAAACACTGGCGATTGAAGTGATGCGCGCCATACAGTTTTTTTACACATCCACGCAATACACTGAAATTAACTATATTCTTATTGCGGGTGGTTGCGCTGCAATCCCCGGGCTTGAGGACATTATTTCTGCACGCACTCAAGTGAGTACGCTTGTAGTCAATCCTTTCTTAAATATGGATTTATCCAGCCGCATTATTCCGCGGCAAATCAATTCGGATGCACCTTCACTTTTAATAGCCTGTGGTCTGGCTATGCGAGGCTTTGATCCATCATGATACGAATTAATCTACTTCCGCACCGCGAGTTAAAGCGTAAGGCCCGGCAGCAGCAGATTGCGATTTCAGCAGGCGCTGTTTTTGCGGTGAGCCTATTCATTATCTGGGCGGGATATGATGTTATCGCCGGAAAGATTGAAACTCAAAATGGCCGTAATCAATTTTTAAACAATCAAATTGCTGTGCTGGATCAGCAGATCGCCGAAATCAAAGATATTAAAAATCAAACCCAGGAACTTCTGTCGCGCAAGGATGTTGTTGAAACGTTACAAGGCAATCGCGCTGAGGTGGTTCATTTGTTAGATCAACTTGTCAGACAACTGCCCGATGGCGTTTATCTCAAAAGCATCAAGCAAAATGGCCAGAGCGTCAATTTGAATGGCTATGCGCAATCCAATGCATGGGTGTCGTCACTGATGAAAAATCTGGAGTCGTCCCGGTGGCTTGAGACACCTGTTCTCATCGAGATTAAGGCGGTGAATGTAAATAATATCCGTCAGAATGAGTTTAATTTGAATGTCAGACTAAAGTCATCCGCACGCAGCAGTGATATAGAAGAATTCCAAGTACTTTAAGAGTTGTTCGCTATGAATTTGATTGAGGAACTACAGTATCTAGACCCCAATGATCCGGGGAAATGGCCAACACAAATTGTGGCGCTGGCGCTGCTGGTGTTATTCATCGCGATGATAGCGGGGGGCTATTATTTTGTCTGGAAAGATCAGTTGATTCATCTTGAAAATGTACAAACTGAAGAACAGGCTCTGAAAGATACCTATCTGGTTAAAAAAAGAAGCGCGGTAAATTTGCCGGTTTTGAAGCAGCAACTGCACGATATCGAGCAGTCATTAAGTGAATTGTTGAAACAATTGCCGAATAAGTCGGAGATGGAAGCTTTGTTGATCGATATTAATCAGGCAGGCTTAGGACGCGGATTACAGTTCGAGCTTTTCAAACCTGCGGAAAATGAAACAATTCATGAATTTTATGCTGAGCTGCCTGTAACCGTCAGAGTGACGGGAAAGTATCATGATATTGGCGCGTTTGCCAGTGATATTGCGCAATTATCACGTATTGTGACATTGAATGATATCAGTATTGTTCCCGGAAGCGATGAGCTCCTGGTATTTGATGCTGTGGCAAAAACGTTTCGCTATCTGGAAGAGGCTGAAATAACAAGTGCGGCGGCAGGTCAAGGAGGGCATGTGCGATGAATAAAATCAATCGCCAGATTATGATGCTGCTGCTTTCAGCCTTGCTGGTCGCTTGTGAAAGCGGCGGCAATTATAGTGATCTGGAAGCATTTGTCAGCACAGCCGGCGAAGGATTGGTTGGTCATGTTGATCCTCTTCCTGCGGTGAAGACATACGAATCATTCACTTATACTGCCTTTGATATTCCGAGTCCTTTCGCACCCAGAAAAAATGAGCAGGTACAGCATGTCAGCAGCGATTTACAGCCTGATTTAAATCGCCGCAAGGAATTTTTAGAAAGTTATCCCCTAGAGAGTCTTCAGATGGTTGGTTCGTTGGAGCAGAATGAAATATTTTATGGCGTGATTAAATCACCGGAAGGCACTTTGTATCGCGTCGCTGTGGGTAATTATCTGGGCCAGGATTTCGGCCAGATCCGCCAAATCTCAGAATCGGAAATCAGGCTTCGGGAAATAATTCAAGACGGCGTCAATGAGTGGACGGAACGAGTCAGCACACTTATGCTAAAAAATTAGGAGTCATGCAATGAATTTACTGCTGTTCAAAAATTTTTTCTTTGGATCATGGTGTGTTGTACTGTCGTTTTTGGTAGCGAGCACCGTTCTTGCAGAATTTGATTCCGAAGCAGGGAAGCAACCTAATACTCTGAAGGGAATAGATGTATCGACCATGCAAGATGGTCAGATTGTCGCCAAACTTATCCTGGAAGAAAAGCTCGAAGTCACACCGTCTGGTGTTGCGTTAAGTAATCCAAACAGAATCTATTTCGATTTTTATAATGTTTCCAATGATCTGGGCAAGAATTATCAGATTATTGACGAAGGAGATCTGCACAGTATCAATATTGTACAAGTCGGTGATCGAACGCGGGTTGTGCTGAATCTCTCCAGATTGATGCACCATGATACGCAGATTCAGGATAAATCCCTTTTGATCATACTGAATACGGTTTCCGACCGTCATCAGCGAGAAAGTTCAACAGCTACTCAATTTACCCGCGATGTGTCTGAAAAAGAACTCAATAGCGTACTGGATGTGGATTTCAGGCGTGGCGAGACAGGTGAAGGTCGGATTATCGTCGATTTGATGCATGCCGGAACAGGTATTGATGTGCGCAAACTGGGTGAAAATCTGGTGGTGGAATTTATCGATACCTATTTGCCGCGTAATCTGGAAAGAAGATTGGATGTTATTGACTTTGGAACGCCTGTAAAAATTATTGATACTGTCGTGCAAGGTGATAATGTGCGAATGGTGGTAGAACCTGTTGGGCGCTGGGAGCATTCTGCGCGCCAACTGGAGAATCAGTTTGTACTGGAAGTTCGATCGTTGACAGAAGACGAAGACGAAATTGCAAAACGCAGACGTGAAAATGGTGGTTATGTGGGTGAACGATTGTCACTTAATTTTCAGAATGTGGAGATTCGTGCTGTACTGCAGGTTATCGCCGATTTTACCAATTTGAATATTATCGCCAGCGATTCCGTTGGTGGTAATCTGACTTTACGTTTACGGGATGTGCCTTGGGATCAGGCGCTGGATATTGTATTGCAATCCAATGGTCTGGCCATGCGGCAAACCGGTAATGTCATTTTTGTTGCGCCAAGCAAGGAGCTGGCGGATCGTGAATTGCTGGACCTGGAAGCCAGGTTGCAGATTTCGGAAATGGAGCCATTGATGACTGAAACGTTCCAGCTCAATCATCGTCGGGTAAATTCGATATCATTTGAAGGCATGCTGAGTAATCGAGGTACCATCAATCTTGATGAGATCAGTAACACAATGACAGTTACCGATATTCCGATCAAAATAGCTGAAATCAGAAAACGTATTAAACGACTCGATGTGTTTGAGAGGCAGGTTATGATTGAGGCGCGGATCGTAGAGGCAACTGAGACATTCAGCCGAAATCTCGGTGCGCGCTTTGGCGTTAAGAATGTATCCAACCTGGGTAGTCAACGACTGGGTATTTCGGGTACTGTCATTGATTCGGGTAATCTGGTCAGTGGTCAATCAGTAGCTGGTGGCGATAATCTGAATGTAAATCTGCCAGCCGCTGCCGGTGCGGCGCTCGGCGGGCCTGCGACATTAGGTTTAAGTCTGTTGAAAATCAATGATGGTCGTTTGATTAATCTTGAGCTGTCTGCTTTGGAAACGGATACTAAAGGCAGGGTTATTGCGAGTCCGCGTGTAGTCACTGCGCATGGTGTGGAAGCAATTATCGAACAGGGCGATCGCGTGCCTTTTCAGCAGGCGACAAGCAGTGGTGCAACGAGTGTTCGATTTGTCGATGCTACGCTGAGCCTGAAAGTCAGGCCGCTAATTACCTATGATAACCAGATCGATATGGAGCTCAGTGTTAATCAGGATAAGATTGGTCAAAGCGTAAATGCTTTCCTGCCACCGGCAATCAATACCAAAAAGGTAACGACCAAAATTTTGGTGGAGAATGGTGGAACCGTTGTGATCGGAGGTATTTTCGAACGTAACGAGGCCAATGTGGTAAATAAAGTGCCGTTACTCGGCGATATTCCCTATGTCGGCCATGTGTTCAGAAATACTGCGAAACGTGACGATAAGCGCGAGCTGCTGGTTTTTGTAACGCCGCGTATCCTGAACGAAACGTTGAATCTTCAGTAACGGTAACGATAGATATCTAAACGCCAGCCTGAAATCCATTCTGTCGCCATGCTTCGTACGTGATAATGGCGACGGTATTGGATACATTCAGGCTGCGGCTGGCTGGAGCCATAGGCACACGAATATGCTGTTCTGTTCTAATGCTGGATAGAATCTCCTGTGGCAGTCCACATGTTTCTGCGCCGAATATGAAGGCATCACCATGCTGATAATTAATACTGTCGTAACGTGTGCTTCCTTTGGTGGTAATAGCAAACAGACGACATTTTGTAAGTGCAGATATACAGCTGTACCAATTTTCATGGATTTTGACAGTGGCTAATGAATGATAATCGAGACCGGCTCTCAACAATTGCTTATCATTCAGAATAAATCCCAATGGCTTCACCAGATGCAATTGAGTGCCGGTGTTGGCGCTTAATCGAATGATATTGCCGGTATTTTGAGGAATTTCAGGTTGGTAAAGAATGATATGAAACATGATAACTGCACGTGTTAATTAAGTGTTTCTTTAAAAATTGACATCTGGAATGGCTTGAATAGAGTCGAATTGAACACGAGCAATGACCCAGTTGGAAATTTTTGCAGCGCCTTTTATGCGTAACTGTTGCGCTAATGCATGCAATGTGGCGCCGGTTGTCATTACATCGTCTACAATAGCGACATGCCTGCCCGATAGGTCCAACGTACAATTGAATGCATTGCGTACGTTCTTTTGGCGCAATTTCCAGGCTAATTCGGTTTGTGGCGGTGTATTGCGAACACGCTTGCAGCTGTCAAGATCCATTTTTATGTTCATTGCGCGTGCGACGCAGCGCGCTATTTCAACAGCCTGATTAAAACCTCTTTCCTGTAATCTCCGGGAGTGCAGCGGCATCGGTATGATCAAATCGGGTTTATGAACAGACTCCAGATACCGCAGTTTGTCAATCAGTAATCGCGCCAGAACAGGTGCAATGGTCAGCTGTGCCCGGTATTTTAACGCGTGTATCAGTGCATCGACTGGAAATGTGTAAGTTAATGCGGCAACTGTGGCGTCGTAGGCAGGTGGGGTGGCAAGACACGAACCGCATACCTGTGAACGATGCGGCTGTGCTGGATGGAAAGCAAACGCACTTAAACAAATCGGGCAGTGGTGAGCGGGGATTCCTGGTAAGTGTTGCAGGCAAGCATCGCAAAAATCCTGTGTACACGTTGCATCACATAAGATGCAATTTTTATGAAAAAAAGCTTCCAAGGTCGGGTGTAAATATACAAAAATTTTCCCGGTTAAAATTGACAACAGCATCCGAATCCGTAATCATCATTGACATTTCACGTGTTGAAATCAAACAGGCCAAATCAATTTATAGGAAATCATATGCGTTGCGATTCATTCACCGCTGATCAAACCGGTCATCTGAAAAATGCCGACAGTATAACTCATTCGGCAGACAAGCCAGTCAGATGGCATATTAAAGAAATACAGGCGCTGCTTGATATGCCGTTTAATGATCTGATTTTTCAGGCGCAACAGGTACACCGCGAGTTTCATAACGCTAATGCTGTTCAGTTGTCTACGCTGATATCGGTCAAAACCGGTGGTTGCCCGGAAGATTGCGGTTATTGTCCGCAGGCGGCGCGTTATCACACCAATGTCGAGAATCAGGATATGCTGTCGGTTGATGATGTGCTCGCTGCGGCGACGGCTGCAAAAGCGCAGGGCGCCACACGGTTTTGCATGGGTGCTGCATGGCGTGGTCCTAAACAGCGGGATATCGAGAAAATGACCGCGATGATCAGTGCTGTTAAGGATCTGGGTATGGAAACCTGCGCCACGCTGGGCATGCTTAAACCTGGACAGGCGAAGCAGTTGGGTGATGCCGGACTGGATTACTATAATCATAATCTGGATACCTCGCCTGACTATTACAAAGAAATCATTACAACACGGCAGTATAAAGACAGACTGAATACCTTGCAGGCGGTGCGTGACGCTGGAATCAATGTCTGCTGCGGCGGTATCGTTGGTATGGGTGAGACACGCGAGGCGCGCGCGGGGTTGATTGCGCAATTGGCCAACTTGGAGCCTTATCCAGAATCGGTACCGATTAACTATTTGGTGCAGGTTGAAGGAACACCGCTCTATGGGACCGCTAAGCTCGATCCGTTTGAGTTTGTACGCACCATAGCCGCAGCGCGTATTACCATGCCGAAAGCGATGGTGCGTCTGTCTGCAGGCAGGCGTGAAATGTCAGAAGCAATACAGGCATTATGTTTTCTGGCGGGCGCGAATTCCATTTTCTATGGTGATAAATTACTGACCACCGGTAATCCTGAAGTGCGGCAAGATCAGACTTTATTCGAAAAACTGGGTATGCAATCGTTGTGATATTGCTTTTAGTTGTAACCTGAGCTGTGAATTTGAGTTTTAGCAGAATGCATGTTTCTTGATCTGATCGAACAGCTGCATGTTCGGGAGCAGCAAGGTTTAAAACGTCACCGTACCGTTACGACGGGCCCGCAGTCAGTGCGTGTTGTTATTGACAATCATGCATATCTCTCGTTCTGCAGTAATGACTACCTGGGTCTCGCCGGTCATCCAGAACTGATGCAGGCGGTCTGCGAAGGTGCCCGGCTGTACGGAGTGGGAGCGGGTGCATCGCATCTCATCAATGGGCACAGTGCGGCGCACCATGCCTTGGAGCAGGCGCTGGCGAATTTTACCGGTTTCCCGGCGGCATTACTGTTCTCCACGGGCTATATGGCCAATATGGGTGTAATCACTGCATTGGTCGGGAAAGATGATGCGATTTTTGCGGATAAACTGAATCATGCTTCATTGAACGAGGCGGCGCTGCTTTCCAGAGCGCGGCTGCTTCGTTATCCTCACTGCGATACCGCTGCGCTTGAACGGCAGCTCGCCGCGTCAACTTGCCGGCGCAAACTGATTGTTACCGATGCAGTATTCAGTATGGACGGCGATATTGCGGCGATTGATCGATTGATCGAGTTGTGCGAGCACTATGATGCCATGTTGTTGTTGGACGATGCACATGGGTTTGGCGTATTGGGTAATAAAGGTCGTGGTGTATTGTTTTCTTCGGCAGAGGGAACATTGCCTTCTGAGCAAGTCGCTTCACGAATTATTTATATGGCGACGTTGGGCAAAGCTGCAGGTGTGTTTGGCGCGTTTGTCGCGGCTGCGGATGAAGTTGCGGAAACGCTGATACAGACCGCAAAAAGCTATATTTATACGACAGCCAGTCCGCCTTTACTGGCTCACGCCTTGTTGAAAAGTCTGGAGCGGATCGAAAACGATGAGTGGCGGCGCGATAAATTGTACCGGCTTATCGAATTGTTAAAAACAAATCTGCAATCTTTAAAATGGCGATTAATGCCCTCGAACACACCGATTCAACCTTTAGTCATAGGAGCAGCGCGAGACGCGGTGCGCGTAAGCAGTACACTGAAAAAGAAAGGCATTCTGGTGCCTGCTATTCGCCAACCGACCGTGCCGCAAGGCACTGCGCGATTGCGCATCTCGTTATCCGCTGCGCATGAAGAGGCGGATATACTGTTTCTGGCCGATGAATTGCATAAAATAGCGTCTGTTCATGATGCGCATGTCTAAGCAGCCGATGCATTGCGAAACACTGGGCAGCGGCCCGGATCTGGTTTTGCTGCATGGCTGGGCAATGCATGGTGGCGTGTGGCGGGGCGTCCGTGAGCAGCTGGCGATGAAGTATCGCGTGCATTTGTTTGATTTGCCTGGACATGGTCTCAGCCCGATGCTTGAGCCCGGTGACTTCAATCATGTGATTGAAGTCATCAACGAAAATCTGCCCGATGATTGTATCATTTGCGGTTGGTCACTCGGCGGCCAGATTGCCATGCAGCTTGCAATAAACGATCCTGAGCGGATAAGAAAACTGGTGCTGGTGGCAACCACGCCTTGTTTTGTGCAGCAACAGGATTGGCCGTGGGGAATGGAGCATCGATTTCTGCAATTTTTTTTGGAGAATCTGCATCTGAACTATAAAACGACCATCAATCGTTTTCTGACTTTGCAAATCAACGGAGAGCAGCGCTCGACTCATGTTTTAACACAATTGCGCGCCTATTTTTTGGAGCGTGAGCGGCCGAATTATGCCACATTGCAAAAAGGACTTGCGATTTTGCAAACGAATGATCTGCGCGGCATACTGCAAAACATAACACAGCCTGTGCTGCTACTGCATGGTGATCGTGATGTGATTACACACCCTTCCGCTGCGCAGTGGATGGCGCGGCAACTGAAAAACGCCAGACTCGTCATGTTTCCGCAATGCGGTCATGCGCCTTTTTTGTCCGACCCCGAGCAATTCGTGACCTGTATCCATGCATTCTAATTTTATTCTGGACAAGCGCCAGGTGCGCAATGCGTTTGAAAAAGCGGCAGCCAGTTATGATCAATCAGCGGTGTTGCAGCGTGAAGTCAGTAATCGCATGTTTGAACGCCTGGAATTGATCAAATATATGCCGGAAAGAATACTTGACGCCGGCAGCGGCACCGGTTACGGCAGCCGCAAACTGGCTAAGCGCTATCCTGACAGTCAATTGCTGGCTACCGATATTGCGCTCGGCATGCTTCTGCAATCGCGGTCTCAGGAGGAACGGCCGAACGGTGGTTCGCGGTTCTGGCCATTCCGGAAGAAAAGTGTAGTGCATTATGCCTGTGTCGATATTGAGCAATTGCCATTTAAGGATGAAAGCATCGGTATGGTCTGGTCCAATCTGACACTGCAATGGTGCAATGATCTGGATCGTACTTTTCGGGAGATTAACCGTGTGCTGTCAACAGATGGCCTGATCATGTTCAGTACGCTGGGACCTGATACCTTAAAAGAACTCAGGTATGCATTTGCGCAGGTGGATCAATATGCGCATGTTAACCGTTTCGTCGACATGCATGATATCGGTGACCTGCTTGTGCATAATCGATTTGCCACCCCGGTCATGGATATGGAATACATCACGCTGACTTATGACGATGTGCGAAGCGTCATGCATGATTTGAAAGCCATCGGTGCGCATACTGTCGTACAGGGCAAGCGCTTGGGATTGACCGGAAAGACGAAATGGCAACAGGTTATCGCACAATACGAAACCTTGCGCGCCAACGGTAAGTTACCCGCGACTTTTGAGGTTGTTTACGGACATGCCTGGAAGTTGCCGCCAAAGCAAACGGTGGTGACACCCGAACTGCGCAGGCAAATCCTCATGGAATGACCCGTACAAAGCCCTCAGGTCTGTTTGTGACCGGCACCGATACCGGTGTTGGCAAAACATACATTAGCTGCCTGCTGTTGCATGCGCTGGCAGCCCGGAATATAGCGGTTGTCGGTATGAAGCCGATCGTTGCCGGCTGTGAGAACAGTCAGTGGCAAGATGTCGAATTGCTGCGTTCCACGAGCAATGTAGATGTTCCGCTTCGCGATCTGAATCCCTATGCATTGCATGCACCCATTGCCCCTCATATTGCCGCCCGGCAGGAAGGTGTTACGCTAAAAATAGCGCATATCGGGCAGTGTTACGATCGATTGGCGGGAACTGCTGAGGTGGTGGTTGTTGAGGGTGTTGGCGGGTTTCTAGTGCCGATAAACGCTGATGAAACAACTGCTGATCTGGCCAAAACGCTTGACCTGCCAGTCATGCTGGTGGTCGGTATGCGGTTGGGGTGTATCAATCATGCGCTGTTGACTGCGCAGGCAATCAAGCACGCTGGTTTGTGTCTTGCCGGTTGGATAGCCAATTGTATTGATCCCGGCATGCTGGCGCAGGAAGAAAATATTGCCGCATTGCGGCAGAGAATTGACGCGCCGCTGCTGGGGTGTGTACCGTTCGCTGAAACATTTGATTTAACGCAACAGGCGCAGCGTATTGAAGTTGATAAACTGATTCAGATTATCGGACAGGGGGATTGAGCAATTTTTGTCTTTTCGTAATATGAGACCAGATCGCGAATGGCCTCGGCATTTGTCCAGGAAAAAACCTTTTCGGCAGCCTGCTGCCAAGGTAGCCAGCGATAAGCGAGATGTTCTTCCGGTGCAATTGTTACGGGTTTGAGTTCAGGCAGACACAGGCTGAAGACATGTTCCGTGTTGTGCGTTATTCCAGGTGCGTAGCGCCAGCGCCATTCTTCGAAAATTTCATACTGATTTTCTGTTTCCCAATCCGCAAGCGATGACAGAGGATAAGTTGCCGGACTTAATCCTGTTTCTTCGTTGATTTCTCGAATCGCTGTTTCTCGCAACGTTTCCCCCGGATTCTGGCTACCGGTGACTGATTGCCAATAACCCGGGTGATCGGCGCGCTCAAGCAGCAGAACCTGCAAATCCGGAGTATGAATGATCACCAGAACAGATACAGGGATTTTGTATGTCGAAACAGCACGATTCATCGAAAAGCCTTGACTATGTAGCTTGCTCAGTTTTGCGCAACCGGATATTCAATTCCTTGAGCTGTTTTTCCTCAACTGTACTCGGTGCGTGTGTCAGCAGACACTGTGCGCGCTGTGTTTTCGGAAATGCAATGACATCGCGGATTGATTCGGAGCCAGTCATCAATGTGACGATGCGATCAAGTCCAAAAGCAATGCCGCCATGGGGGGGGGCACCATACTGGAGTGCTTCAAGCAGAAAGCTGAATTTTTCCTGTGCTTCTTCGGCAGAGATGTTGAGTGCCTGGAATACTTTTGACTGAACATCCTGACGGTGAATACGCACCGAACCGCCGCCGATTTCGGAACCATTGAGCACCATATCGTAAGCTTTTGACAATGCCGCACCAGGGTTGGTGCTCAGCAGTTCTTCATGGCCATCCGCCGGAGAGGTGAACGGGTGGTGTAATGCTTGCCAGCGATTTTCTTCTTCGTCCCATTCGAACATGGGGAAGTCAACAACCCATGCGGGCCGCCAGTCTGACGTAGCGTGGCCGTGCTGGTGTCCGACCTTGATGCGCAGTGCACCGAGCGATTCATTGACAATCTTGGCCTTGTCCGCGCCAAAGAAAATCAGGTCGCCATCCCGTGCGCCGGTGCGTTCAAGTATGGTCTGTATGATGTCCTCCGGCAGGAATTTTAGTATGGGTGACTGTAATCCAGCCTGCCCTTCAGCGAGATGGTTGACTTTGATATAAGCCAGTCCTTTGGCGCCGTAAATACCGACAAACTGCGTGTAGTCGTCGATTTCCTTGCGTGTCAGCTGGCCGCCATCAGGGACACGCAGGGCGGCAACCCGGCCGTTCGGTTTTTCAGCGGCTTCACGGAATACCTTAAATGGCACGTCTTTCATGATGTCGGTTAGTTCCGTTAATTCCAGTGATACGCGCAAATCCGGCTTGTCACTGCCGTATTTGTGCATTGCTTCGGCATAGGTCAGGCGCGGAAACGGATCAGGTAATTGAATATCACTGACGGCTTTGAACAGCTCACGAATCATGGCTTCCATCAGTGTCATGATTTCTTCTTCCGTCAGGAAAGAAGTTTCAATATCGATCTGGGTGAATTCCGGTTGCCGATCGGCGCGCAGGTCTTCGTCGCGGAAACAGCGTGCGATCTGATAATACCGGTCAAATCCGGAAACCATTAGCAATTGCTTGAATAATTGCGGTGATTGCGGTAGCGCGAAGAAATGGTTCGCATTGACGCGTGACGGTACCAGGTAATCACGCGCGCCCTCAGGTGTGGATTTGGTCAGTATCGGTGTTTCGATATCGAGAAACCCTTGTTGGTCGAGAAAAACGCGCACTGCCATGGTCACCTTGTGTCGCAGACGCAAATTGGACTGCATGACCGGACGGCGCAGATCGAGATAACGGTGTTCCAGCCGAACAAACTCGCTGATATGTTCGTCGTCCATGAGAAACGGTGGTGTCAGCGAGGCGTTCAGGATGTCCATATTGACTACCAGTACTTCGATTTCTCCGCTGTGCAGCACCGGGTTGACCGTACCTTCAGGGCGTCGTCTGACTTTGCCAATGACCTTCAGTACATATTCATTGCGAATTTTTTCAGCAAGCTGGAATGTTTCGATGTTGTCGGGATCACAGACCACCTGCACCAGTCCTTCGCGATCGCGCAGATCAATGAAAATCACCCCGCCATGGTCGCGGCGACGATGTACCCAGCCATACAGAGTGACGATTTCATCGAGATATTGGGTATTGATGGCTCCGCAGTAATTTGTACGCATAATATGTATTCAGGGTGGAAGTAACAGGTGTTGTATTGAATTGAGAAAATTAAGAAATGAATTGCAAAATTTGCTTGATTAATCAGTTGCGGTGGATGTGGTAACACTGGCCTTTGTTTCATTCGATTTTGCCGCTGATGGTGTTGTGTCCACTTTTGAACTTGTTTTGGATTCCGAAGATTGCGGCAGCGCATCGCTTTTTTCAGATTTTGCTGCGGCTGGCTTGTTCTTGAAGTCAGTTACATACCAGCCGCTGCCTTTCAATTGAAATCCGGCGGCTGAAATCAGCTTGACGTATTCCGTACTGCCACACGCCGGACAGGTGGTGATTGGCGCGTCGCTCATTTTCTGGATATGCTCTTTTCTGACGCCGCATGAATTGCAAAGATATTCATAAATGGGCATAAAAACCTCCAACAATTCAAAAAATAAATAAACCGGATATTATACCTTAACCTGAATATTGCACCAGTAGGCTATCGGCAATGCCAGTACGGTGCGGGCATAGTCGCAGATACTTCATCATTTACAAATGATCATATTGCACCAACGGGATAATGGTTCATATTCTCTCAATCTCTCGTGACATAGTCTTGCTATGTGCCTCAAAATTGAGAAAATCCGCTTTCGTTTTCCCACTCGGTCGCTTGATGTGAAATATTGTTCGCAGAATACCCGATCGATATCTTGATAATGAGAAACTATGAGACCTTTGCACGGTTACTACGCGGTACGATAATCGCGTTAAAAATTTGCGAAAAATGCTCATTTACTCCGTGTAAACTCCGCTTTTTCGCAAATTTTTGCCTTATTCTCGCACCGCTCATGACACCGTGCAAA
>JADZAR010000074.1 GCA_020852475.1 Nitrosomonas sp.
GCCATGGCTTGCAGCGCGGTCATGCCGGCCAGAAACAACGCGAAAGCAAGCGTGTTTTTTAGTGTGACTATTTTCATTGTAAATCCTTTTATAACGATTACTATTTTTTAATAGCGAGATAAATCAGTCATCAGCCCAAAAAACATGACATATCTCTCCCTTTTTTGCGTGGCCACGCGGGAACGAGTATTGATTAACTCTTTTTACAGGTCAATGCGACAAATTGTCGCATTACGTTAAGAAGAAAAAATGCGCAGGAAAAATCAGTGCGGCGTTGGATTTCGGGCATGCGGCAATTTGTCGCACCCTGATCAGGGGCTTATCGTATAAAATCCCAAAATGATTGCTCAGATTGATTCAGCTTATATCAACGCACGTCCGTGGAAACTGTGGAGCCGCATGATCAGTTATGCCTTGTTTGAAGGCAGGCCGCTCACGACGCGCGGGCAATGGATCAATCCGTTGCTGTTCGCGCATTTTGCGATTGAGAAGCGGTTGCCGGTAAGCCGTAGAATTTCCAAACCCGTCTTCATTCTGGGGACTGGCCGCAGCGGTACGACCATACTCGGCATCGTGCTGTCGATGCATCGCGATGTCGGCTTTCTCAATGAACCCAAAGCATTGTGGCATGCCATTCATCCGGATGAGGATCTGATCGGCAGTTATAATCGCAATCACGCGCGTTACCGGCTGACCGAAGCGGATGCCTCGGATGACGTTATTCAGGCCGCGCATCGTCTTTACAGTGCGTATCTGTCGGCGACTTTTTCGCGCCGCATCGTGGACAAATATCCCGAGTTGATTTTCCGGATTCCGTTTATCCGATCGATCTTTCCTGATGCAAAATTTCTTTTTCTGACGCGCAATGGCTGGGATACCTGTCATTCGATCATGCACTGGTCCGAGCGGCTGGGCCGGCAGCACAACAGTGAACTACACGACTGGTGGGGCGTCAATCGCCGGAAGTGGGATTTATTGACAGCCGAAATTGTTTCACGACATGCGGATCTATCCGCGCATGTCAGCGCAATGAAGACCTGGAATGAACAGGTCGATATGGCGGCTGTTGAGTGGATTGTCACCATGCGCGAGGGATTGTCGCTGTTAAAACAGTTACCTGATGATATCTTGCATGTCCGTTATGAAGCGCTGTGCAGCGATCCGCAAAAAAACATGACGCGGATTGTCGATTTTCTGGAATTGGCCGACGATGATGAACCGTTTTTTCAATACGCGCTGTCATCATTTAAACCGCCGGTCGTCAGGACTCCTTGCAGACTGAACCCATTGATTCATGAGCCTTTTATTGGAACCATGCGTGAATTGGGTTATACATGATTTTTGTTTTTTCATCCGCACCGGCTTTACCCAAATCCTGACCTAAACTGATACAAATATTCTTGCCAAAGACTCAACGAATTATCCGGAATAAATCAAAAAAAGATGGTTTCCCGCTCCAATGTCCGGCGCCGCGGCAAAGTGATACGGGATTGGTCGGGTATTTCCCTGAACGCACGATATGTTCGGTTCTTCCGGCATTCGTGTTGTTGTTCTGCTGCGCATCCGCTCAGGCGACTGTCGTCGGGAAACTGATCCGTCCTTACGTGAGTTATGGCATGACGGCGGATGACAACATATTGCGCATCCGGGATCGGACCGATGCGGAAGCGCTGCTGGGCACCAATAACCTGTTTGATATTTCGCACCGGCTGCTGGGCGGTGCGATTATTAGCAAGCAAATCAGCCGGCAGCAATTGCAATTCAACGGAAACTGGAGCCACAACCGGTTTGAGAAATTCGACCAGATGAATAACAACGCGATGATGCTGACCGGGAATTGGCGCTGGTTTCTGGGCAACCGTCTGGAAGGCAATATGGGCGCGAATTTCGACAAGAGTCTTTCGCCTTTTCTGTTTCAACCCGGAATAAAAAATATACGCACGCAGCACACCGAGTATTTCAACCTGGCCTGGCGCTATCATCCGAGCTGGCAAATACGCGGCGATTACAGCCATTTTAACTTTGAAACCAGCAACGATCTGCTACGCTTTCAGAACCGCCGGGAAAACCGGTTTGAGCTGGATTGGGATTATCTGTCATCCAGCAGCAGTTCGATTGGCTTGCAATATCGGCATATCCGCGGCGACTTCACTTCGCCGATCCAGACATTCGACGGACTGTTTACCGAGAACAGTTACATCCAGAACGAACTCAGAGGAAAGATTGACTGGAAATTGACCGCCAAATCCCACGCCATATTTTCGGGGGGCTGGGTGGAGCGGCGTAATTCTTCCGTTTCCACCAGCGATTTCAATGGGATAAATATGCGATTGAGCTATTTCTGGAAGCCAACCGGCAAGATCGACATTACCCTCAGTGGCTGGCGGGAAACCGTGGCTATTCAAAGCCTGACGGCCAATTTCAGTTTGAATACCGGCGGAAGCGCGTCGGCCGCCTGGCGGGTGACCGGTAAAACAAAGGTGACCGGTGACTTTTCCTATAACACACAGAAATTTGACAGTTTCTCAGGATTTCTGAATCAAGCCGGTTTCGGCAACATTAACAAAATTATTACCGCTTCACTGGGACTGGTGTACATGCCCTTTCATGGCACGGAATTGAGTGCCACCGGGTATTACAACAGTCTGTCGACAAATTCCACGCTGGGGGATTTTGACGCCAGGGGCGCAACCATTTCGCTGCGTTATATTTTGGGAAGACAATGAAAACATTTGATTTGCCGATCATCGCTTTTTTCAAATACATCCTCGATCCAACGATAACCTGGGGCGTGCTGTTGCTGGCCATCTGGCTGTATGGCGAGACGTTTACCAGTCATTACCTGGTGCTGATTATTATCATCTTCTTTATCTCCAGCTATGTGTATGATCATACATCACTGTATCGTAACTGGCGGCGCGGAAATCTGCTGGCCTATGTTCGCGATACGTTGATTGGCTGGTTGCTCATTATTGCCATTCTGGGTTTTCTCGGGCATGCCACGCAATTTTCGCAACATTTCTCCCGGCAGGTCATTGTCATATGGATGACTGTCACGCCGATGGCGTTAATCCTCAGTCATCTGATTGTCAAGGCGATTGTCAGTATCGAGCGTGGCCGGGGCAGGCAGAGGTCATCGATCATCATCGGCGGTAACGCCTTAAGTCTGAAACTGTTGAGCACACTGGACGAACAGCCTCTGTTGTGCATTGTCAATCAGGGTTATTTTGATGATCGGAAGCAACCCAGAGTCAGCGGCGATTTTGGGATATACCTTGGCGAAACCAGCGCAATCGTTCCGTATATCCAGCGTAACAGAATAGACATTATCTTTATCAGCCTGCCGATGACTTCCCAGCCCCGCATACAACGTATCGTCGAAGAGCTTGCGGATACCACCATTTCAATTTATTTCCTGCCGGATATGTATATTTTTGATTTATTGCAGGCTCAAGTGGATTATGTTGCCGATATGCCCATTGTTTCGCTGGGTGAATCACCTTATGCAGGCATTGGTGGGGTGATTAAAATCGCCAGTGATTATCTGTTTGCCACGGTGATATTGATTCTGCTGTCACCGCTGATGTTGTGCATCGCTCTGGCAGTTAAGCTGTCTTCACCTGGGCCGGTAATCTTCAAGCAACGCCGGTATGGCCATAATGGCGAAGAGATCATGGTCTACAAGTTTCGTTCGATGACGGTTACGGAAAACGGCGAGCACATAAAGCAGGCAACCTGGAATGATCAGCGGGTGACGAAAGTCGGTGCTTTTTTGCGGCGTACTTCGCTGGATGAACTGCCGCAGTTCATTAATGTGTTGCAGGGACGCATGAGTGTTGTCGGCCCGCGGCCGCACGCTGTCGCGCATAACGAAATGTATCGCAAATTGATCAGGGGCTACATGATGCGCCATAAAACCAAGCCTGGAATCACCGGCTGGGCGCAGGTCAATGGCTGGCGCGGGGAAACCGATGTGCTCGAGAAAATGCAGAAACGCGTCGAACATGATTTGTACTATCTGAACAACTGGTCGCTCTGGCTGGATATCTGGATCATCATTCGCACGGTATGGGCCGTGCTGGACAGGAAAAACGCCTACTGAGAGACCTTTGCACGGCTACTACGCGGCACGATAACTGCGTTAAGATTTTGCGAAAAATGCTCATTTACCCCGTGTAAACTCGGCTTTTTCGCAAAATTTTGCCTTATTCTCGTACCGCTCGTGACGCCCTGCAAAGGTCTCGCTGAATGAATACTACTCGCCTTGAAAGAAAGTCTGTCAGACCCGATTAGCGTTGCGTAACCGGATTTTTGTTAATGCAATCGAGAGCCACCGGTATTACCGGTGGCGTATTGAAGTTTGGCGCTTTATGATTTATTCCAGATAGTCCTCAAAAGGCAGGATAGGATCGTCCAGACCATCCGCGCCAACGGCGGAGATATGCAGTACTTCATCGGCGGCCAGCGCTTCGCTCAGCCAGCTTGAATCGGCGATGATCTGGTTATCACCTGTATGGCCGTGCGGTATGAACAACTCGGGGTGATCGAACGGCGCTTTTTCATAGCGGACGCGATCGTCGGTCAGGCTTTTCAGGAAATTTAAGATATCTTCCCGTTGTTGCGGCAGGTTCAGAAACGGTTGATTGAAAACTTTGGCAAATTCAACTGCAGACACCGGAAAATTACCGCCCCGGGTATAAAACTCGACCACCTGTTCGAGCGTGGCCATGCCGCCATTATGCATATAAGGTCCGGTCAGTTCGACATTGCGCAGCGTTGGAACTTTGAACGAGCCCTTCGCCGCGCTGAGAAAGCGTCTGCGGTTCGATTTCTGCAATTCCGCCAATGCGGTCGCTACCGTAGGAATATAGATGCCATCGGGCAGAAAGCAGCCGTCGGTGTCCTGAGTTTGCTGCTGAATGCCGTCCACATGCGTAAATTTGAACACGTGCCGCGTATTGATGTTCAGCGCCATGGGAATGTCCATGTCACAGGGACGCACATCCCTGACATAGGGATCGATAACAGCACCCTCATTGCCGGCCAGCAGCTGGATGTATTGATCGGCGAATGACAGCGGATTGCCGAACGGATCAGTGCCGCCAAGTCCCGGGTCGTTCTCATCCGGGGTTACACCGGTAGCGGAAAAGCCGACGTCATGAAACATTGCGCCGGCATTGGCATTCTGTAACGTGACTACGACAGTGGTGCTGACGCGAAAGGATTCGTTGCCGAAAGCGAGCGGGTTGAGTTTCTGTAAAATACCGTTGGTTGCAACCGCGGCATTCGTGAATGTCGGGCCGGTGTGACACAGCGAACAGTGTCCTTCGCGGAAAAGATCCATGCCGCGCTGTGCGGACAAGCTGAGATCAATCGGCGTGCCGACTTCATTTACCGCGCTGCGGTCAAACGGGGAATCATCGGAAATCAGCGTGGACTGGTACATCTGTAGCGCCAGCCCGAAAAACATTGCGAAATTGGCTTCAACCTGGGAGTAGGGCAGGCCATGTGTCTGCGAATTGGCCGCAGGCGCGCCGAAAGACCCGCGCCGGTTATACGACCAGTATTTGGGATTGAACGCTTCCATGACTAACTGGATATAGCGTGTATTCAATCCTTTTTTTAATTGGTTTTCGCTGCTGAATGCGAGCTCGCCCAGCACGCTGTCGTTCCAGTGCACGTTCTGATGTTCGAGCGGTCGGCGAAACAGCAGTTTACGTCCCAGATCGGAAAAAGTACGGTTTTCGCAGGCCATCTCAAAGTTGTCCAGCGGTGGAGAAACAGATTGGGAAGCGAGCGAGGAATTGATCAGCTGCAAGCGTTCTTTGGATACCGTGCCATTGGCGTTTCTGACCCAGACGCCGGCGTTGGGATCACGGTCGCCCCATGGGCTGCTGCCGTTAAAAATATTGTTTGCGCGGCCATCCCAGAAGTTGCGGAAATTAAAGACGGCGTTAATTACAGTCGGTGTATTGCGGGGCTCAACTTTGCGCGTACCTTTTGCGCCCACGTGAAACACTGGATCAACGCTGCGGTCGCAACTGTCTTCCATGGTCTGAAACCAGCTGACATCGCGGTGTGCGCCGCCAAATGTGCCTGAAGAAGAAACGACATCATCGCTGTTGTAGGTGACAGGACTGAATTCTTCCGATGGATTTTCCCTGTCAAAAAAAGGAAAGCTGTTTCGGGTTAATGTGTAATTAGGGCCATGCGGCGTACCGTTTTTGCCCATGGAAAACTCCTTCGGCAATTCACTGTTGCGGCCAATTGGCGCCAGCTGGTTTTTGGTGCGCCGGTCCGCGCCCGCGTGAAAATGGCAGGTTGCGCAGGCCACGCCGTCGCTGCCGATACTCATATCCCAGAATAGCGCCTTGCCCAGGATAATGGCTTTATCTTTGTTGATGATGATCGGATCGGGGCCATCCAGCAATCCCGGCACTTCCGGAACAGGCGCACCCTTCAGCGATGTGGGCAATGGGCCGAAGCCATGCGCCAGCACTACAGTATTGACGCACAGAAACAGAAAAGCGGTCTGTGTCAGCCTGGTTACTATTTTGATTGGTTTTTTTAGCATGATTATTCTCCTTGCTAATGTGGTTTTGTTGCCGTCCTGCGTTGAGGATCAGGCAATTGTCCGGCTGAAAGCGTCTGTGGCGGATTGGTTTCTCAAACGCCAGCCGATAAGGCACAGACCCGCCAGCAGCATCAGCCAGGTTTCAGCTTCCGGCACGGCACTGACAACCAGATCGTAATTGCCGCCAGTTGTCGTGGTATCGGCGCCGCCGATATACAACGCATACCATCCTGCAGCGAGGTCGTTGAATTGAAGTGTTACTGCATTTGCCGCTGTGCCGCCGGAGATTCCGGCCTCAAAGGTGTCGGTCAGGCTGACGTCGTGCACGCCGGACAGAATCGTCTCCCCCCATCCCGTGCCGAAGGTATGGCTGACATTCGGATTGGCTACAGCGTAGGCCAGCGTTTCAATCACGTTGCCGCCATGGCCGCTGGCCATCCAGAGCGTACCGGGAGCGCCCATCGCGCCGGTTGCGTTAAACGAGAGCGGCGTGCTGAATCCCGCTGTGCTGAATTCACCGGCAAAACCCAACGTGCCACCGTCAAATTCGGTTGCGCCCGTTGCCCAGATGGTGACTCCCGGAACAAATCCGGCGTCACCCGTGACGGTTATCGTGACATCGGTAATATTCTGATTCTGGAAGGCAAACCAGGTGCCATTAACACCCCAGGCGGAATAATCGAGAAAGAAATTGTCGGTGTATGAATCACTCAGGCCAAACCGCGCCGATGCGCTGATCTGTCCTGCGTTGTTAAGTTGATTGGACGTGTCAAAGGTATCGAGACCGACACTGGCTTGCGCATGCAGCGGGATGTTCCATATCAGCATGAATAAAATCATGCCTGGCAGGAATGCCCGGTGGTTTAAAGAAATTCGGTTATTCATGTTATTTGTTTCATGGAAAAGTAATTGAGTAAATTGCTCGTCATATCCGGATAGAATAATGTGCCATGCAAGTCGTTCTGCAAGTGATTCTCGCGGGCTTGTCGTTATATTTGTGTCTTCACAATCCGGTTCACTCCCGGTGGACAATGATCGATTCCGGTTGCAATTCAACTTGAACAGAATCAGGGTGCGAATCCAGAAAAGCATCAGATGCGTGATCGAGCTGGGATTAATAGTCTGAGTTGAGTTGGCTTTCTGTTGATGTGTTGCTGATACTGACTAATGCTTTATACTGACCGTGCTTCAAGATTAAGATAAATCAAAAACTGAATTTTGAAGTGCGACGGCAAAGAAAGGACATTTTACGTGACTGTCCGTCCTTTCTTTGCATCGCGCCAACTTCAGTTTGCCAGGCTTACGATTCTATCAAGCAGGTGCCAGACCGGATTCCTCGCGCGGCTGACTTCTCAGGCGCCAGCCGATAAGACCCAGACCGGCCAGCAGCATCGCCCAGGTTTCCGCTTCAGGTACTGCGCTGACCACCAGATCATAGCCACCGTTCAATGCATTGGCATCGGTGCCGCCGATATACAGGGTGTACCAGCCTGATGCCAGATCATTGAACGACAGGGTAACCATCTGTGCGCCCGTGCTGCCGCTGATGCCGGATTCAAAGGTATTGGTCAGGCTGACGTCGTGCACGCCGGACTGAATTGTTTCGCCCCATCCGGTATCAGCCGGACCATAGTTGACGGCTGGATTCGCTACGGCGTAGCCGAGCGTTTCAAGAACATTGCCGCCGGAACCGCTGGCCATCCACAACGTGCCAAAATCACCCTGTGCACCGGTTGCATTGAACGAATGCGGCGTCCCCCAGCCTGCGTTACTGTTTTCACCGGCAAAGCCTTCGGTGCCGCCGTCAAAGGCGGATGCGCCCGTCGCCCAGACTGAAAGACCGGGAACATATCCTGCATTGCCGGTCACTGTGATGCTGACATCCGAGCCGTCGAGTTTGTTTTCGAAGTTGTACCAATGACCCGCATGCGCCCAGGCTGAGTAGTTCAGCGCAGGATTGGTGGTCATTCCTTGCCTGTTAAGACCGGCTCCGGCGCCCGTAATGGTTGTCGAACCGGCATCCAGGTAATCGTTACCGCTCCAGACTTTAGGAACGACGGCATTGGCCGCTTCCGCGGCGTTTACGCCGAACAGCGCAACGGCTGCAATCAGTGATGCCTGTACGGCGAAAGTGGTTGAACGTACATGACTTTGAGGCATGATTTCTCCTTAAAATAATCCATTAGAAAAATAAAACAGCTTGACACGCCGACGCCGTGACTATGAATTTGAGATAACACAGAACACCGGCGCATGAATGATGTTCCGAGTTTGCAGCAGGAGTACCCGGCATGCAGCTTTTCAGAAACTCCCCATCATTCCAGGGAGGCAACCCGGCTATCGTCAGCGTTGAATAAAACGGACTTTATACAGCTGAGACCCGCGGGCTTTCCGGACTCGTTTCGCAACGAGGGTGGCTTTTTCGATTACACACTTGATTATGCCTAGAAATATGCCAAATACAATGTGACATATTGTCGCACCGTGTGGATGGTCTTGTTTTGCGTCGAAATTTAAATTCAGTTTTTGATGTGCGACGGATAGATAAAACAGTCGCATGGAAAAATGAAAAACGGAAAGACAATCCGATTACGCGATGAACCGGGTTGTCTCGTTTTTGATGATGTCCGATTAAATCAGACAAACGCCAGGCTGGACGCCTTGCGGGATTGGTTTCTCAACCGCCAGCCGATAAGGCTCAAGCCGGCGAGCAGCATCGCCCAGGTTTGCGCTTCGGGGATGGGTGATACGACAATTGTATTACCGTCAAGACTGAACAACATGTCGGACGAACTGAACGTGACGCGGTAATCGGCATGGTCGAGAACAGGACCAGAAAAACCGGTAGGCGCGGAGAAATTGTCGCCACCATTGATGCCGGCTGCGGCTTCAGCGGGATCGAGACGAAAATCGGCGATCAGAAACAGATAATCGCCAGCTGTATTGACGGTTACGTCGTACCACGGGTCGCGGCGGAAATGCACCGAGCCGTCAACCGGCGTTTCGTCCAGCAGGCGGGAGGTGCGAGTCAGCGGACTGGTTTCCGGCGTATAGCCGTTGAAATAATTACTGGTACCGGTAGCGCCGCCGCAATTATTCTGAACGTCATCGCAGCGGAAAATCGCGTCGGTTGTCTGGATCGATCCGGTGTCGTGATAAAAATACGTATCGGGATCGAGCCAGGTCAATTCGCCATCGCCGTTGATGTCGTGCGTGTAATAGCCTGCGGCGGTAACGCTGCTTTGCGAGGCTTCATACGCAGCAACGTCGACGGTGAAACTGCCCGCGCCGAGTATCTTGAATGTCCAGGCATCGAATGTTGTGCCGAGGTCGTTTTTAAGGATCGCGCCATCGATGACCAATGAGTTGGCCGCCTGGGCCGGTGAGGTCAGGAGACCAAACGCCAGTGCGGCGGCGCTGGCGAGTTGAATTTGTTTTAACATGATTTTGACTCCAGATAGATTAGGATCGAAAAATAAAGCCGAAGTCTTACCCTGGTTTTGTATGGGCAGACAAGAAGAATGAGCATGTTTTTCTGTTTTTGCTGATCGGTTGTTTAATCAAGCAAACGTCATGCCGGACGACTCGCGGGATGAGTTTCTCAATCGCCAGCCGATAAGACCCAAACCGGCCAGCAGCATCGCCCAGGTGTGAGTTTCCGGTACCGTGCTGACAATAAGATCGTAACCACCGTCGGCTGCGGTGGCATCGGTGCCGCCGATGTAAATGGTATACCAGCCAGCGGCCAGATCAGTGAAGAGGAGGGTTGCGGATTGTGCGCTCGTATTGCCGGTGATGCCGGATTCCCACGAATTAGACAGACTAACGTCATGTATACCAGACAAAATAGTTTCACCCCATCCGGTATCAGCAGGTCCGTAATTAACGTTTGGATTAGCCACGGCATAAGCAAGAGTTTCAATAGCATTACCGCCGAAACCATTAGTCATCCATAATGTGCCAGGGTCATCAAACAATACGCCCGTGGCATTGAATGACTGTGGGGATTGAAATCCTGCGGTGCTGACTTCGCCAAAAAAGGTACCGCCATCAAACTCGGAGGCTGTTGCCCAGACTGTAAGTCCGGGTACAAACCCTCCGGTACCGATGACTCTGATACTAACATCCGTATCTTGGAGAAAATTTGCAAAATTGTACCACTGGCCTGCCTCTGCTCGAGCTGAATAATTTGTCACCGATTCTGCTGTGTATCCATTATTACTGGCCCATGCTTGAGAGGCTGTAATGGTTGTGGAACCAGAAAACAAGTAATTATTTCCGTTCCATGATTCTGGAGTTATTTCGTTAGCCGCTTCCGCGGCGTTTATGCCGAACAGCGCAACGGCTGCAATCAGTGATGCTTGTACGGCGAAAGTGGTTGAACGTACATGATTTTGAGGCATGATTTCTCCTTAAAACAATCCATTAGAAAAATAAAACAGCTTGACACGCCGACGCCGTGACTATGAATTTGAGATAACAGAACACCGGCGCATGAATGATGTTCCGAGTTTGCAGCAGGAGTACCCGGCATGCAGCTTTTCAGAAACTCCCCATCATTCCCTGGGAGGCAACCCGGCTATCTCGACGCTGAATAACCAGACGGAGACCCGTATGTTTTCCGGACTCGCTTCGCAACGAGGGTGGTTTGTTTATTTACGTTCGCAATTATGGTCAAAAATGCGTGGAATACAATGCGACATATTGCCGCACCGGAAGCCTTCGCGCGAAGTGAGTGTGCAATAATGCATGGATCTGTATTTCTGATGATGGTGGATTTGCTATGCGTTTTTTATTCTATGCGGTTGTCGGGTGGGTTTTATCGGTGGCCTGTCTTCAGGCTGCTGTTCTACCTGAGCATGTCGCGGTGATTGTCAATAAGAGCGATAGCGCTAGCCTGGAAATCGGCCGGTACTACCAGGATAAGCGCAAAATACCGGATGAAAACATGATTCGCATCGAATTTCCGCAAACCGGTGTCATGGGAAGCCATTTGTTCACGCTGCTGAGAGAACAGATTGTCGCGCAAACCCCTGAACAGGTGCAGTTTTATGTGCTTGCCTGGTCAAAGCCTTACAAGGTTGCCTGCATGTCGGTGACCAGCGCAATGACATTCGGATTCGACAGGGCATATTGCGCGGATGATTGCTCGCCGACAAAAGTCAGTGCGTATTTCAACTCGAACTCATCATTACCCTATCGGGATTTCAATATCCGCCCAACCATGCTGCTGGCGGGTAGCAGTGTCGAGCAGGTCAAGGCAATGATTGACCGTGGCGTGCAATCGGATGGCGCTTTTCCCCGAGGCTCGGCTTATCTCGTCAGTACGTCGGATCAGGCGCGTAATGTGCGTGCACGGGTTTATGAGCGGATTGCGGCGGTATTCGGCGAGCGAATCGGGATGGAAATCGTGGAAGCCGATGCGCTGACGGACAGAGAGGATGTGCTGTTTTATTTTACCGGCAGAGCCTCGGTTGAAGCGCTTGATACCAACCGTTACTTGCCCGGTGCGATCGCCGACCACCTGACGTCCCTGGGCGGCGTTTTATTTGACAGCCAGCAAA